>CANHNJ010000010.1 GCA_947462105.1 Alphaproteobacteria bacterium
CACAACATGCAGCAGGCGTCGCGCGCATCCGACTACACCGCCTTCATGTATCTGGGCGAACTGATCGAATATGGCGCGACGGAGAAGATCTTCACCGCCCCCGACAACAAGCGGACAGAACAGTACATCACCGGCCGCTTCGGCTGAGCGCGCGTCTTTTGCCCTCTGGCGGTGTCACGCGTCGCTCATGGGCTTAGTGCCCACATCGCTCCTCGGTACTGGCCAGCGGCCAAAATCCGCAGCGCTCAGGTGGCGGGATCAGTAAGCAAAAGGCCGCTCCATCGAGCGGCCTTTTTCTTTTGTGTGGTGCGCTGGATCAGGCGGTGTAGTCGCCCGGCACGGTCTCGTCTGTGCCCGCGCGCTTGCCCAGGATCAGTGTCGCCACCACCGCCACCGCAATGTTCAGCGCCAGCGCCAGGATTGCGGCATAGGTCGGGACGGTGAGGCCAAAGAGTACCAACGGATAGGTGCTGGTCTTCAGCGCCAACTGCCACACCATCACCGTGCCGCTGACTATCCCCGCCGTCCAGCCCGCCAGCAGGCCCATCGGGTTGAACCAGCGGGTATACAGCCCGATGATCACCGCCGGCAGGGTCTGAACCATCCAGATGCCGCCCAGCAACTGGAGCTGGATGGCATAGGTGCTCTGCAGCTCCAGCACGAACAGCAGCGCGCCGAACTTCACGACGATGGAAACGATCTTGGCGACGCTGGCTTCCTGTTGCGGGGTGCAGTCTGGCTTCAGCCACTCCTTGTAGATGTTGCGGGTGAAGAGGTTGGCGCAGGCGATGGACATGATCGCGGCGGGCACCAGCGCGCCGATGGCGATGGCGGCAAAGGCCAGGCCCACGAACCAGGCCGGGAACATCTTCAGGAACAGCGCCGGCACGGCGAAATTGTTGCCGAAGGCAGCAAAGCCGGAGGCATAGGCCGGATCGCCCTTCACGCCTGACGCGATCGCCATGTAGCCCAGCAGCGCGATCAGGGCGAGCGCCACCGAATAGGCCGGCAGGATCATCGCATTGCGGCGAATGACATGACGGCTGGACGAAGACAGGATGCCGGTCACCGCATGCGGATAGATGAACAACGCCAGCAGCGAACCCAGCGCCAGCGTGGCATAGCCAAACTGCGGGCCCAGGCTTGTCGCCGTCGCCGGGGCCAACGTCAGCTGCGTCTGGGGCGCGGCGTCGAAGATGGCGCCATAGCCGCCCAGCTTTGCCGGGATGTAGATAATGGCGGCGATGACGGTGATGTAAACCAGCAGGTCCTTCACCACTGCGATCAGTGCGGGCGCACGCAGGCCCGACGAGTAGGTGTAGAAGGCCAACACGGCGAAGGCGATCAGCAGCGGCACGTCGACCGCGCCGAAGCCCGGCACGTGCAGCGAGAAATTCATGCCCAGGGCTGCCAGCACCACCTGCATGCCGACAAGTTGCAGCGCGATATAGGGCATGGTGGCGACGATGCCGGTGGCGGCCACCGCCAGCGACAGGCTGCGGCTGCCGAAGCGGCCACGCACGAAATCGGCGGCAGTGACATACCCATGACGATGCGCCACCGACCACAGGCGCGGGAATGCCAGGAACAGCAGCGGGAACATCAGGATGGTATAGGGCACGGCGAAGAAGCCCGGCGCGCCCGCACCGAACACCAAAGCGGGCACGGCGATGAAGGTATAGGCGGTGTAGAGGTCGCCGCCCAGCAGGAACCAGGTCACCCAGGTGCCGAAGCGGCGGCCACCCAGGCCCCATTCATGCAGGTTGGAAAGATCGCCCGCGCGCCAGCGCGCCGCGAAAAAGCCAAGACCCGTCACCAGCGCGAACAGGCCCAGAAAAACCGTCAGGGTGACGGGATTGGCTTGCATGCTCATTTGTTGCGCTCTTCATGGCGATAGACGGGATAAAGGCAGGCGACGCCGCCCACGATCCAGCTCATCTGGAACCAGTAGAAGAAGGGAATGCCGAACAGGCGCGGCTCGATCTGGTTGTAGAAGGGCACCCACAACAGCGCCACATACGGGATCAGCAGCAGCAGATAGACCGGATGAAACTTCCGGCGCGGTTTATCGTCCATGGTTCCCCTCAATCCCCCTGCCGCGTCTTGCAGGCGCGTGCAGCAGCAGTTATCGCATAAAAAATGCGCCGCCCGAAAGACTTTCGGGCGGCGCATGGTGCAGGCTTGAAGCTGCTAGTTGCCGCGACCAGCCGGGGCGGTGGCGCCACGGCCCGCAGGTGCGCGCATGACTTCCTTGCCGTCCTCGTCCACGGCCTGGTTGGTCGCGGGCGCGACGCCGGTGATGTAGAGCCGCGTGGTGTTCGGATCGCCGATACGGTTGCCGTCCCAATGGATGCCCTTGGGCAGATCCTGGACGAAGGCGCCGGCCGGCATCGGATAGGTCAGCCGGGTGTCATGATAGGTGCTGGAGCTGGTCCACCAGGTCCCCGTCAGGACATAAATGTAACGGGGATATGGGTGGTAATGCGGCGAGGAATAACGCCCCGGCGCCCAGGTCTGGACGACGCCATACGGGGTGCCTTCGGTCTGGGCACCCTGGCCGCCGCCATAGAGGTTCTGGTTCCCGGTGGTCGAGACTTCCGCGATCGTGATCTTCGCCGCATCGGGCGCCGCGCCCGCCGCATCGCTGACCTTGACGGTGGTGGTCTGGGCATAATCGCTCATGATGCGGTTATCCGCCGATCCGACACCGGTGATGATCAGCACGGTGGGCTCGGTCGCGCCGGCGCGGTTGCCGTCCACGAAGCTGGTCTTGGCGACATTGGTGATGAAGTTGTCGGCCTTGACCGGATAGCTGGCCGCCGCAGTGCTGTTGCTGACCCACAGGGTGCCGGATGCAACATAGACCCAGCGGTCATTGGCAAGCGTGCGCGGCTGGGAGAATTGCCCCGGCGCCAGTTTCACCAGCACGCCATAGGGATCGCCCGCCTTGGTAGGATTGCCATAGAGCAGGGCCTTGTTGCCGGTCCATTTGATCTGGTTGGGCAGCAGGTAGGTGATGCGCGAGGGATCGGGTGTCGGTCCGTGCGGGTCGCTGATGGTCGCGCCCATGAATTCGTGGGGCCCGTGGGGAGGATTGTTCTGATATTGCGTTTGGGCGAAGCCCTGGGACGCGATGGCGGCGCCTGCCATCACGGCAAGCGCAGACAAGCCGTATTTCATGATGGTCTTCATAAGACGTCTCCCTGGAAATCTGTGGCTGGAATTCTGTCATGGGCCGGCCCGAGCAGGGTGACGGCGTGAGGGACAAGATTCCGAGCGCCTGTCCCGAATGTCAATGTTGCAATGTCCTTCGCAACTGCAATGACGGCGCTATCGCAGGACCGTAAAGCCCGCCTTCTCAAAGACTGAACGCGCCGCAGGGGAAGACAGATACTCGAGGAAGCCCCGCGCCTCCGGCCTAGCGTCCCTGGTCAGGGCGGCGGGATAGCGGATGGGGGTGTGCAGGTTCTCCGGGAAGGTCGCGGCGACCTTCACTCTGGGTTCTGCCCGGGCGTCGGTTTCATAGACCACGCCCAGCTTCGTTTCCCCGCGCGCGACATAGGCGAGGGCGACGCGCACATTTTCCGCCAGCGCCAATGGCACGCCATCCCAGACAGCAAGTGCGGTCAACGCCTCCTTGCCATACTTGCCCGCCGGCACGGTGGTGGGATCGGCAATGGCCAGACGCCCGCCCTTCAAGACGCTCTTCAGGTTCCGGCCGCGCGTCAGCCTAATGGCGGCGCCGTCCAGCGGCGCGATCAGCACCAGCCGGTTGCCCAGCAGGTCCTTGCGCGTCCCGGCCGCCAGAAAATTCTTACTGTCGAGATAGTCCATCCACTCCTCGTCGGCGCTGACGAAGACATCGGCGCCGCCAGAGGCTTCGACCTGCCGCGCCAGCACCGATGAAGCCGCCAGCGAAACGGCGACGGTCTTGCCGTTCTGCTTCGAATAGTCGGCGGCCAGCCGGTTCATGGTCTCGGCCAGCGAGGCGGCGGCAAAGACCGTGATGTCGGCGGCGAAGGCGGGAAGGGGCAGAAGCAGCAGCGCTGCGAGAAGGGCGCGCGCAAGCAGGCGCATGACAGGCTCCGGAAGTGGGTGGCCGGAGCCTATCACGCCCTTGTGTCTGTGCTTAGGCCTTGCGGCCCGCGACCACCAGACCCAGACCCGCCAGGACGGCGGCGATGGAAGCCGCCATCGGAATCCAGACGTTCTTTTCCTTGTCGGCATTGATCTCGATGGGGCCAATCTCGGCCACGGTCTCGCGCTGGGCCCAGGAAATATTGGGGACCACCAAGGCGCCGATACCCAGAGCAATCAGCACGATACCCAGAATCATCATTGGCTTCATGAAATATGTCTCCCGAAATCGGGAGGATAACGCCCTGGCGGGAACAAAGGTTCCGGTCCCCTTTTCTTCGCCGCAATCGCCCTTTAGCGTCGTGCCGATAAAATCCTGACTTTGGAGAGAAACGTCATGCGCCTTGCCCTTGCCGCCCTCATCGCGGTGGCCGCCGCCGCAGTGCTGCCCGCCGCCGCCCAGACCCAGCCCGTCATTCCCAAGACGGCGGTGGTACCGGACAAGACCCACGCCACCTACATCCTGCCCAAGGATCTGAAGTGGAAGAAGGAAAGCCTGGGCCAGATGCAGGCGCCGCTCTATGGCGATCCCACCAAGCCCGGCCCCTATGGCGTCATCATCAAGTGGCCCAAGGGCCAGATGAGCCATCCGCATTATCACACCACCGACCGCTTCGCGTATGTGGTGTCGGGCACTTGGTGGGTCGCCACCAGCGAGACCTTCGATCCGGCCACCACCTATCCGCTGCCCGCTGGCACCTTCGCCACCGACCTGGCGAACAAGGTGCACTGGGACGGCTCCAAGGATGAAGACCTGATCCTGCTGGTCACGGGCATGGGCCCGATGAAGACGGTAACGGTGCCAGAAAAGCCCGCGAAGAAGTAAGACGCAGTCCGTCGCGCGTCTAAAGATGCGCGATGCGGCGATAGGAGAGCGCCTCGGCAACATGGTTTTTGCCGACGCTCTCCGCACCGCCCAGATCCGCGATGGTGCGGGCGACTTTCAGGACGCGATGATAGCCGCGCGCCGTAAGCTGCATCCGCTCTGCCGCCTCGGTCAGGAGCTTGCTTCCTGCTACTTCCGGCGTGGCCATTTTCTCCAGCACTTCGCCTTCCATCTGCGCATTGGTGCGCAGGCCGTGCGGCGTCAGCCGTTCGCGCTGGATATCGCGCGCCGCCGCCACGCGCTGCGCCACGGCGGCGCTGCCTTCGGCGGCAGATGGTAGCGACAGGTCCGCTGCGGAAACGGCGGCGACATCCAGATGCAGGTCGATGCGGTCAAACAGTGGACCGGAGATGCGCGATTGGTAATCCAGCGCGCATTTTGGTGCGCGGCCACAGCCACGTGCGGGCTCTGACAGGTAGCCGCAACGGCACGGGTTCATCGCCGCCACCCACCAGCGCTGCCATCGAGGCGGAGTGGTGCGGGTTGCAGAAGGGACGCGAACGGCTGATCGCGCCGCCTTCCAGCGCGCCGGACAGCGACTGGATAAGCGATATCTCCAGCGCCTCGCGCGCATCCAGCGGCGGCAGCAGGCCCGGCAGCCGTTGCGCCAGCATCGACTTGCCCGCGCCGGGCGGGCCGACCATCAGCAGGTTGTGCCCGCCGGCTGCCGCGATCTCCAGCGCGCGCTTGGCGCCTTCCTGGCCCTTGACGTCGCGCAGGTCGGGCGCACTGCGCGATGGCATCGCCACCTTTGGCACTGGCGTTGCCAGCACGGTGGCGCCCTTCATGTGATTGACCAGCGCAATGAGCGATGGCGCGGCGAGAATTTCCATTGCCCCGGCAAAGGCCGCTTCCGCGCCGCAGGCCTCGGGACAGATCAGGCCGCGCCCCTGTTCGTTGGCGGCGATGGCGGCGGGCAGCACGCCCGGCACGGCGGTGATGGCTGCATCCAGCGACAGCTCGCCCAGCGCCACGTAATTCGCCATCTCGCTGATCGGCAGCGCGCCCATCGCGGCCAGCAGGCCCAGCGCAATGGGCAGGTCATAGTGCGAGCCTTCCTTGGGCAGGTCGGCGGGCGCGAGGTTGACGGTGATGCGCTTGAACGGCAGCGCCAGCCCGATGGCGGCCAGCGCGGCGCGCACTCGCTCGCGGCTTTCCGCCGCCGCCTTGTCGGCCAGGCCGACGACATTGAACTGGCCAGCGCCGCTGTCGGCAATGTGCACCTGCACGTCCACCGGACGAGCCTCGATGCCCTGGAACGCAACGGTATAGATATGAGCGACGGTCGTGGAGCCCGGTGCGAAACAGCGACAGCACAAGCACACAACACAGTCAGGCAGGAGCCTAGCTGCGTTATTCCATCCGGGTAAAGAGGCTGGGAGGCGCCCTATTCAGGCGCGACGGTGACCTTGATGCCGTCAGTCTCGGCCGAGCAGATGATCTGGCATGACAGGCGCGAGGAGCCCGGCTCCACCGCCAGCGCCATATCCAGCATGTCGATCTCGGCTTCCGAGGGTTCCGGCAGTTTGCCGTACCAGCCATCGGTCACATAGACATGGCAGGTGGCGCAGGCGCAGGCGCCGCCACATTCGGCGGCGATATCGAAGCCGCCATCGCGCAGGATTTCCATCACGCTCCAGCCATCACGGCCTTCGATTTCGCGCGTATTGCCCTGACGGTCCGTGCCAATGATCTTCATCGCTTAAACTCCAAGCTTCTTCTGCAGATTGGAAGAAGACGTTGTGTACTGGAAGCGCAGCTTCTCGTTGGGCCGCGCGATGGCGAAGGCGGCCTGGGCCATCAGCGCCGCTTCGTGGAAACCCGACAGGATCAGCTTCAGTTTGCCGGTATAGGTGTTGATGTCGCCGATGGCGAAGATGCCGGGCGTCTGGCTCTCGAAGCGCGCCGTGTCCACCGGGATCAGGTTTTCATGCAGGTTGATGCCGAACTCGGCGATGGGCCCCAGCTTGATGGTCAAACCGAAGAAGGGCAGGAACACATCGGTGTCATGGTGCCATTCGGTCTTGTCGGCGCCGGCCAGGGTCACGCCCGACAGCTTGCCCGGCTCGCCATGCACGGCCTTGACCGACGCGACATGGAACTTGACCTTGCCCGAGGCTTCCAGCTCGCGCATCTGGTTGACGCTGTGCGCGGCGGCGCGGAAGCCGTCGCGGTGATGGATCAGGGTGAGGCTCTTGGCCAGCGGCGCCAGGTTGATGGTCCAGTCCAGCGCGGAGTCTCCGCCACCGGCAATAAGGATGTTCTTGCCGCGGAAGCTTTCCATCTTGCGCACGGCGTAATGCACACCGATGCCGTCGCCGGCATTCTCGTGCTGCTCGATGCCCGGCACCGGGGGGCGCTTGGGCTGGAAGCTGCCCGCGCCCGCCGCGACCACGACCACATGGGCGATGATCTCGGTGCCGGCGTCGGTCTTCAGCTTCCAGCGGCCATCGGCCTGCTTCTCCAGGCTGGTCGCCATTTCGGAGAAGTGGAACTGCGCGTTGAACGGCTTGATCTGCTCCAGCAGGCGGTTGGTCAGCTCCTGGCCGGTGACGATGGGCAGGCCGGGAATGTCGTAGATCGGCTTTTCCGGATAAAGTTCGGTGCACTGGCCGCCCGGACGATCCAGGATGTCGACCAGATGGCATTTCAGATCGAGCAGCCCCAGCTCGAAGACGGCGAACAGGCCGATGGGGCCTGCGCCGATGATGACGACATCTGTTTCATGGGCGGCAGTCATGGTCGTGTCCGGTCCTTAAATGCTTTTGGGCGCGGCGGGAAAATCAAGTTTCTACACCTAAGTTCGTGTAATAGCTGGAAAAACCGTCTTCGTTATATGTAAAAATAGCCAGCCCAACAACCCCTGCTATAAACAGCGCTGCGATGCAAAATGACGCCCCCCTGAAGTCCCCGGAATCCTGCGCTGACATGGCAGAATTGCGGGATGCCATCGATGCGATGGACCGCAAGCTGGTGCGGCTGCTGGCCCAGCGCCAGGGCTATATCGAGCGCGCGGCGGTGCTGAAGCAGGATCGCGCCACCGTGCGAGACGAGGCGCGGATCGAGGATGTGGTGGCCAAGGTGCTGGCCGAGGCCAAGGCCGCAGGGCTGTCGCCCGCGATAGCCGAAGCGGTGTGGCGCGTCCTGATCGAACGCTCCATCCAGCACGAATTCCAGAAATTCGACGCCAAGTAATAGGCGTCAGGCAGAAAGCGACGGGCGCCTGTCGCTGGCGGACAGGCGCCCGTGGTCGTGTGGTCTAGCGCGACGCGAACTGCTGCGGCGCGGCGGTGCTGCTGAGTTCCAGCAGCGCCTTGCGGCTCATCTGCTTGACGCAGGCCGTGGTGGCGCCGGCGGCGAAGGCGGGTGCCACCATGTAGGTGGGGGCAGGCGCGCTGCAGTAGGCGGTGGCGGCAGTCTGTACCCGCGCGGCGAGCGCGGCGCTGCCGGAGGTGGTGGCGAGGTTAAGGTCGCCATAGAGGATGGTGGTGGGGCCGGCGGCGAGGGCAGAGCCCATGCCGAGGGTGGCGAGGATGGCGGCGGCGGCGATGTTGCGAACCATGAAGGATCTCCTTTGGGGTTAGGCGATCAATCCCGGTTCCTACCTGCGTATGTCGTTTTCTGGTGCTGGAGCGGAGGGTTAGCCCCGCAAGTCAACTTGACTTGAAGGTAAGCTAGCTGCGAGTGCGAACAAAAGTAAAGCGGACTTCCGCGTCAATTACGCGAAAGTATTGCAACGCAGCAATGCAGAAATGAGGCGGGCCTGAAATCTAGGCAGCCAGATAGTGGCGGATGAAGTCGTGTACCGCCATCGCCTCCTCCGAGAGGCGGTCGATGCACTGGCCGGCGCGCTCGGCATTGGCGGGGTCCACCGGCTCGGCTGATGCCGCCGCATCGCCAAAGGAAAAGGCGCCGACGCCGCGCGCCGCGCCCTTGATGGTATGGGTGATTTCCTTCCAGCGCTTGGAATCGCGGGCCACCATGACGCTGCGCAGTTGGCCGACCATTTCGCCGATCTGGCCGTCAAACAGCTTCAGGATTTCGGCGTTCAGGCCTTTTCGCCGCCGGTGTAGCGGGCCAAGTGTTCAAGGTCGATGACATCAGACACGGCCTCATCCTGCCCCGGCCTCGGCTAAAGCGCGGTTAATGCGGCGCAGCTTGTGTGAAATAGGGGGGTGATGGTTAAATGATCGGGAGCCACCGGGCGAGCAGGGCCATGAGGAATTTTTCCACGCAGAACCAGCCGGTTGCCTCCAACGCGGCGGTGGCCGAAGCCCCGCGTGCCGAGCGGCCTTTGCCGCCACCCGCCCTGCCCGCTGTCGAATTGCCGCGCCGCCGCCACATGCTGGTGGGTCTCAGCGTGGCGCTGGTGCTGTCCTTCTTCTGGGTCGGCATCGGTGCGGCCTACCTTGCCGGTTACATGGGTCCGCAAGGTTTTGCCGCCCTGCCGCTGCAGGCGCAGGCGCTCACCGCCGCCGCGCTGGCGCTGCCGCCGCTGTTGTTCCTGGCCATCGCCATGCTGGTGGCACGCGGCCTTACCCTAAACGACACGGCCGGGCATTTGCTGGCCGCCACCGAGCGCCTGCATGCGGTGGACGATGTCGCCGCCCGCAGCGCTGCCAAGCTGGGCCGTGTCGTGCGCCGCGAACTGGATGGCCTGAATGCGGGCCTCGATGCTGCCTTCCAGCGCCTGCGCGCGCTGGAGAATGTGCTGGAGAACCAGATCGCCGCGCTGGACGAAGCGGGCGCGCGCGCCGAAGTGCGGGGCGAAGCCGTCGCCGCGCGCCTGGGCCAGGAGCGTGAGCGGATCGAAAGCCTGTCGGGCACGCTGACCGAAACCGCCGCGCGGGCCGGCGAGACGGTGGCGGGCCGCGCCGCGCAACTGAAATCGAGCATGGAAGCCGCCGAGTCGTCGCTGAAGATGGCGGCACAGTCCTTGGACGTGCAGGCCGCTGCCTTCCGCGCCGCCGCGACCCAGGCGGCGGAGTCGCCGCACGCCGCCGCCATCGAACTGGATACCCAGGCCAAGCGCATCGAGGATGTTTCGGACAACGCCCTCAAGCGCGCCGAGTTCGTGCTGGCTCGGCAGGAAAAGCAGCGGGCGCATATGAGCGAGATGCTGGAAACGCTGAAAGCCGAAAGCGCCGTGCTGGAAACCGCGCTGGCGCGTCAGCAGGCGGGGATGGAAAACGCCGTCAGCGCCGTGCGCGCCGAGGCGGGCAAGTTCGAGGATGTCACCGGTGACGCCCAGCGCCATATCGAGATGCTGATGGCCAACGCCGCGTCGCGCGCCGCCCAGCTCACCGGCAATTTCGCCCGCGAGGCGGAGAAGCTGAAGGAATCCTCCGACACCGCCAATGCGCTGCTGGCCAATCTGGTCAACGGCATGAAGGATGCGGGCGAAGGCGCGCGCGACCTGATCGCGCAAAGCGCCAGCCAGGCGCGGCAGGATGCGCATGCGCTGGTGGGCGAAGCGATGGGCGAATGCGAGCGCCTGTTGCGCGTCGCGGGCGAACTCTCGGGCGAAGCGAACAAGATCCGCACCACCCTGGCCAAGTCGTCGGAAGAACTAGAACGTCATCTCATCCGCCTGCCCGGCCTGGCGCAGGACGAAGCCCGCCGCGTGCGGCTGGTGGTGCAGGGCGAGACGGAACAGATTCTCGACCTGTCAGCGCGCACCATGTCGGCGCTGCACGCGCGCGGTAAGCGCGCCCCCGAAACCCTGCCGCCGCTGCCCGGTGCATCCTTGCGCGAAACCGCGCCGGAAGAAGATGGCCTGAAGGGCCTGGCGCGCCGTCTCACCTCGCGCCGTCCGGCGGGCCGCAAGGATGGTGTCTCGCAGAACTGGGAAATGAAGCAGTTGCTGGCGGCGGTGGAGAATGACGAGCCGCGCGCGCTGAAGCCGTCCAATGCGGCTGCGCTGGCGGCGCTGGAAATGGCGCTGGCCGACATGGCGCTCGACCTGTCGGCGCTGAACGCCAGCGAGCCCACCGATGGCGAATGGCGTTCCTACCTGTCGGGCGACCGCGCCATCTTCGCGCGCCGCCTGGCGGATACCATCGACGCGGAAGCCGTGGATCGCATCACCGCGCTCTATCGCGACGACCCGCGTTTCCATGACGCCGCCGATGCTTACCTCGGTGAGTTTGAAGCGCTGCTGGCCAAGGCGCGCGAAGGCGATGCCGATGGTCTGCTGGTATCGACGCTGCTTTCGGCGGACACCGGCAAGGTCTATCTGGCCATCGCGTATGCGCTGGGGCGGCTCTAGGCTTTCTTGAACCGCGCGGCGAAGAAGCCGTCCATGCCGCCTTCGAGCTGGAAGGGCAGGGTGCGCAGGTCGCCGTCCGGCGTCAGCCATTCGGCGTGACCGAACACTTCTTCTGCTGCAATCGGGACGCGGGTGAATTCGGGGTTGCGGTCCAGGAATAGCCGCGCCTGCTCTTCGCCTTCCTCGCGATCCAGCGAGCAGACGGCGAAGACCAGCAGCCCGCCCGGATTCACCATGCATGCGCCGGCTTCCAGGATTTCGAGCGCCTTCACCGCCATGTTCAGCGCATCGCCCGCTTCCTTGATCCAGGGCAGGTCAGGATGGCGGCGGATGGTGCCGGTGGCGCTGCAGGGGGCATCGACCAGCACGCAATCGGCACGGCCGTCAAAGTCCAGCGCGTTGCTGGTGACAAGCGTGGCGCTCAGGCCGGTGCGCTTCAGGTTCGCTTCGACCCGCGCCAGCCGCGCGGCATCAAGATCGATGGCGGTGACTTTTGCGCCCGCCGCCGCAAGCTGCAGTGTCTTGCCGCCCGGCGCAGCGCACAGATCGATCACTGTCTTGCCTTTCACATCGCCCAGCAGCGTGGCGGGCAGGGTCGCGGCGGCGTCCTGCACCCACCAGGCGCCTTCGGCGAAGCCGGGCAGGTCCTCGACGCGCTCGCCCTGCGTCACACGGCGGGCAAGCCCGAACAGGGCAGCACTTTCGGGATGCGCGGCGTCGGCACTGCGCAGGGCAATGTCCAGCGGTGCTTCCGACTGATGCGCCCGTGCGATCTGCCGCGCGGTCTGCGGATCATATTGCGCGCTCCAGCGGTGCCATAGCCAGTCGGGTGTGCACAGCCGCTCGCGGTCCAGGTTGGAGAAGATCGCGGCGCCTTCGCCCGCCACCTTGCGCAGCACGGCGTTGACCAGCGGCTTGAAATGCACCGCCTTGCCATCGGCTTGCGCCAGGCGATTGGCAGCATCGACGGCGGCGTGGGCTGGCGTTTTCAACACCAGCAATTCGCACGCGCCCAGCAGCAGGATTTCCATCGCGGCGCCCGCCTTGTGCGGGCTGAGCGGTTTCTTGAGGAATTTGCGCAGTACCGCGTCCAGCACGCCGTAATGGCGCAGCGTCTGGCTGGCTAGGGCGCGGGCAAAGGCGGCGTCGCGCGCTGGCAGCGCCTTCATCTGTGGCAGTTCGCCGTCCAGCGGCTTGCGCCGCGTCAGGACGCTGGAAACAAGCGCCAGCGCGGCTTTGCGGGCAGGAAGGCCTTCACTCATGCCCACCGCATAGCGCAGGTGCGCGCGAGCGCCTAGCCCCAGGGTCCGCGAGGCGGTGAACCCGCGTGGGCCACCTGCGGCACGGGGCTGGCAGGCGCGAGATCTACGCGCGCGCCGCCATTGGACATGGCGCGCAGGCGCGCGATGCGTTCCTGCGTAGGCGGATGGGTCGAGAACAGGCCCGACAGCCCGCCATGCAGCGGGTTGATGATGAACATGTGCGCCGTGGCGGGATTGGCGTCGGCGGCATGGTTGGGCAGGCCCTTGGCGGCGCGCTCGATCTGGTCCAGCGCGTCGGCCAGCCATTGCGGGCGGCCGCTGATTTCTGCGCCCGCCTTGTCGGCTTCGTATTCGCGGCTACGGCTGATGGCAGACTGCACCAGCATGGCGGCGATGGGCGCCAGCAGCATCACCAGGATGACGCCGACAATGCCCAGCGGGTTGCGCTCGCGGTCACCGCCGCCGCCCATGAACATCGCCATGTTGGCCAGCATGCCGATGGCGCCCGCCACCACGGCGACGATGGTCATGATCAGCGTGTCGCGGTTGCGAATATGGCCCAGCTCATGGGCGATCACGCCTGCCAGCTCTTCAGAACTGCAGCGTTCCATCAGGCCGGTGGTGACGCAGACCGCGCCATGCGCGGGATCGCGACCAGTGGCGAAGGCGTTGGGCTGGGAATTCTCGGAGATATAGACCTTGGGCATGGGCAGCTTCGCATTGGCCGCCAGGGTTTCGACCATGCGGTAAAGCGCGGGGTCCGATGTGGCACTGACAGGCCGCGCCCCGAACATCTTCAGCAGCATCTTGTCGGAATTCCAGAAGGCGAACAGGTTCATGCCGCCCGCGATCACAAACGCGATCATCATGCCGCCGGTGCCGCCGATCATGCCGCCGATCGCGATGAACAGGCCCATCAGGGCCGCCATCAGGATGCCGGTCTTCAAGGTATTCATTTTTCGTATTCTCCCAGTCAGGCCAAAGATGTAAGCTCGTTCGATGGCCAATCAAGACGACATCGCCGCCCGCATCGCCGAGGCGGGCCAGCGTGCCGCAGCCGAAGCGCAGGCGCGGCGGCAACAACCTGCCAAGCAATTGCCGCCAGAATTGGGCGGACCCAAGGGTCTGGAGCCGACGCGCTATGGCGACTGGGAGAAGAAGGGCATCGCGTCCGACTTCTAACTAGTCTTCATCGTCGCTGCCGAAGGCGGGTGCCGCCATTTTTTCCAGATGCGCCGCGACATCCGGCGGCCAGGTTTCCAACTGGCGGTGGAATTTCTTGCGCTTGCCCGCATAGAGCGCCCGCATCGCTTCCTCGAAGCCCGCCTCATCGCCGCCCATGGCCGACGCAAAGCGATAGGCGGCGTCGCGCGCCGCATGCCGCTCCGCCCTGGGATCGCGGGACGCCGCTTCCACCAGCTTGCGCAGCGCCACCGACGCACCGCCCGGCTGTGCTGCCAGCCAGTCCCAGTGCCGGGGCAGCAGGGTCACTTCCCGTGCTGTTACCCCCAGCCGGGGGCGGCCCGGCCCCTTGGTGTCGGAGGGCGGCAGCCTGGTCGGGTCGATATCCACCACCCGCCCGTCGGGTCCGAAGATCAGGGCGCCCGGGTTCTGGACCGCGTGTGTGGTCGCGACGGAGAGGGGCCCGCCGCCGATCCGGCTGCTGTTGAGAAAGACGACATGCGACATGATTTTATCCGGAGTAAAACAATTCTATACCCGGGTATAATACTCTCTGTCAATATCGTCCGGGTAAAACATCGCGCAAGGCATAAGCCAGCTTGAACCGGCTTCCCCTTGGGTCCATGTACCAGAAGAGATTTCCGGGCCGCGCACATGTTCATCCAGACCGAAGCCACCCCCAATCCCGCCACGCTGAAGTTCCTTCCCGGCAAGGATGTCATGGGCGAGGGCGGCGTGGCCGATTTCCCCAGCGCCGAGACGGCGGACCGCTCGCCCCTGGCCAAGGCGCTGTTTGAAATTCCAGAGGTCAGCCGGGTGTTTTTCGGCTCCGATTTCATCTCGGTGACCAAGCGCGATGGCGACTGGAAGCACCTCAAGCCCGCCATTCTGGGCGCGGTGATGGAGCATTTCACCCGTGGCCTGCCGTTGCTGGAAGGCACCGCTGCGGAAACCGAAGAAACCTACAGCGATGACGATGCCGAGGTGGTCGGCCAGATCAAGGAGCTGATCGAGACCCGCGTCCGCCCGGCCGTGGCGCAGGATGGCGGCGACATCATCTTCCGCGGCTTTGACGGCGGCAGCGGCGTGGTCTCGCTGGAATTGAAGGGCTCGTGCGCCGGGTGTCCGTCCTCGACCATGACGCTGAAGAACGGCATCGAGAACATGCTGCGCCATTACGTACCGGAAGTGACGGCGGTCGAAGCGGTCTGATGGTGTACTCCAAAGTGGAAGATTGGCGCGCCGAACCGGACCACGCCATTTCCGACGCCGCGCTGGATGCGATTTTCCGCGAGGCGCGCACCTTACGCAAATGGCGCGACAAGCCCGTCACGCCAGCCCTGCTGATGGCAATCTATGACCTGACGCGCTGGGGCCCGACCGAATCCAACATCTGCCCCGCGCGCTTTCATTTTATCGTGTCCCCCGAAGCCAAGGCGCGTTTGCAGCCGTTGCTGGACGAAGGCAATATCGCCCAGACCATGGCCGCGCCCGCCACCGCCATTGTCGCCTATGACCTCGACTTCGCGGCAACCCTGCCGGTGCTGGCGCCACGTTCCGCCGAGAAGATGCAGGCGCGGCTGGCAGGCGATCCGGCGAAAGTCGAACTGATGGCGACGCGCAGCGCGGGCCTGCAAGGCGGCTATTTCATGGTCGCGGCGCGGGCGCTGGGACTGGATTGCGGCCCCATGTCCGGTTTCGACCGCGCTGGCGTCGACCGGGAATTCTTTGCAGGCACGCAGATCAAGTCCTATTTCCTCTGCAATCTCGGCTATGGCGACCGCGAGGGCTTGCGCCCGCGCCAGGCGCGCCTCGGCTTCGACGACGCCTGCAAGATCTTGTGAAAATCCTTGCCGTAGAAACCTGTCTGGGCGCCTGTTCCGTCGCGTTGCTGGATGGGAAAACTCTTCTCGCGCATCGCATGGAAACGATGGAGCGCGGTCATGCCGAGGCGCTGGCGCCGATGGTGCAGGATGTGATGGCGGGGCACGATTTCGCCACGCTGGATCGTCTCGCCGTCACGGTGGGGCCCGGCACTTTCACCGGCCAGCGCGTCGGCCTGTCCTTCATGCGCGGGCTGCGTCTGGCGTTGAACAGGCCGCTCACCGGCATCACCAGTCTGGAAGCGATGGCGGCTGCGGCCTGTGCGCAAACCGCAATGATGCGGGCTGCGACGATTCATGATGCACGCCGCGACGAAGCCTATCTCGCCTTGTTTGAAAATGGCGTGATGACGCTGTCGCCACGCGTGCTGTCTTTTTTCGCTGCCATCGAAGCCATTCGCGCCTTCGGTCCCTGTGTGCTGGCAGGCACGGGCGCACCTGCGGCAAAGGATGCACTTGGCGATCCCTTCGCGCTCTCTACCATTCAACAGCCCGATGCATTGTTCGTGGCGAAGCTGGCGCAGGCACTGCTCGCGCCCGGCCCCGATGCAGCGCCACCAGCGCCGCTTTACCTGCGCGCGCCCGATGCCAAGCTGCCCGGCGGGCGTGAACTGGTGACCCTGTTTGCAAGCGGCACGGATGCGCTGGCGGTGCTGCATGCGCAGGCCTTTGATCAGCCCTGGGATGCGGCGGCGCTGACCAGCCTGCTGGCGGGATCCGGCGTCTTTGCCTTCGCGGCGCCGTCCGGCTTTGTGATGGCCCGCGCCGCTGGTGGCGAAGCCGAGATTCTCACCCTGGCCGTGATCCCTGCAGCGCGAGGCCGTGGCCTTGGACGCGACCTGATGCAGGCCGCCGCTGCCCATGCCGTCATCCTGGGGGCCCAAACCCTGCTCCTGGAAGTGGGCACCGACAATCCGGCCGCGCTGGCGCTCTACAATGGCCTTGGCTTCAAGCGCGCCGGTCAGCGGAAGGGCTATTATGATAGCTATTCGCAGGACGGGACCGCGCAAATGGGCCGTGATGCGCTGGTGCTGAAAGCCGCGCTTCCGCTGGCGGGAAAATTGGCCTAACTTGCCGGACTTGCACAATATGGACAGTTCCCTGTGACCCGGATCGAGAAACTCTGCGTGGACAAAGGCCTGCGCATGACCGACCAGCGCCGTGTCATCGCCAAGGTACTGTCGGATTCGCCCGACCATCCCGACGCGGAGGAACTCTACCGCCGCGCCGCCGCAATGGACCCGCATATCTCCATCGCCACCGTCTACCGCACCGTCAAGCTGTTCGAGGATGCCGGCATCCTGGAGCGCCACGACTTCCGCGATGGCCGCTCGCGCTATGAAGAGGTGCCGGAAAACCACCACGACCATCTCATCGATGTGCAGACCGGCAGCGTGATCGAATTCCGCAACGAGGAAATCGAGAAGCTGCAGCGTCGTGTTGCCGAGGAGCTGGGCTTTGAACTGATCGACCACCGGCTTGAGCTTTATGGCGTCCCCAAGGCCAAGCGCCCCGGCTGATCTGCCGGCGCTGTCCCCCCCCATCGCTGTGCTGCGCGCCGCCGTCCTCGTGACGGGCATGGTGCTGTTCACCCTTGCATGCATGCCGGTGCAGATGCTGCTGCTGAAGCTGGCCCCGCGCGCCGCCCGAAGCTTTCCGGTCTTCTATCATCGCAGCGTCTGCAAACTGTTCGGCGTCCATGTCCGCATCATCGGCACGCCCGCGACGGACGAAGGCGTGCTGCTGCTGGCCAACCACACCAGCTGGCTGGACATCATCCTGCTGTCGGCGATCACGCCGCTGTCCTTTGTCGCCAAGTCGGAGATTGCCGGCTGGCCCGTCTTCGGTACCCTGGCGCGGCTGCAGCGCACGGTCTTTGTGGCGCGCGAGCGGCGCAACCAGACCGGCGCAGTGGCCGACCAGATCGGGACGCGGCTGGCGGCGGGTGATTGCCTGGTGCTGTTCCCCGAAGGCACCTCCTATGACGGCAACAGCGTGCTGCCGTTCAAGAGCGCGCTGCTGGGTGCTGCCGAAGCGCGCCGCGCCGACGGACGCCATGTGGCGGTGCAGCCGGTCTCGATCGCCTATGTCGGCTGCCAGGGCATGCCGATGGGGCGCGAGATCCGGCCCTTCTATGCCTGGTTCGGCGACATGGAAATGGTGCCGCATCTGTGGGAGGCGCTGAAGACGGGGCCGCTGGACGTGACGGTGCAGTTCCATCCCACCGCGACGCTGGACCAGATGAACCGCAAGGAACTGGCGGCGCGGGCCCAGGCGCAAGTGGCGGCAGGCCTGAGCCTGGCCCTGGCAGGCCGCGTATGAAGAAGCTGCTGGTCAAGTCCTATGGCTGCCAGATGAACGCCTATGACTCGGCGCGCATCGCCGACCTGCTGGCGCCGCTGGGCTATGGCGCAGCGGCGACGCCCGAAGAAGCCGACATGGTGGTGCTCAACACCTGCCATATCCGCGAGAGGGCGGCGGAAAAAGTCTATTCCGAGCTGGGCACCCTGCGTGACCTGAAGGCAGAAAAGGCCAGACGCGGCAGTCCGATGCTGATCGCGGTGGCGGGCTGCGTCGCGCAGGCCGAAGGCGAGCTGATGTTGAAGCGGGCGCCTGCAATCGACCTGCTGGTGGGGCCACAGACCTATCACCGCCTGCCGGAAATGATCGCGAAGATCGCCCGTGCCGGTGGCACGGCGCTGGAAACCGATTTTCCAGCGCTGGAGAAATTCGATTCCCTGCCCGATGCGACGGCGCGCGGCGCCAGCGCCTTCCTCACCGTGCAGGAAGGCTGCGACAAGTTCTGCACCTTCTGCGTCGTGCCCTATACGCGCGGCGCCGAACTGTCGCGCGCGCCGCAGGCCGTGCTCGCCGAAGCCCGCATGCTGGTGGCGGGCGGTGTGCGCGAACTGGTGCTGCTGGGCCAGAACGTCAACGCCTATCGCGGCGACGCCGCCTACGGTAAAAGCTGGTCGCTGGCCAGGCTGTGCGAAGCGCTGGCGCAGATCGAAGGGCTGGCGCGCATCCGCTACACCACCAGCCATCCCCGCGACATGGCGGACGACCTGATCGCCGCCCATCGCGACAATGACAAGATGATGCCGTTCCTGCACCTGCCGGTGCAGTCTGGCTCCGACACGGTGCTGGCGGCGATGAACCGGCAGCACAAGGCAGGCGATTATCTGCGCCTGATCGACCGCATTCGTGCCGCCCGCCCCGATATCGCCCTGTCGTCGGATTTCATTGTCGGCTTTCCCGGTGAAACCGATGCCGATTTTGAAGCGACACTGGAACTGGTGCGCAAGGTGAAATACGCCCAGACCTTCTCGTTCAAATATTCCAAGCGGCCGGGTACGCCCGCCGCCGCAGCGATGAAGCAGGTTTCGGAAAGCGTGAAATCCGAGCGCCTGCAGGCGTTGCAGAAGCTGTTGCTGGAGCAGCAGGACGACTTCAATGACGCGCAGATCGGCCGCACGCTGGATGTGCTGTTCGAGAAGCCGGGCCGCGAGGACGGCCAGCTTGTTGGCCGTTCGCCCTACCTGCATCCGATCCATGCCCAGGCGCCCGCCACCATGATCGGCCAGATCGCCAGGGTGCGGGTGGAAATGCGCACCTCGAATTCCCTGAAGGGCGTTCTGGCTTGAGCGCGAAGAAGAACCAGCTCACGCTCGAATTTCCCGAGAATCGGCTGCTGGCGGCCCTGGGTGGCGCGCACGAGAAGAATTTCGCGCGGCTGGAGCAGGCGCTGGGCGTGCGCGTCTCCAGCCGGGGCAATCTGGTGGCGGTGGAAGGCGTGAACCAGGAACGCGCTGCGGTCATCCTCAAGGCGCTGCATGCGCGGCTGGAAGCCGGCGAAACCATCACCCCGGCGGACGTGGATGCAGAGATCCGCTTTGCCGAGGCAGGCCGCGAAACGGTGCCCGGCGCGATCCGCACATCCTCGGGCCGCCTCACCCGTCCGCGCAACCCGGCGCAGGCCGCCTATCTCGACATGATGCGGGCCCATCCGCTCACCTTCGGCATCGGTCCCGCCGGTACCGGCAAGACCTATCTGGCGGCGGCCTTCGCCGCGCACATGCTGCAGGAGCGCCGCGTTGAACGCATCATCCTGTCGCGCCCCGCCATCGAGGCGGGCGAGCGGCTGGGTTTCCTGCCCGGCGACCTGAACGAGAAGATCGACCCTTATCTCCGCCCGCTGTCGGATGCGCTCTTTGACGTGCTGGGCGACAAGGCCGCGCGCCTGCGCGAGCAGGGCGTGATCGAAGTCGCACCGCTGGCCTTCATGCGCGGCCGCACCCTGACGCGCGCCTTTGTCATCCTGGACGAGGCGCAGAACGCCACCAGCGCCCAGATGAAGATGGCGCTGACCCGGCTGGGCGAAGATTCGCACATGGTGGTGACGGGCGACCGCACCCAGAGCGACCTGCCGGGTGGCCGGGCCGAGGGGCTGGACGAGGCGCTGCAGATTCTCGAGGGCGTGGAAGGCGTTGGCATTGCCCGCTTCTCCCAGGCCGATGTGGTGCGCCATCCCCTCGTCGGGCGCATCGTCGCCGCGTATGATAAGAAAGACGCGTCGCGGTAATGGAGACGAAGATAACGCTGGTGGTGGAAGAGGCAGCCTGGCGCGGCCATCGCGGTCTTCTGCCCAGGCTGGCGGCGGCGGCGGAAGCGGCGCGCAAGGCGGGCAAGCTCCCCGCCAAAAGCCGCTTCACCATCCTGCTGGCCGATGATGCCCGGCTGAAAAAACTCAACCACGATTTTCGCGGCAAGAACAAGCCGACCAACGTGCTGTCCTTTCCGGCGCACGATGACGGTTATCGCGGCGATATCGCGCTGGCCTATGGCGTCACCAGGGCCGAGGCGCTCAAGGCCAAGAAGAAATTCGCCGACCATGCCACGCATCTGGTGGTTCATGGCGTGCTGCACCTGGCGGGCCATGACCATGAGCACGCCGCAGACGCAAAGCTGATGGAGCCGCTGGAAACCCGGATCCTGGCGAAGCTGGGTATCGCCGACCCCTATGAGGGTCCGGCATGAGCAGCGACGGCGACATATCTCTCTGGAAGAAACTGCTGCGCCTGCTGCAGGGCGACCGCGCCGGCCAGAACGCAATGCGCGAAAGCCTCGAAGAGGTGATCGAGGAAAGCGAGCGCCAGTCGCCGGCGCTGTCCGACGCCGAGCGGGTTATGCTGTCCAACCTGCTCAAGTTCGGCGAATTGCGGCTTAAGGATGTGATGGTGCCGCGCGCCGCCATCATCGCGGTGGATGAAACCGTGTCGATGAACGATCTGGTGCAATTGTTCCGCGAGGCCCAGCATTCGCGACTGCCCATGTATCGCGACACGCTCGACGATCCCACCGGCCTGGTGCATGTGAAGGATGTGCTGGCGCTGCTGCAGGATGCGCCGGGCGGCGGCTATCGTCTGCCCGATGTGCCCATCGTGGGATTGCGCCGCCCCATCCTGTTCGTGCCGCCCTCGATGCGGGCGCTGGACCTGCTGCTGAAGATGCAGACCAGCCACACCCATCTGGCGCTGGTGATCGATGAATATGGCGGCACTGACGGGTTGGTCTCGATCGAGGACATCATCGAGGAAATCGTCGGCGACATCGCCGACGAACATGACGATGAGCCCATGGCGTTGAAGCACGAAGGCGACAGCTTCGTCGCCGATGCCCGCATGGAGCTGGAAGATTTTGCGGAAGCCGCAGGCTTTGCATTGCCCGTGCCCGAAGACAGCGAGGGCGTGGATTCGCTGGGCGGACTGGTGGTGTCGCATCTGGGTCGCGTGCCGCAGCGGGGCGAGATCGTCGAAGGCCCGGAGGGCTTTGTTTTTGAGGTGCTGGAGGCCGATCCCCGCCGCGTCCGCCGCCTGCGCATCCGCCCTCCAAAAACGGATATCGTCACTTGACGCGCCTCGGCGACGTGCTGCGCGGGCTTTCCGGCTGGCGGCGGCTTGGGCTGGCGATCCTGCTGGGCGCAGCTTCCGCCACCGCATTTCCACCCTTCCATTTTTTTCCGGCGCTGCTGCTCGCGCTGGCGGGCCTGTCGCTGCTGCTGGATGGCGCGCACACGGTGCGCGCCGCCGCCGTCACCGGCTGGGGCTTTGCCTTCGGCCAGTTCCTGGTCGGGCTGCACTGGATCGCCTATCCCTTCATGGTCGATCCATCCTCACATCTTTGGCAACTGCCTTTCGCAGTGACCCTGATGCCGGCGGGCCTGGGCCTGTTCGGGGCGCTGGCGTGCGGCGCGGCGGCTTACCTGCGCGCGAGCGGTGCGGCCCGCGCCGTGCTGTTGGCGCTCTGCCTGGCGGTGGCGGAATGGCTGCGCGGCCACATCCTCACTGGTTTTCCCTGGAACCTGCCGGCCTATGCCTGGGGCGCCTCGCCAGAGGTGATGCAAAGCGCCGCGCTGTTCGGCGCCTATGGCCTGTCGCTGCTCACGCTGCTGCTGGGTGTTTCACTGGCGGAGCTCGCGCGCCGCCGCACGGTGTTGCCTGTCGTGATGCTGGCCGTTTTTGCCACGCTGTGGAGTTTCGGCGCCCTGCAGTTGCGGCAGCCCAGCGTGAATGTGCCCGGCGTCTCGCTGCGGCTGGTGCAGCCCAATGTGCCCCAGGCCGAAATGCATGGCCGCTTCGTGCCACGCAACTTGCAGCGCCTTACATCCCTCACCCAGCGCCCCGGCAATCCCACCCACATCATCTGGCCGGAATCGGCAGCGGCTTTCGTGCTGGCGCGCGATGCCGAAGCGTTGCGCCAGATCGCGCAGCTTACGGCGGGCGGGGCTTCGCTGCTCACCGGCACCGTGCGGCTGGACGCGCAAGGCCGTGGCTACAACAGCCTTTACCTGTTTGGGCCAGGCGGCACGAATTTGGGCGTCTATGACAAATTCCATCTGGTCCCGTTCGGGGAATATCTGCCGCTGGCGCCGCTGCTGGGCCGGCTGGGTTTTAGCCGGCTGACGGGCGGCAATATCGGCTTTGCCGCCGGTGACGGGCCGCATCGCTTCGCCTTGCCGGGCGCGCCGCCGGTGACACCCCTGATCTGCTACGAGGCGATATTCCCTGGTGCGGTGACGCCGGCAAGCCGTCCCGGCTGGCTGGTCAATGTCACGGATGATTCCTGGTTCGGGCCCTGGGCCGGGCCGAACCAGCACCTGCTGATCGCACGCATGCGCGCCATCGAGGAAGGTCTGCCCCTGGCGCGCGCCGCCAATACGGGCATTAGCGCGGTGATCGACGCGCGGGGCCGTATTATGGCCAGTCTTGGGTTGGGGCAGGGTGGCGTTGTCGATGTCGGCTTGCCGCAAGCCTTGCCGCCGACAGTGTATGCGCGTTACGGCGATCTCGGATTTGCCATAATTTTATTGGCTTCTCTCATCGCTGCGGTTCTTTTGTCAGGTCGCCGGCGTCCGCTTTGATGTGACTATTTGTTTTGTTTAGATAATGGTTGCGGAGAGGTTTCCGCGCGCATGGGTGCGTTCCGCCCGTTTCCAGAGGATGTGTTCTGGTGCCGAAGAAACAAGCCAATCCCGTTGACATTCAAGTCGGCAATCGTGTGCGCATCCGGCGCATGCTGATTGGCATGAGCCAGGAACGCCTGGGCGAGCTGCTCAGCCTTACCTTCCAGCAGGTGCAGAAATACGAAAAGGGCGTCAACCGTATCGGTGCGGGCCGCCTGTTCGATGTCTCGCGCATTCTGGGCGTGCCGATCAACTATTTCTATGAAGGCGTGGGCGCGCAACTGGCCGGGCAGGAAGGCTTCGCCGAGGACAGCGCGCCGCCGGTGATGGAGTTCGTTTCCTCCGGTGAAGGCTTGCAGCTTTCCCTGGCCTTCATGAAGATCAAGGACAGCAAGGTGCGCAAGCGTGTGCTTGACCTTGTGAAGAGCCTCGCGGAAGAACAGGCCGAGAAAGACGCCTAACTAAAGGTCGCTTTTCCGCGCGCCGCTTTCTCTTGAAGTCCCGACTGGGCCTCGCGCGCCTTCAGTTCGGCATAGACGTCTTCGGGCGTGATGCCCGCCGCCGCCCACAGCACCAGCAGGTGATAGAGCACATCGGCACTCTCGCTGGTGAGGGCCACGGGGTCTTTTGCCGTCGCGGCAATCACCGCTTCCACCGCTTCCTCGCCGAATTTCTTGGCGCATTTCTCCACGCCCGCCGCCAGCAGCTTGGCAGTGTAGGAGGTCTGCGAATCCGCGCACTTGCGGGCGGCGATGGTGGCAAAAAGGCGGTCTAAAGGATGGTCGCTCATGGGCCGCTCCTAGCATGGGCGGGCGGGGGCGAAAAATCCGCTTGCCAAAGGCAGTAGGTCAGAATACTCCATTTCACAGAGCTATCTACCAATGGGGTCTGGCCATGAGCCTGTCGCAAAGCGAAGCCGCTGAAATGCTTGGAGAAATCAACCGCACCGAAAAGCGCAGCATGGAAGTGCGATGCTATGCCAATGCCAGCGCCGGTTTCATCCTGTGGGGCCTGATCTGGGTCGCCGGCTACAGCGGCACCTATCTTTTGGTTCGGCATGGCACGGTTCACGGCATTGACTGGTTATGGTCCTGTCTGACGCTGCTGGGCTTTGCAGGCAGCTGGATTATTGGACGCCGCCAGCGTCTCGCCCGCAATCCCGGCGCACATGCCGAAGGCCGCAGCATCGGCCTGCGCTGGCTGCTGACCATCGTGGCGCTATGGTCGTTCGTCATCGCCACCTTCACGGTGATGCGGCCCTACAATCCTGCGGCCACGGGCGCCTTCATTCCCCTGCTGGTGGCGCTGGCCTACGCCGTCTTCGGCATCTGGCGCGGCCTGCGCTTCCTCTATGCCGGCATTGCGGTCGCGGCGCTGACGCTGGGCGGCTTCTTCTATCTGCCGGAATATTTTCTGCTCTGGATGGCGTTCGTGGGCGGTGGCTCGCTGGTGCTGGTCGGCCTCTGGCTGCGGAAGGTGTGAGATGGCCGACCTGAACACCATCATTCACCAGCCGGTGCGGCTGAAGATCATGTCGGCTCTAAAAGCGCTGCCCCCGGGCGAACAACTGGAATTCGTGCGGCTCAAAAAACTGGTCGAAGCCACCGAGGGCAATCTGGGTGCCCACATCCAGACGCTGGAGGAGGCGGGCTATGTCGCAGTGGAGAAAGACTTTTCCGACAACCGGCCCCGCACCCGCGTCAGGCTGAGCAAGGACGGTCGCCGCGCCTTCGAGGATTATGTCGCCTTTCTGCGCGGCATCATCGAGGGCTGAACCGTGACGCTGGCACAGTATCTTCTGCCGGTCGGCTTGGCGCATGTGCCGGATTTCACGCTTGGCCATCTACGGGTCAGCCCCTCCACGCGGGAAGTGATGCGGGCAGGCTGGATCGACAGCCTGGAGCCGCGCGTGATGCAGGTGCTGGTGGCGCTGGCCCGCGCGAACGGGGCCGTGATGTCGCGCGATGACTTGCTGGCGCAATGCTGGTGCGGCCGCATCGTCGGCGAAGATGCCATTCACCGCGCCATAGGCCGCTTGCGGCGGCTCTCGAAAGCCGATCATGGCGCGTCCTTCGTGATCGAGACGATCCCGCGCGTCGGCTATCGCCTGCGCCTTGTCGCCGCCATTGCAAAGCCGCCGCGCCTGGCGTGGTGGCGCGCCCTATTGCTGGCCGCCGGTGTCACAACTCCAGCCAGGCGCGAATATCAGACGGTGTAGCGCCCGCCACGCGCAGCGCTTCCAGCGTCACGGCTTGATCGCGCTTGGAAAATTTCCTGCCCGTCTCGTCGAGAATGAGACGGTGATGCGCATAGGCCGGTTCGGGCAGGCCCAGCAGCGCCTGCAGCAGCCGCTGCACATGGGTGGCGGCCAACAGGTCTTCGCCCCGCGTCACCAGCGTGATGTTCTGGAAGGCATCGTCCACCACCACGGCGAGGTGATAGGCGGCCGGCAGATCCTTGCGCGCCAGCACGATATCGCCGAAGCGCAGCGGATCGACCTCGTGGCGCCTGCCATGCTCGCCAAAGCTGAGCGGGCCCGCCAGCGCTGCCGCCTTGGCCGCATCCAGCCGCAGCACGCAGGGCTTGTCGGATGGTGTATTCACCAGATGGCGGCAGGTGCCGGGATAGAGCGGGCCATCCGGCCCCGAGACATTATAGTGCTGTGCTTCGCCCGCCCGCGCGATTTCTTCGGCGATCTCCTTGCGGGTGCAGAAGCAGCGATAGATCAACCCCAGCGCGTCCAGCTTCCGCAGCGCCTCTTCATAGGCCGCGCTGCGGCGCGACTGGCGCAGCACCGGTTCGTCCCACGACAGGCCCAGCCATTTCAGGTCAAAGAGGATCGCTTCAATGAAGCCGGCGCGGCTGCGGCCCTGGTCCAGGTCTTCCAGCCGCAGCAGGAAATCGTCTCCCGCGTCATGGGCGGTGAAGGCCGCATAGGCGTGGCCCAGGTGCAGCAGGCCGGTGGGCGAGGGGGCGAAACGGGTGACAATCATCGCGGGTTCTGTAAGGTCGCCGCCGAATTTAAAGCGTCCGAGGCCCAATGTCTGCGTCCGATACCCCTCGCCTGGCCCCTCTCAGCGGCACCGCCCGCCAGCTTGTCGTGCTGGTGCATGGCTATGGCGCCGACGGCAACGACCTGCTGTCGCTGGGGCAAAGCTGGCAGCAGGCCCTGCCGGACGCCGCCTTTGCGTCGCCCAACGCCCCCCTGCCGGTTCCCGGCGCGTCCGGCTATCAGTGGTTTCCCCTGCGCACCCTGGATAACAACGATGTCACGCCGGGCGCGGCATCCGCAGCGCCGGGGCTGGATGCCTTCATCGACGCGGAACTGGCGGCACAGGGCGTCGCCCCGGAAAATCTGGTGCTGATCGGCTTCAGCCAGGGCGCGATGATGGCGCTATATGTCGGCCTGCGCCGCAAGGTCGCGCCCGCCGCCATCATCGCCTATTCCGGCCAGTTGCCGGGCCGCATCCCCCAGCCCGCCCCGGCAGGACATTATCCCCCCGTCTTCATCAGTCATGGCGACAGCGACAATGTCGTGCCGCCGCAGCTGATGTTCGTCGCCATCGGCGCGATGCAGCAGGCGGATGTCACGGTGGAATGGCATCTGGCCCGGGGCGTCGGTCATGGCATTGACCCGGAAAGCCTGGAGCTGGGCGGCCAGTTCCTGCTCAAGGCGCTGGCGGGCAAGCCGTAACCGGACTGTCGCACATAAGCCCTTGAGTGTTTCACGAATCTCCCTCTAAATCTGGTGAGAGAGGAGAGTCGCCTTCACAGGATTTTTTCCGTGTTAGCGCCCAGCGTGACCTCAAGCGCCTGTCCGGCGCTGGTGCTCAACGCCGACTATCGGCCGCTGAGCTATTACCCGCTTTCGCTCTGGTCGTGGCAGGACACGATCAAGGCGGTCTTCCTCGACCGCGTGAATATCCTGGAAGAATATGACCGCGAGGTGCACTCCGCCCGCTTCGCGATGAAGCTGCCCTCGGTCATCGCCCTCAAGACCTATATCCGGCCGGCGCGGCATCCCGCCTTCACCCGCTTCAACGTTTTCCTGCGCGACGAATTCGAATGCCAGTATTGTGGCGATGACCAGGAATTGACCTTCGATCATGTCATTCCCCGCGCGCGCGGTGGCTGCACCACCTGGGAGAATGTCGTCGCCGCCTGCTCGCCGTGCAACCTGACCAAGGGCAGCCTGCTGCCCGCCCAGGCGAAGATGTTTCCCCGGCACAGGCCGCATCCGCCGACCGTGACCGAGTTGCGCGAGCATGGCCGCAAGTTCCCGCCCAACTACCTGCATGAAAGCTGGGCCGACTATCTCTATTGGGATTCCGAACTGGAAGCCTAGGGCGCACTTCTTTCGCGCCCTGTCAGGGCCAATCAAATACGCTCGGAAAGCTTTATCGCGACGCGGCAGCCTGCCTTGATCGCGGCGCTGAGCAGCTTGTAGCCCACCGCCTGTTCGGCGCCATTCTCCAGCGCCGTCTGGCGATGTTCGGCTTCCTCGGCGCGGAATTCTTCCACCGTCGCCTTCAGGGCTTCGTCCTTGCCTTCCAGCGCCGCGACCTGAGATGCGTAATGCTCGTCGATCACATCCTCGACAGCGGCGGTGCAGGCGAAGGCGGCTTTCTCGCCCATCAGGGCGGTGGCGGCGCCCAGCGCGAATCCCGCCACGCGCCACACCGGTTCCAGCGCGGTGGGCCGCACCTTTCGCGCATTGACCAGCTTGTCGAAGGCCTTCAGGTGCCGTTCTTCCTGGCTCGCCATGTGCCGGATGGTGTCGGCGGCGGCGCCATGCTTCAGCACCGCAAGCTGGCCCTGATAGATGCGCACCGCGCCATATTCGCCGGCATGATCGACGCGGATCATCGCGTCGGTGTCCAGCGCGACGCCGGGCGCGGTGGGCTTGGGCCTACGGCTCATGGGCGGTCTTTCCCAGCAGGACGCCGCCGATGGCCGCGATGCCGATGGAGAAGAAGGCATTCCAGAAAGCCAGAGTCTGGCCCAGGAACACCTGCTGCAGCAGGCTGCAGGACGGCGCGGGCGCCATGTCGCTGCCCAGCACGAAGCGCGTCCCGGAACAGGTGGTGGGACCGGGCAGGATGCCCCACTGGAATCCAGTCTGCCACGCGCCGATCAGTCCCGAAGACAGCACCAGCATGATAGCGGCGGTGGCGACATAAAAAGCGTAGCGGCGCGGCAGGAAGCCGCCGCCGATCAGGCCGATCACCGCCGCAGCGATGTGCGGCCAGCGCTGCCAATGGCACATGTGGCAGGGCGGCATGCCGCCCAGATACTGGTAACCCAGCGCGCCCAGGATCAGCGCCAGCGCGCCGGTGCCGACCGCGATGGCGATCCAGTCAGCGCGCAAAGACTGCGTTGTCGTCATGGAAGGCCTTGAATTCGAGTGCGTTGCCGGAGGGATCGAGAAAGAAGAACGTTGCTTGTTCGCCGGGCAGCCCTTCGAAGCGGATGCCGGGCGCAATGATGAACTGTGTGTTGGCAGCGGTCAGTTTGCCGGCCAGCGTCTTCCATTGTTCCATTGTCAGGATCGCACCAAAATGGCGCACGGGAACTGCGTCACCGTCAACCTGATTATGTTCTTTGTGACCGACCTCCTTCGGGCTTAAATGCGCAACGATCTGATGGCCGAAGAAATCGAAGTCCACCCACTCCTCGCTCGAACGTCCCTCGGGACAGCCGAGCAGATCGCCATAGAAGGCGCGGGCTTCGGCAAGATCGCGTACCGGGAACGCAAGATGAAAGCGCGGACGTGTCGACATGATTTCCCTGTTCCGCCGCAAGCCTAAAGCCAGCGCCGTCAAAAAGCGACCCACCAGAAGCAACGGCGAAACCGTGGCCCTGGCCATCGAAGGCGAACCGGTTTCGGTCAAGTTGCGGCTCAATCCGCGCGCCCGGCGCGTGATCGTCAAGGTTCACCCCTCCACAGGCGAAGTGACGGTGGTGGCCCCGACCCGGGCCGGCCTCGCCCATGCGCTGGATTTCGCGCGCGGCGAGCAGGACTGGATCGCGCGGCAGCGGGCGCGGGTGCCGCAGCCGGTGGTGCTGGCACCCGGGGCCAGGCTGCCGTTTCGCGGCCAGTCGCACGAAATCCGCCACGGCGGCAGAAACGGCCCCGCGCCGGTCTGCCATGATGCGGCGGGGCGCGTGTTGTGGGTGCATGGCCGCGCCGAACATGCGCAGCGCCGTCTCACTGATTTCTTCAAGCGCGAGGCCCGCAACCTGTGCGAGGCGCAGGCACTGGCCTATGGCGCGCAACTGGGCGTCGTGCCCGCGCGCATCACCATGCGCGACACCGCCAGCCGCTGGGGCTCCTGCTCGGCGGCGCGGGCGATCTCGTTTTCCTGGCGGCTGATCTTCGCGCCGGATTTCGTGCGCGACTATGTCGTGGCCCATGAAGTGGCGCATCTCAAGGAGATGAATCACGGCCCGCGCTTCTGGAAGCTGGTGGAAAAACTGCAGCCAGACTTCAAGCCGGCGCAGGAATGGTTGCGCCTGCATGGCCGCTCGCTTCAGAGATACGCCCCGAAGCTTTAGCCGCCGAACAGGCTGTTCAGGATCAAATCGATGGTGCCCGGCTTGGCCTGTTCCACCGGGGCCGAAACCGCCATCGCGGCCGGCGGCTGCGGCGTCAGCGCCGCCGTATCAGTCGGAGGCAGGTTGGCGGCCATGGCCGCACCCGCCAGCGGCCGTTCCGGCAGGCCCTGTTCGGCGCCGCCCATGAAATCGCGGAAGATGCGGGCCGGCAACGCGCCGCCGGGGGCTTTCTTCATGGGCGTGAAATCGTCATTGCCGGTCCAGACGGCGCAGACCAGATCGGCGGTAAAGCCGATGAACCAGGCATCGCGATAATCCTGCGTCGTGCCGGTCTTGCCCGCCACGTCGCGGTTCGGCAGGCGGGCCGCCTTGCCGGTACCGGTCAGCACGGTTTCGGCCATCAGCCGGGTCATGGCGGCGTTGTTTTCCGGACTCATCGCCGCGCCTTGTGCCTTCGGCTTGCGCTCATAAAGCACCTTGCCCGCGACGGTACGGATCTTCATCACGGCGAAGGGCGTCACGGCCTCGCCGCCATTGGCGAAGGCGGCATAGGCGCCGGTCATTTCCAGTGGCGAAACGCCGGAGGTGCCCAGCGCCAGCGAATCCACCGCATCCAGCGGCGCGGTGATGCCCAGCCGGCGCGCCGTCGCCGCCACGGTGCGCGGCCCCACTTCCTGAGTGAGCTGCGCCGCGACGGAGTTGGAGGAGGTGGCAAAGGCCCGCAGCAAGGGTATCGCACCTTCATAGCGGTTCTCGTAATTGCCCGGTGTCCATTTGCCGAACGTCACCGGCTCATCCTGCACCGTGTCGTTCAGCGTGTGGCCATGCTCCAGCGCCGCCAGATAGACGAAGGGCTTGAAGGCGCTGCCCGGCTGGCGCACCGCATCGGTGGCGCGGTTGAAGGCCGACTGGGCATAGGAACGGCCGCCCACCAGGGCACGCACCGCGCCATCTGGCGTCATCGCCACCAAAGCGGCCTGCGAAACGTTGAGCTTCTCGCCATCCAGGCCAAGGCCCTGCATCACGGCAGCTTCCGCCAGGCCCTGTGTCTGCAGGTTGAAACTGGTTTCCACCATGATGGGCTCGGCGCTGGCCGGCACCAGTTCGCGCAATTGCGCGATCACCCAATCGGCGAAATAGCCGGAGCCGGGCGTGCCGCTGACGCGGCTGATGCGCGGGCGCGTCTGCGCGGCGGCAAGACGGGTATCGAGATCGATATAGCCTGCTTCCTCCATCGCCTTCAGCACCACCTGCGCCCGCGCATGTGCGGCGTCGGGATCGGCGAGGGGATTGTAGCGCGCGGGCGCCTTGACACTGCCCGCCAGGATCGCGGCCTCGGTCAGGCCGAGCTCGGAGGCATGCTTGCCGAAGAATTTTTCCGCCGCCGCTTCCAGTCCATACACGCCGGCGCCGAAATAGACCTTGTTGAGATACAGGCCAAGGATCTGGTCCTTGCTGTAGCGCGTCTCCAGATAGACGGCGAGCGCCGCCTCCCGCAGCTTGCGCTCATAGGTGCGGCCCGGCGTGAGGAACAGGTTCTTGGCCAGCTGCTGCGTCAGGGTCGAACCGCCCTGCACCACATGGCCCGTCGCCATGTTGCGGATGGCGGCGCGCGACAGACCGAACGGATCAATGCCGAAATGCGAACGGAAGCGGCGGTCCTCGACGGCGATAAAGGCGTTGGTGACATAGTCGGGCAGGTCGGCCACCGCCACCGTCTCGCCCTGGGTCAGGCCGCGCCGCGCGATGACGCGGCCATGATCGTCCAGGATGGTGACATCCTCCGAGGCAGCGGGCGTCATGATGTTGTTCACATCGGGCAGGCCGGAAATGAAGTGCGAGAAGATCACCGCGCCGAAGATGAGGCCCCAGATGGCGAACATGGTGACGACATAGGGCCAACTGCGCTTGCGGCGCGTCACGGGCTTTGGCGGGGGCGGGCCATCATCGTAATCGGCAGGCGCACGGCCACGGCCGGAAGCTTTGCCCCGCGGTTTTCCAGAAGACTTTTTGGGTGTTGGCTTGCCCATGCTGCCAGTATGGCGGCGAGGTGGTTAACGGCTGTTAAACATTCACCTTTGCTCGAGCCCGGCATTCCGCCGGGCGACTTTCTGCCAGGCCTCCAGCTTCCTTTCCCCGCGAACGCAGTGACGAGCGGGGGAAGGTGTCGCAACGAGGTGTCGCCGGAGGCGACCCGAGTTGTGACGGATGGGGGTCATAAAATCAGGCGGAAAGCCTGTATCCGCCTTCTTCCGTCAGCAGAATCCGCGCTTCGCCGGGGTCTTTTTCGATCTTCTTGCGCAGGCGGTAGATGTGGGTCTCCAGCGTGTGGGTGGCCACCAGCGGGCCATAGCCCCAGACTTCTCCCAGCAGGGTCTGGCGCGGCACGATCCCCGACGCGTTCTTGAGATAGCGCAGGATGTCCGTCTCCTTCTCGGTCAGCCGGATCTTGTGCTCCCCGTCCACCAAGAGCTTGGCGGAGGGGTGAAAGTCGTAGGGACCGATACGGCCAGCCGCCTCACCCGGGGGATGCGCCAAAAGCTTGCCCAATTCCAGCTGCAGGGCGGTGAAGCGGAAGGGCTTGGCCAGCCGCGCCAGCCCGTCCTGCACCTCGGCCTTGTCCGCCGGGGTCAGCAGCAGCAGCGGTGCGCCAAAGCCGTCTTCCTCCAGCGCCCGCGCCGCATCGGCGGCATCCCCGTCCGGCAAGGCATCGTCGATCACCGCGAAGCTGAACAGGGACTCAGCAGTGACGGTGCGCGCCTCGCCGCTACTGGATGCGATGATGATCTCGCTGCCTTCCTCGCCCGCAAGCTGCTGGGCAAGCTGGTCGCGGAAAATGCCGGGCGCGGCGATCAGGAGGGCCTTGGGCTTGGGCATAGTGCAAGTCTAGTCCAAGCCACGACGCGGCGGCAATTTCTGCCGGGCTGCAGGCGGTGGCCCTGGGCGAAAAGCCCGCGAATCCGGCGCTTTCCCACTGGCGTAGCGCTTGCTTGGGACAAGGCGATGCCCGCTCTCGACATCATGCGTCACATGGATCCCGCCCAGGTGCGTTCGCGCGCCAGCGTGGCCGCGCCGCAAACTGCGTCCAGGGCGGAAACCGCGAAGGCCGATAGCGGCGCCACCCTCGATACCGCCTTCGAAGACCTACTCGACATCGTTAACCCGCTGCAGCACCTGCCTGTGGTGGGCACGCTCTATCGCGCCATCACCGGCGACACGATGGGCACGGTGTCGAAGATTGCAGGCGATGCGCTCTATGGCGGGCTGTGGGGCGCGGTGTGCGCCGTCGCCGACAGTGCCTTCGAGGCGATCACGGGCAAGGATTTCGGTTCGACCGTGTTGGCGCTGGCGACCGATGTGCTGGGCCTGGACGATGATGCGCCGCCGACACAGATCGCGGCGGCAACGCCGCCGGCCAGGCCAGTGGCGCAGGCCGGTGACAGCGCAGAGGCGCTGGCTTTCGGCAATGCGCTGACGGCCAAGGGCATGGATAGCGAAATGGCTTCCCGCGCCATGTATGCCTATCGCCGCGCCAATGGCCTTCTCCCGGTCGGACTGAACTAATTTATTGGTCGCGGTTCCTGCGGAAAACCGCTCCGCACTTTTCCTGGAACCGCTCTGGGCTATAAGTCTTTCATGGATTTGCAGGTGACAATGCAGGGCGGCCACGCCGTGCTGGACTGGGGTGCAGGCGCGCGCCGCGCCGCCATCGGCCCGGGCGGCATCGCGGTGAAGGGCGGCGAGGGCGATGGCATCACGCCCATCGGGTCATGGCCAGTGCGCGAGATTTTCTACCGTGCGGATCGTATCGCCAAACCCGACGTGCAACTGAAGCTGCGCGCGATCGCGCCGGATGATGGCTGGTGCGATGCGCCGAACGATTCCAATTACAACCGGCTGGTGAAACGGCCCTATCCCGCCAGCGCCGAGACCATGTGGCGTGACGATCACCTCTACGATCTGGTGGCGGTGCTGGGCTTCAACGATGATCCGGTGGTGGCAGGCAAGGGCAGCGCCATCTTCCTGCATTTGGCGCGGAGCGTCGGCGAGAGCCGGAGCGACACTTCAAAGGAGCCGGGCTATGCCAACACGCATGGCTGTGTCGCGCTGAAACATGACGATGCGCTGGCGGCGCTGGAACAGTTGCGGCCGGGTGACCGCGTCATTATTTCGTAAGGCGCTCACCAAAAATCGCGCTGCCGACTCTGACGTGTGTCGCACCGAACTTCACCGCCAGTTCAAAATCGCTGCTCATGCCCATGCTGAGCTGGGACAGGCCCAGATCGCGGGCGCGCTGCATCAGGAAGGCGAAGTGTGGCGCGGCGTCATCCCCTGCCGGCGGGATGCACATCAGGCCTTCGACCGGCAATTGCAGCCCGCGCGCATGCGCCAGCAAGGCCGCGAGATCGGTGGGCAGCACACCCGCCTTCTGTTCTTCCTCGCCCGTGTTGACCTGGATGAAAATACGGGGACAGGGCGCGCCCTTGTCGCGTTCGGCGGCCAGCGCATCGGCCAGCTTTACCCGGTCCAGCGACTCGATGACGTCAAACAGCGCCATCGCCTCTTTCACCTTGTTGGTCTGCAGCGGGCCAATCAGGTGCAGTTCCAGCGCGGGGAATTCTGCCTTCAGCGCCGGAAATTTGGCCTGCGCCTCCTGCACGCGGTTCTCGCCGAAGCAGAGCTGGCCCGCCGCCAGTGCGGCGCGAATCCCGGCTTCGTCCACCGTCTTGGAGACGGCGACCAGCTGCGTGGCGGGCGCAGGGTTAATCGCGGCCTTTCGCGCCGCGCCGATGCGCGCCAGAATGTCTGCCAGATTTTCGGGAATGCTCATTGGGGATGTTTCTAGCAAGGCAGCAGCAACGTCTCAATCCGGACCTGCCCTTGGTGCTGTTCACCGATGACAGCGGCCGTGACTGGCTGGCCGCCGCCCGCCGCCTGCCGTGCGGCAGCATCGTGGTCCTGCGCGGCAAACAGCGCGCCACGCTGCTGGACAGGCTGCGCCCGCTGCCGCTGCGTCTGCTGGTGGCGGAGGATGCCGTGCTGGCGGGCGAGGCCGATGGTCTGCACCTGCCCGAGCAGCGGGCGCGCGAAGCGGCGCACTGGCGGTGCCGCAGGCCTGACTGGATCATCACCACATCGGCCCATTCGCTGCGGGCGCTGATGCAGTTGCGCCATGTCGATGCCGCCTTCCTGTCGCCGGTCTTCGCCACCACCAGCCATCCCGGCGCGACGGTACTGACACCGGTGCGGGCCGCCTTCATCGCGGCACATGCCCTGGTGCCGGTCTATGCCCTGGGCGGCGTCGATGCGCGCAAGGCGCCGCTGCTGGCGCCGGCTTTCAGCGGCATCGCCGCGATCACGGCACTGTGTTGAGATACAGCTTCACGAAGAGCGCATCCATTGCCAGCTTCGGTGCGCCATTGAAGAACAGGCCCGCGCTGCGGTCATAGCCCAGGCGTTGCCAGCCCATGCTGACGGCTAGGCTGGGATCGAAGACATAGCGCAATGATGCTTGCGTGCCGTTCAGCGCGATGCGCGGCAGGCCCGCCACCGTTTCGGCCGCGCCATTGCTGTATTCCAGCGCCGCCGACCAGTCGCCATACGACGCGCCCGCGCTGACATCGCCCTGCCCCGTGTCAGAGCCGGTATAGGCGCGATGATTGTCGAAGGCATGTGCATTCGACTTGCGCCACGATCCGCCCAGCGAAAAACTCAGCAGGTCATCGACATGGTAATCGATGCGCGCGCCCAGCCCGAATTCCGAGACCCCCTGCTGCCCCGGCAGCTTGCGTTCCGCCGCGCCGAAGGCGCCGCCGAAATAGCCACTCATGGTCAGTGGTCCGAAATCGTCGGAATAGCGCAGCGCGCCTTCCCAGATCGACGTCTGCCGCCCGTTCACCTGCGGCCCCGCCGCTGCCCAGGGCAGCACGTTCTTGCCTTCGGACGGCGTGAAGGAGAAGGAGAGGGTGACGCCGAACAGGGTCGGGGTCTCCACCAGGATCTTGGCGTAGTTGCTGCTGGCGGTCAGCGCGGTGCGTGGCGCGAAGATCGTGGTCACGGCGCGCCCCGTGGGATCGCTGAAGAAGCTTGTCTGGGCGTCGTCCAGTGCCTGCCCGGCGCGGGGCCCCGTCACCTGCAGATTGGCGGCGGCGCCATCCATCATGCCGGCCCGGATGCTGATGAGCAGCAGCTTGGTCTCGACATAGGCCTTTTCCAGCACATCGCCGTCATAGCGCCCGCGCGACAGCGGATCGGCGGCGGCCAGGGTGGCATTCACCGACCAGAAGAAGCCGCTGTCATACATCCGGCGGAGCGAGGGACTGAAGCGGGCGATGCCGGACGCAAAGACAGAAGTGCCTGGCTGGCTGGCGGAAAACAGCGCCCCTTCCGCCGATCCGCCCAGGCTGAGCTCGGCGTCGGCCACCGGCAGCACCAGGGCCGTGACCTCCGCCCGGGCAGGCGTTTGGGCCGCCACGACAAAAGCCAGCACGGCCATGATCTTACGCGTGTGCAACGAAGCTCCCCGCATTTTCTTCTTAAGTCCTTCCAAAATAAGCCGAACTTGCCCCCGGCGCGCAAGGCCCGGGCGTTGCGAAGGGCAAGGGGCACCGCTATAAGCGCCTGCAGGCGGGACGCCGTTCCGGCAAAGCCGGACAAATCAAGGGTTAAATTCGAGCGATGCGTATTCTGCCTGTATTGCTGTGCACGGCCCTGCTGGCCGGCTGCGGCTCGTCCAACGACACCGACCGCTATCTGGATACCGGCACTTCGACCATCGCGGGTACCTCGGGCCGTCTTACCCTGGGCGTAAACACCTATCTGTGGCGCGCCACGCTGGACACGCTGTCCACCCTGCCGCTGGTCTCCGCTGATCCGTTCGGTGGCGTCATCATCACCGACTGGTACACCACGCCCGCCGCACCCGATGAGCGCCTGAAGGTGACCGCCTATATCACCGACCGCGAGCTGCGCGCCGACGGCCTGCGCCTGGTCGTGTTCCGCCAGACCCGCGCCGCAGGCGCCTGGAGCGACGCCGCCCCCAGCCCCGACACCGCGCACAAGCTGGAAGACGTTGTCCTGACGCGCGCGCGCGAACTGCGCCTGGGCAGCCTGAACACCGCCCGATAGGTCGATGGCGCGCTACAACGCCAAGGAAGCCGAGAAGCACTGGCAGCAGGTGTGGGACGCAAGGCAGTCCTTCCTGACGCCGGCGCATTCTGACAAGCCCAAATGCTACGTGCTGGAGATGTTCCCCTATCCGTCGGGGCGCATCCACATGGGCCATGTGCGCAACTACACCATGGGCGACGTCATCGCCCGCTTCCGCCGCGCCCAGGGTTACAGCGTGCTGCACCCGATGGGCTGGGACGCGTTCGGCCTTCCGGCGGAAAACGCGGCGCGCGACAAGGGCGGCAGCCCACGCGAATGGACCTATGACAATATCGCGGCGATGCGGGCGCAACTGAAGTTGATGGGCCTGTCCATCGACTGGAGCCGCGAGTTCGCCACCTGCGATCCGGAATATTATCACCAGCAGCAGAAGCTGTTCCTGAGGTTCTACCAGGCCGGGTTCGTCTATCGCGGCGAAGCCGATGTGAACTGGGACCCGGTGGACATGACCGTGCTCGCCAACGAGCAGGTGATCGACGGCAAGGGCTGGCGTTCCGGCGCGGTGGTGGAGCGCCGCAAGCTGAGCCAGTGGTTCTTCAAGATCACCGACTTCGCCCAGGAATTGCTGGACGCGCTCGATACGCTGGACCGCTGGCCGGAAAAAGTCCGGCTGATGCAGAAGAACTGGATCGGCCGCAGCGAAGGCCTGAAGTTCCAGTTCACGCTTTCGGATGCGCAGTTACTCGACGTCTTCACCACGCGTCCCGACACCCTGTTCGGCGCGTCGTTCGTGGCGCTGTCGCCCGAGCATCCGCTGACCCAGGAACTGGCGGCGAACAATCCGAAGTTGCAGGGCTTCATCGCCGAATGCCGCAAGACCGGCACTGCGGAAGCCGAGATCGAAAAGGCCGAGAAGCTGGGCTTCGACACCGGCCTCACCGCCGCGCATCCCTTCGATCCCGACTGGAAGCTGCCAGTGATGGTGGCCAACTTCGTGCTGATGGGCTACGGCACCGGCGCCATTTTCGGCTGCCCCGCGCATGACCAGCGCGACCTGGATTTTGCCCGCAAATACGGGCTGAACGTAACGCCGGTGGTGGTGCCGGAAGACGCCGCCGCCAAGACATTCACCGTCGGCACCGAGGCTTATACCGGCCCCGGCCGGCTCGCCAATTCGCGCTTCCTTGATGGCCTGTCGGTTGAAGACGCCAAGAAGGATGTGGCGGCGCGGCTGGAGAAGGCCGGCATCGGCGAACGCACGGTGAATTTCCGCCTGCGCGACTGGCTGGTGTCGCGCCAACGCCCCTGGGGCTGTCCGATTCCGGTCGTGCATTGCGCCAAGTGCGGCGTGGTGGCGTTGCCGGAAAGCGCGCTGCCGGTGAAGCTGCCCGACCAGATCGATTTCTCCAAGACCGGCAATCCGCTGGACCGCGACTTGGGCTGGAAGACCACCACCTGTCCCGATTGCGGCGGCCCCGCGTCACGCGACACCGACACGCTCGATACCTTCGCGGATTCGTCCTGGTACTTCGCCCGCTTCTGCGCCCCGCATGCGGCGCAGCCGGTGGACAAGGCGGCGGCGGATTACTGGCTGCCGGTCGACCAGTATATCGGCGGCATCGAACACGCGATCCTGCACCTGCTCTATGCGCGCTTCTTCACCCGCGCCATGCACAAGCTGGGCCTGGTCTCGGTGGCAGAGCCCTTTGCGGGCCTGTTCACCCAAGGCATGGTCTGCCACGAGACCTACAAGAATGCGGCGGGCGAATGGGTCTCGCCCGACGAACTCGAGAAGCGCGACGGCAAGTTCTTCCTGACCGGCACGAACACGGAAATCGCCGTGGGCGCGTCCGAGAAGATGTCCAAGTCGAAGAAGAATGTGATCGCGCCCGAAACCATCATCGAGGATTACGGCGCCGATACCATCCGCTGGTTCATGCTGTCGGATACGCCACCCGAGCGCGACATCGAATGGACCGATGCGGGCGCCGAAGGCTGCTGGCGCTTCGTGCAGCGCGTCCATCGCCTGGCGACGGAGGCCGAGGGCTTGCCGGCGCCCGGCACCGTGCCATCCGCCGATGACGAAGCCTCGAAGACCCTGCGCACCGCCGTGCACAAGGCGATCGCGGCGGTGACCGATCACCTGTCCGGCCTGCGCTTCAACAGCGCCGTCGCCCAGCTCTATACGCTGGCCAACACGGTCTATGATGGTGCTGCCGCCAACCCGTCCGTCCGCCGCGAGGCGCTGGAAGCCTTGGTGTTGCTGTCCGCCCCGATGATGCCGCATCTGGCAGAGACCTGCTGGCAATCGCTGGGGCACGCGGGCCTGGTGGTGGAAGCCGCCTGGCCGAAACACGATCCCGCCCTGCTGGAATCCGACAGCTTCACCTATCCGGTGCAGGTCAATGGCAAGGTGCGCGGTACCTTCCAGATCGCCAAGAGCGCCGACAAGGCGGCGGTGGAGCAGGCGGCGCTGGCGCTGGAGGATGTGCAGCGCATCCTGAACGGCGCACCCGTGAAGAAGATTATTGTCGTTCCGGGCCGCATCGTTAACATCGTGGCATGAAGAAGCTCCTAGCCCTTGCTGTCGTGTTTGCGCTGGCAGGGTGCGGGTTCAGCCCCATGTACGGCCCCTCCCTGTCGCCGCAGTTGGCCTCGATCTATGTCGAGTCGATGCCGGAACGCGACGGCTATGAACTGCGCAACACGCTGATCGACCTGTTGGGCTCCAACGGCGTCACCACCGGCAAGCGCTATCGCCTGACCGTCAACCTGCGCCAGTCCAGCCGGGGCGTCGCGCTGCAGAACGACGCTGCCATTACCCGCTACAATGACACGCTGGATGCCGATTACACCCTGACCGACATGGCTGGCGGCACCGTCACCAGCGGCAGTCACACCAGCCTGTCGGCCTACAACGTTGCCATCTCGCCCTATGCCACGCTGGCGGCGCAGCGTGATTCCTCGCGGCGCGCTGCCACGGCCATCGCTGATCGCATCCGGCTCGACCTCGCGGCCTATTTCCGCCAGCGCCGATGATCGTCAAGAGCCACGAGGCCGACCGGTTCGTCGCCGCCCCCCCAGCGGCGCTGCAGGCGGCGCTGGTCTTCGGTCCCGATGCCGGGCTGGTGCAGGAGCGGGCCGAGAAACTGCTCAAGACCGTGGTGACTGACCTTACCGACCCGTTCAATTCGGTGGATATCAGCGAAGCGGCGCTGCTGGACGACAAGGCGCGGCTGTTCGACGAAGCCGCCGCCATTTCCATGATGGGTGGCCGGCGGGTGATCCGGGTGCGCGGTGGCGGCAATGATCTGGCATCGCTGTTCGAGTCGTTCCTGGACGAACATGCGGGCGACGCGCTGGTGGTGATCGAGGCAGGCGACCTGGGCAAGTCTTCCACCCTGCGCAAGCTGTTCGAAGGCGACAAAAATGCCGCCGCCATTCCCTGCTATGCCGACAATGCCCGCGACCTGGGCGATGTCGTGCGCGACGAGCTCAAGGGGCTGGGTTTTGCACTCGCCCCCGGCGCGGTGGAAGAGGCGGTATCGCGGCTTGGCAGCGATCGCGGCGTGACCCGGCGCCAGCTGGAAAAGCTGGCGCTTTACGCGCATGGGCAGAAGCAGATCACGGCCGAGGATGTCCGCGCCGTAATGGGCGATGAATCCCAGGCCCGTACAGAGGCCGCCTATGATGCGGCGGGCACAGGTGATCTGGTGCGGCTGGACCTGGAGCTGGAACGGCTCTGGATCGCCGATACCGCCCCGGCGCAGATCCTGCGCGGCGCACTGGGCCATTTCCAGCGCCTGATGCTGGCCAAGGAAGGCATGGCGCGGGGCGAGCAGCTCGATGCCGTCATGCGGAAATTCTTCCCGCCGATCCATTTTTCCCGCACCGACAGCTTCAAGGCCCAGGCCCGCAACTGGAATGCCGACCGGCTGGCCGATGCGCTCGACCTGCTGCTGGAAGCCGAAGGCATGACCCGCACCACCGCCATGCCCGCCGAAGCGGTCACCGGCCGCGCCCTTTTCACCATCGCCGCGCTGGCGAAAGCACGCTAAGAACGCCCTATGCTCAAAGTCCGCATCATTCCCTGCCTCGACGTGAAGGATGGCCGCGTCGTCAAGGGCATCAACTTCGAAGGTCTGCGCGATGCCGGTGATCCGGTGGAGCAGGCGGTGATCTATGACGCCGCCGGGGCCGACGAACTCTGCTTCCTCGACATCACCGCCAGCGTCGAGGCGCGCGGTACGCTGCTGGATGTAGTGCGGCGCACGGCGGAAGTCTGCTTCATGCCGCTGACCGTGGGCGGCGGCGTGCGCGAGATTGCCGATATCCGCGCCTTGCTGCTGGCGGGCGCCGACAAGGTCACCATCAACACCGCCGCCGTGGCGCGGCCCGAATTCGTGGCCGAAGCGGCGGAGAAATTCGGCAGCCAGTGCATCGTCGCCGCCATCGACGCCAAGATGGCCCCGTCTGGCCATTATGAAATCTATACTCATGGCGGCCGCCGCGAGACCGGTATCGATGCGGTGGAGCATGCCCGCAAGCTGGTGGGCTTTGGCGCGGGCGAAGTGCTGCTGACCTCGATGGACCGCGACGGGGTGAAATCCGGCTATGACCTGGCGCTGACCCGCGCCGTGGCCGACGCCGTCCCGGTGCCGGTGATCGCCTCGGGCGGCGTCGGCACGGTGCAGGACCTGGTGGACGGTGTCACAAAAGGCCATGCCAGCGCCGTGCTGGCCGCTTCGATCTTTCATTTCGGCGAAGTGAGCATGGCGCAGGCCAAGGCGGCGCTGGCCGGCGCTGGAATTCCTGTACGGCCAATCTGATCTCTGCTTAGTTTCGCGGATGGACGACCTGATTGCCCTTCGCGTTTCCAGCGCCCGTTCGACCAACCCGGACCAGCGGCTGCTGCGCAATGCTGCGCGCGGCAAGCCGCGCCGCCTGCGGCTGAACCGGCAGATGCAAGCCGACCAGGCCTTTCGCGCTATCCTGGCCGATTGTCTCGGCGCGGCCTCGGCCCAGGCCGGTATCCTGCGCGCCGGGCGCTCGGTCGAAGCGCTGCATCACCTGCGCGTGGCGCTGCGGCGGCTGGAAGTGATGCTCGCCGCCTTCGGCAAGGCCTTTGGCCAGGACTGGTTTGCGGATTTGCGCGGCCGCGCCAAGGCGATCTCGGCCCGGCTGGGACCGGCGCGCGATCTCGATGTTTTCCTGGAAGACCTTTGGCCTGATGTGACCAGATCCCTGGCGGCCAGTGGTGGCACCGGCGATTTCGTACCCCTGCGCCGGGCGGCGGAAGATGCCTGCGCCATTGCCTGGCAGGCCGTGGGGGAGACCATCGTCTCGGAGGATTTCGCACATTTTCTCGATGACATCGCCGCCCTGTCGCAATCGCGCCTGCCGCTGGGCCGTGGCGAGAAGATCAGGCCGTTGGCACGCCAGATGCTGAAACTGGCGGCGCAGCGGGTGGAACGGCGCGGCCGCAAGGCGAAAAATCGCGACGAGGCGGACCTGCATCGCCTGCGCATCGCGCTAAAGAAGCTGCGCTACCTCACCCAGATGTTTGCGCCGCTGCAGGCGGGAAAGCGGGTCAAGTCCCACCTGAAATCCCTGAAGCGGATGCAGGAAGAACTGGGTCATCTCAACGACATTTCGCATGTCCGCACCACCATTGCCGGGCTGATGCGCGATGGCGATGCGGCGGCCATTGGCTACGGCGTGGGACTGGTGCTGGGCCATTATGGCGCGGGGCGTGATCGTGCCGCGAAGCAGGCGCTGAAGAGCTATCGCAACTTCCGCAAACTCACGCCGTTCTGGAAAAAGCGCGGTTGAGTTCGTGTAGCGACGGGCGGCCTGCGCTGTCCAGCGTCAAGACCAATATCTGCGCGACATCGAGATCGGCGGGCATGATCGTGTCCATCGCCCAGCCCGTCGCCAGCGTATAGGCCGCGCGCAGCACCCCGAAATGTGCCACTGCCACCGTGTCGCGCGGTTCGCGGGCAATGTCGGTCAGGAAGGCCTGCACGCGCGCCATCAGTTCGGCGGTGGATTCGCCGCCAAACGGCCGGAATTCATGGGCTCGCCCGGCACGGTCGAAGCAGTCCTCGCCATCACGGGCGCGAATTTCGGCATTGGTCAGGCCTTCCCACTGGCCCCAGTTCTGCTCCATCAGCCGCGCATCCAGGGTGGGATCGGCCAGTCCCAGCGCTTGCACCGTCTGGCGGGCACGGTTCAGCGTACTGCAATAGAGCCGCGCGCCCGCGAATTCCTCCGGCAGGCGCAGCGCCTGCATCTTGGCCAGGCCTTCATCGCTGAGCGGAATGTCGGTGTGACCCTGGATGCGGCCTTGCGCATTCCAGCTCGTGGGTCCGTGTCGAAGCAGTGCAATCTTCACTTCAAATATCCAGCTCGACCATGATGGGCACATGGTCGGATGCCTTCTGCCAGCCGCGCATCTTCTTGAAGATGGTCTGCGACTTCAGCGCACCATTCAGGCCGGGGCTGGCCCAGACATGGTCCAGCCGCCGCCCGCGATCCGATGTTTCCCAGTCGGCGGCGCGATAGCTCCACCAGGAATAGATCTTCTCAGATGGCGGCACGAAGTGGCGCGTCACATCGGTCCAGTCGAAGGCGGCCTGCGCCTCGCCGAACAGCTTGGTCTCCACCGGGGTGTGGCTCACCACGTCCAGCAATTGCTTGTGCGACCAGACATCGGTTTCCAGCGGCGCGACATTCAGATCGCCCAGCAGCAGCACCGGAGCGCTGCGGTCTTTGCGGTTGGCGAAGAAACGCTCGATGCCTTCGAGGAAATGCAGCTTGTGCGCAAACTTGCCGTTCAGCACCGGATCGGGAATGTCGCCACCTGCGGGCACGTAGAAATTGTGCAGCTCCACGCCATTGGCCAGCGTCACGCCCATATGGCGGGCATGGCCCTCGCGGCAGAAATCTTGGCTACCGGTCTTCTTGAATGGCAGGCGCGAGAGCACCGCCACCCCGTTATAGGCCTTTTGGCCGTGGATGGCCTGGTGGACATAGCCCAGCTTGGCCAGCGGGCCGCCGGGGAAAAGGTCGTCGGTGACCTTGGTCTCCTGCAGGCACAGCACATCAGGCTGCTTTTCCCGCAGAAACCGCGCCACCAGAGCGATGCGGTGGCGGACGGAATTGATGTTCCAGGTGGCGATTTTCATGCCTTGAACGTCACCTTTCGCAAGCCACCTATGCTGCACTTGCACATCGAGTTAATGACACGAAATTCTGTTGTTATCATAGTAATATCAATCACTTATTTGATTTGTTATGAATTATTACCATGACAAGCCATACTTGAAACGCGTGACTAGGGGCATATACTGCAGTGCAGCAACAAAGGAGTTCCCCATGTCTGAGTCCCTTATCCGTCTTCCCGAAGCCGCGCAGGAACAGCTTTCCCTGGTTCTCGGCGGCGTCTCGGCCGTCCTGGTGTCCAGCCTGTTCTACGTCGCCCTCGGCCTGTCCCTCTAACCCGGCCTGAAGCGGCGGCACCAGCCGCCCTTCAGTCCGTGGCCGTGGTGGTGAGGGGCCAGCGCGCTCTCGGAGAGATTTCGAGCCCGTCGCTGTCCTGAACCGCCAGACGTTCGAGTCCCGCCCAAGCGATCATCGCCGCATTGTCGGTGCAGAGCCCAGGCGGCGGGACAGCCAGGCGAAAGCCCTGGGCCGCACAGAGTTGGGCCAGCGCACCCCCGATGGCGCGATTGGCGGCGACGCCGCCCGCCACCACCAGCGTCTTTTCCGGCGCTTGCGGAAAATCCCGCGCAAAATTCTCCATCGCCAGCCTGGTGCGATCCGCTAGGATATCGATCACCGCTCTCTGAAAGCTGGCGCAGACATCTTCCGTTTTCGCCTGCTGGCGCTCGGTCAGTTGCCGTACGGCGGTCTTCAGGCCGCTGAAGGAAAAATCGGCAGTCTTGCGGACATTGTGGCCGGTGACCAGCGGTCGCGGCAGCTCGAAGGCGCGTGGATTGCCCAGCGCGGCGTGCTTCTCGACTTCCGGGCCGCCCGGATATGGCAGGCCCAGCAGCTTGGCGACCTTGTCGAAAGCCTCGCCCACGGCATCGTCGATGGTGGTACCATAAAGGCGAAAATCGTTCAGCCCGCCCACGCCCAGCAACTGGCAATGGCCACCTGACACCAGCAGCAGCAGGAAGGGAAAGCCGACGCCCTCGGTCAGCCGCGCCGTCAGCGCATGGCCCATCAGGTGATTGACCGCGACCAGCGGCCTGCCCAATCCCAGCGCCACGCCCTTGGCCGTGGTCAGCCCGACCATCACGCCGCCGATCAGGCCCGGCCCCGCCGTGGCGGCGACGCCGTCGATCTCCTGCGCGGCGATCCTGGCTTCGGCGATGGCGCGGGCAATAACCGAATCCAGGATTTCCAGGTGGGCGCGGGAAGCGATCTCGGGCACGACGCCGCCATAGGGCGCATGGGCGCTGATCTGGCTGGCCACCACGTTCGACAGAATTTCGCCCGGCCCCGGTGCGGCCCCGCGCACGATCGCCGCTGCAGTTTCGTCGCAGCTCGTCTCGATGCCGAGAATGGTGAGGCTCTTGCCTGTCATGGGGTGGTCCTTTACCCCACATGGCGATGCGCGTTCTAGTCACCCGGCCCCAGGAAGATGGCGCGGAAACCGCAGCCCTGCTGGCGGCGCGCGGCCATCAGGCGTTGCTGGCGCCATTGCTGGAAACGCGCTGGTTCGATGGCCCGGCGCTGGATCTTGACGGCATCGCCGCCATTCTCGCGACTTCGGCCAATGGCGTGCGCGCCCTGGTGCGCCGAACGGCCCGCCGCGACATTCCGGTTTTCGCGGTGGGTCCCCAGACCACGCAGGAAGCACGTGCCGCCGGCTTCGCCCGCGTCGAGAATGCCGATGGCGATGCGCGCGCGCTGGCCGCTGCAGTGCCGGGCTGGTCGCGGGCGGGCGATGGCGCGCTGCTGCATGTCTGTGGTGAACAGAATGAAGGCGTCATGGCACAGAGCCTTGCCGCGCAAGGTTATGATGTGCGGCGCGAAATCCTCTATGTCGTGGTGCCGCGCGCCTTGCCCGCCGATGCGGCGCAGGCTTTGCGCGCCGGCACGGTGGATGCGGCAATCTTCTTTTCGCCGCGCAGCGCCCGCATTTTTGTGGAACAGGCCGGCGCAGCGTCATTGCAAGGCGTGATCGCGCTCTGCATCAGCCCGGCAACGGCGCAGGCCCTGCCGGATGGGGCTTTCCGAGAGGTCCGCATCGCGGCCAGGCCCAACCAGGACGCCCTGCTGGCGCTCCTGGACTGACTATCTATTCCAATAGCACGGTCAGGTCTTCGACCTGGTTGATGATCAACCGGACAAAGCCTTCGTCATCCAGCACCGGCGTGTTCACCACGCGCCAGAAGCGCGGCACATAGCGGCCGCCTTCTGCCGGGGCGATGTCGAACTTGAAGCTGGGAATGATGTCGGCGGCGCGCGTCTTGAGTACGTTTAGCAGTGACTGGCGCAGCACCGAGACGCCATCGGCCGCGTTGCAGTTGGGATTGTCGGGGAAAATCTCAAAGAGGAATTTGCCCAGCGTCTCTTCCGGCCTTGTCATGGTGGCCTGGGCAAGGGCGTCGTTCTGCGCCACGATCCGCAAGGCGGGGTCGAGGACCAAGCACAGGCCCGGCTTGCTCTCGAACAGGGCCTGATCGGCAGGCGTCAGCAGGCTTGGCATCGCACAACAGGCTCCCTGGACGGCGGCATACTAGATTTCAGTGCCGGGCTGAGCCCCCCTCTATTCAGGGGGCATCCGACGCTTCACCTGCCATTTTCACAACCAATAGTTGTATTATTTTTAACCGCCACATCCCCCAGGGCGCGCTTATGACAGGGCAAGGCGGCCTTTCCCGGCGTCTTCACACCTGGCCCTGTACAAAGTTGCACACGCCATCCAACCCGGGATGTTCCGCACAAATTCCTCATACCATTTGGTTTTCGCCCCTGCGCGGCCTTGCCACGCTTGACGGCATCGAAGCGGAACCGTCACTCTTCGCGTATGCAGCAAGAGGTTTTTGCCAATACCGAGGACTTCGGCGGCCCGGACATCATCGCCGCGCCCTGCAAGGCCTCCCGTCCCGGCCAGGACGCGCCCTATGCCCGCCGCGACGCCGACGCCGGGACGGCTGTATCACCAGCAACAAAAGCAACAACAATAAGGCGCTTTCTTTTGCGCCCTGAGTTCGTCGCGCCTTAGCTCATGTACTATTTGTACACATCGCTCGGCGCCCCTGCTCAGGCCGCAAAATCGACGCGCCTGGAAGAATGAGATGCGGGGAAAGAAAAGAGATATTGGCGGCGTCATCAAGATTGGCGATTTTCCGCTGCGCTGGTCGGTGAAAAGCGAGCCGATCTGGAAATCCACCGATGGCGATATCGGCCTGCGCCTGAGCGTGGTGCGGCATGATGAGGCCCTGACGCGGCACGGCACGCCGCGCGCCTGGCGCGAACTGATCCTGCAATTTCCGTTTGAAAAGCCCAAGCACGCCACGCGGTTTCCGGAACGGCCGGACGTGACACCCGAGAAACTGGCGGCGGCCATCCACATCGCGATGGAAGCAGGCTGGGAGCCATACTCCCGTGGCCGCGCGATGGAGCTAATACTGGAAGCGGGCGACTTGCCCTGAAGAAAGATCTAGACGGCCAGTGACCGGCGTTCGGCGTTGGTGGCGAAGATCTCCAGCTCGTCGCTGACTTCCGGCATCAGCGCATCCCAGTCGCCGAACTTTTCCGGCTAGCAAACTCGCGTCTTCGCATACCCGGGATATTCGTTCGTCCCCAGCTGCTGCCAGGTGCGGCCGGCGGTGACCGCAGCGGCGATGGGAGCGGAAATCAACATGCCAACCGCAGCACAAAGCGCGGCCGCACCTTTGATATCCTATTTCAGGTTCATGCCCTCGATCTGGTGAACGGTGACGCCGAACTGTTCGGCGGCGCGCGGCAGCTCCTGCGCACAGTCGCCATATTGAAGGCATTGCGCCGCTGACGCCCGGCGTGGCCAGCACGGGCCTTAGCCATCGATGGGCGAGAAATACTTGGCGCGCTTTGCCTGCAGCATCATGGAACACTGGCACAGGCCGACCTTGCGGCCCGGCAGGGCAGCCAGCTGGGCGCGGAAATCCGCCACCCGGGCCGGGTCCGGCACCAGGAAGGGCTTGTGCGGGAAATCGGCCAGCGACTTGCGATAGTGCTGCAAGGGCGGTGCCCATCGGCGCCCACAGGTCGGGCTTGTTGTTCTTGGTCGCGAAGGGAATGAGCCGCAGCGCCTTGTTGCCGTCGGCATCGACCAGGGCGCAGCGGCCAGGGCTGCGCCAAGGGTGAGGGCGGCAATAAGAATATTAAAGAGGAGCGCGGCGCATGAAGGGCTTCTGCCTTTCGGTTCGACGAACGCCTTGCCAGAAGCGTGTCGCCAGAAATTGACAAAATAGTAATATAATTAATTTCTTATTTCGCCGTAGTGACAGCCAAAAGCGCCACCCGGCAGAAGCTGCACTGTCAAATGATCGTGGTTAAAAAGATTCTAAAGATTCGCGTAGCGGCGCTGCTTCGATCCGATTGCCAACGAGGCGAAGGCGGCGATCACCGCCACCACCCCCGCCAGCACGAAGGCGTCGAGATAGCTGCCGAAATAGGTGCGGCTGATGCCGGCGAGATAGGCGGCGCTGGCCGCACCCACCTGATGGCTGGCCGAAATCCAGCCGAACAGGATCGGGCCCCGCTTCGGCCCGAAGGTGCGGGTGGTGATGGCGACGGTGGGCGGCACGGTAGCAATCCAGTCCAGGCCATAGATCACCGCGAACAGCGACAGGCCATAGAAGCTGAAATCGGCGAAGGGCAGGTAGATCAGCGACAGCCCGCGCAGGCCGTAATACCAGAACAGCAGCTTGCGCGGTTCGAAGCGGTCGGTGAGCCAGCCGCTGGCGGTGGTGCCGACCAGGTCGAACACGCCCATGATCGCCAGCAGCCCGCCCGCCGCCGTCACCGCCATGCCGTTGTCGGCGCAGAAGGCGATCATGTGGGTGCCGATCAGGCCGTTGGTGGTGAAGCCGCAGACGAAGAAGGTGCCCGACAGCAGCCAGAAATCGCGATGGCGCACGCCTTCGCCCAAGGCGCTGAAGGCGGTGCGGATGGGGTTGCTGGTCTCGCGCGGCGGCACGGGATGATGCTCGTCCGCGCCGAAGGGCTTCTCGCCGATATCCTGCGGCCATTCCGGCAGGAAGAAGAAGACCACCGGGATCAGCAGCGCCATCACCGCCGCCACCGCCATCACCACCGGCTGCCAGCCATGATGCTCGGCAATCGCCGCCAGGCCGGGAATGAAGATCAGCGTGCCGGTGGAGGTGGAAGCGGCAAACAGCCCCATCACCAGGCCGCGATGGGTGGTGAACCAGCGGTTGACGATGGTGGCCGACAGCACGTTGGTGATGCAGCCCGAACCGATGCCGGACACCAGGCCCCAGGTCACGACCAGATGCCAGGTCTGTGTCATCATCAGGCTGGTGGCGGTGGACAGGCTCATCATCGCCAGCGCGGTCAGCACCGTGGCGCGAATGCCGAAGCGCTGCATCGCGGCGGCGGCGAAGGGACCGGTGATGCCGAACAGGAATATCCCGGTAGCGGCGGCAAAGCTGATGCTGCTGCGCGACCAGCCGAACGCATCCTCCCACGGCACCATCAGCACGCCGGGGGTGGAGCGCAGGCCAGCCGCCGCCAGCAGCGCGCAGAAGATCAGCGCGGCGACTGCCAGTGCGTAATGCCGCCCGAAAAAGCTGCGCTTCCCCATGTCCTCACGGTTCTTGGACCGATTTGCCCCAGCCTAGCAGGTTTGCCCGGCTGGCGGAGGCCGGGCAGGCGTGGCACCCGCCGCGCGCTGGTGATATGGACGGCAGGACCGCATTTCCGCTGAAGGCCGGACCATGCAAGACGATCCCTACTCGCAACTGAGGCCGTTCGCGGTCTGGGAACATGCGTTTACGGCGCCGGAGTTGGACGCCATCGTGGCGCTGGGCGACCGCCTGCGGCTGGAGAAAGCCACCATTACCTATCAGCCGGGCGAGGACACCGACGATCCCACCCGCATCACCCGCACCGCCTGGCTGGGGCGCGATGCCCAGACCAGCTGGATCTATGAGCGGATGGAGCGCATCGCCCGCACCCTCAACAATCACATCTACCGCTTCGACCTCACCGGCTTTTCCGACCTGTTCCAGTACACAGTCTATCGTGCCGAGGAAGGCGGGCATTTCGACTGGCACATCGACCAGATTCCCCAGCCGGCGCTGCGCAAGCTGTCCTTTTCCCTCCAGCTCTCCGACCCGTCCGACTATGAAGGCTGCGACCTGGAAATCCATGCCGGTACCCGGATCGACAAGGTGAGCCGCGCCCGTGGCGCGGTGGTGGCCTTTCCCGCCTATGTCATTCACCGCGTGACGCCGATCCGCGCCGGCACCCGCAAGGCGCTGGTGTGCTGGGCGGCAGGACCACACTTTCGCTGAGCGGACGCATGGACAGGGGCGGGCGGGCTCCCTATTTTCGCCTCACCTTTTGATCAGGATTCGCCGGCATGGCTCCGCGTCCCGCGCTACTTTGTATCCTTGCTGGCTGGGGCCCCGGCGGCGACAGCCGCCCATCAAACCAGGCCAACCCCTGCAACCTGGTGATGTCGTGAGCATTCCGCGCCCCGCGCTTCTTTGCATTCTCGACGGCTGGGGTTGGCGGCCCGAGGATGCTGCCGACAACGCCATCGCCAGGGCGCGGACGCCCAACTACACGCGCATGCTGGCCGACAGCCCCTATGCTTTGCTCGCCACCTCCGGTACGGCCGTGGGCCTGCCGCGCGGCCAGATGGGCAATTCCGAAGTCGGACACATGAATATCGGTGCCGGCCGCGTCGTGGCGCAGGATCTGCCGCGCATCGATGTCGCCATTGAAGACGGGTCGCTCGCCACGCGTCCTGTGCTGGTGGACCTCATCAACAAGGCCAAGGCTCCGGAGCGTAACCGAGAGGGTGAGCGACCAATAAATAAAGGCGGGGCGCTGCACATCATGGGCCTGCTGTCGCCGGGCGGCGTGCATGCGCATCAGGATCACATCGCCGCGCTGGTCAAGGCGGCTGCTGGCGTGCCCGTTTTCATCCATGCTTTCCTCGATGGCCGCGACACGCCGCCGAAAAGCGCGCGCGGCTTTGTCGAGAAATTCCTGAATGACATTGCCGGGATTCCCGGCGTGCGCCTCGCCACCATTTCGGGCCGCTTCTATGGCATGGACCGCGACAAGCGCTGGGACCGCGTGGAAAAGGCCTATGCCGCGATTGTCGATGCCGATGCGATCCGCTTCGCCGATCCGCTGGCGGCGATTGACGCCTCCTATGCCGCTGATGTCACCGACGAGTTTATGCTGCCGGTGGTGCTGGACGAATATGCCGGCGCGCGCGATGGCGACGTGCTGCTGTTCGCCCATTTCCGCGCCGACCGCGCCCGCGAGATTTCTGCCGCGCTGCTCGATCCCGGCTTTGACGGCTTTGTCCGTCCGCGCGTGGTGCGGTTCGCCGCCGCGGCTGGCCTGACCGAATATTCCGACGCGTTGAAGCCGTTGATGGCCGCCATTTTCCCGCCGGAAGATGTGCGCGAAACGCTAGGCGAAGTGATCGCTGCGCGCGGACTCAGGCAGCTCCGCATCGCCGAGACCGAGAAATACGCCCATGTCACTTTCTTCCTGAATGGCGGGCGCGAAACCCAGTTCGAGGGCGAGGACCGCATCCTGGTGCCCAGCCCCAAAGTGACGACCTATGATCTCAAGCCTGACATGAGTGCGGGCGAAGTCACCGACAAGCTGGAAGCGGCGATCCTGTCGGGCAAATACGATCTCATCGTCTGCAACTATGCCAATCCCGACATGGTCGGTCACACCGGCATCATGCATGCGGCGCTGGCGGCGGTGGAAACCATCGACGCGGCGCTGGGCCGCCTGCGCGCCGCCATCGAGAAGATGGGTGGCGTCATGCTGGTCACCGCCGATCACGGCAATATCGAGATGATGGAAGACCCGGAGACCAAAGAGCCTTTCACGGCCCACACCACGCTGGACGTTCCGGTGATCGTGGTGAACGGCCCGCGCGCCACGCTGGCGAATGGCCGTCTTGCCGATGTCGCGCCCACCATGCTCGACCTGATGGGCTTGCCTGCACCGGCGGTGATGACCGGCCATTCCCTGCTCAAGCGCGAGGCCTGACCTGAAGCGGACGGCACTCCTTTTCCTGCTTGGCGCGGCGCTGGTGATGCCGCCGCTGCCCGATGCCGCCGCGCAGACACGCAAACCCGCCGTCCAGAAAACAACAAAGCCGCGCGCCCGGATCGTCGACATCATCCGGCCGCGCCCGCGCCCGCTCCATCGCCTCGATGCGCCGCCGGAACAGCCGCTCGATCTTTCCCATGCCGTGCCCGGCCGCAGCATGGCGCAGATGCCGTCCAGTGCCGAACAGTTGCAGGCGCTCAACAGCCGGATCCAGCAGCAGACGCCGCAGGTGGCGGCGGCGCGCCAGAAAAGCGATGCGCTCTCTGCCGAAGCCGCCGCCCTGCGCAAGAAGCTGATCATCACGGCGGCGCAGATTGCGCAGTTCGAACGCGACCGGGTGGAGCAGACCAGGCGCATCGCCGAACTGACGGCAGAGGATGCGCGGCTGGGCGCGGGCTTCGCGCGCGACCGCGTTGCCGTCACCCAGTTGCTGGCGGTGCTGCAACGGCTGCAGCATGACATGCCACCGGCGCTGGCGATGACGTCGGGCGACGCGCTGGGCGCGGCGCGGGGCTCCCTGCTGATCGGCGCGTCCCTGCCGCCGGTCTATGCGCGGGCGGCCGCCCTGTCGCGGCGGCTGGAAGCGCTGGCGCGGACACGGGCGGAACTGGCCGCCAGGCGGACCCAGGCGGACGTGACGGAAAAATCCCTCACCCGGGCGCGGGCAGAACTGGGCGTGCTGCTGGACCAGAAGGAGCAGGAGGCCCAGGACGCCGCCGGAACCTACGGAAACCTGCAAAAACAGTTGGCGGTGATTGCCGCCGAAGCCGCCGATTTCCAGGTGCTGCTGAACCGCATCGCGCGCCTGCGCCGCGCGCCGGACGCGCAAAGCGGCGTGGTAACCGTGGAATCGCGGGCGGGCGGCGGTTTCGAGGTAGTGGCCCGGGGATCACTGCTGCCGCCGGTGGTCGGCACCCTGTTGCCGCCCGGTTCCGGCTCTGGCCCAGGCTCCAGCTTTGTCGTCCTGCCAGGGGCGCAGGTCATCGCGCCTGCCGACGGCAAGGTTTTGTTCGCCGGTCCTTACCATAGGTCCGGATATGTCTTGATCCTGGAGATCAGCACTGGCTACGATCTGGTCTTGGCGGGGTTGGGACAGGTTACGGTGCGTCCGAACGACGAGCTGCTGGCGGGTGAACCCGTCGGAACCATGCCGGGCAAAGACGGCGATGGCAGGCTCTACTTCGAACTCCGGCGTGACGGCAAAGGGCTCGATCCTGCGCCCTGGCTCAGCCTCGATTTGAGGAAGGCGAAGAAAACATGAAACGGATTGCGCTTGTCGGCATGGGTGTCGTGGTCGGCTTTGGTGCCGCCCTCGGCGTGATGAGCGCCAAGGGCGCCGACGATGCCAGCGCCTATCGCCAGCTCGATCTGTTTTCCGATGCCTTCGAACGCGTGCGCGCCAACTATGTGCGCCCGGTGGAAGACCGCGAACTGATCCGCGCCGCCATCCAGGGCATGGTCTCCGACCTCGATCCCCATTCCGCCTACATGGATGCCAAGGGCTATGGCGACATGCAGGTGCAGACGCGCGGCCAGTTCGGCGGCGTCGGCATCGAGGTGACGCAGGAAAACGGCCTGATCAAGGTGATCTCGCCGATCGATGGCACGCCCGCCGCGCGCGCCGGCATCAAGGGCGGCGACAAGATCGGCGCCATTGACGGCGTCTCGATCATGGGCCTGGCGATGGACGAAGCCATCGACAAGATGCGCGGTCCGGCCGGTTCGAAGATCACCCTGACCGTCATCCGCGAAGGCGAGAAGAAGCCGTTCGATGTCCAGCTCCAGCGCGCCATCGTGCAGGTCGATGCAGTCTCGTTCCGCCGCGAAGGCAATGTCGGCTATATCCGCCTGCCCGGTTTCAACCAGCAGACCGCCTCGGGCCTGGAACGCGCGGTGCGCGAGCTGAAGCGCCAGGTCGGCCCCGGCATCAAGGGTTATGTGCTCGACCTGCGCAACAATCCGGGCGGACTGCTCGACCAGGCGATCCAGGTTTCGGACGACATGCTGCCCACGGGCGAGATCGTCTCGACGCGCGGCCGCCAGAATGACGACACCCAGCGCTATGATGCAAAGTCGGGCGACATCACCGAAGGCAAGAAGGTGGTGGTGCTGGTCAATGGCAGCAGCGCCTCGGCGTCCGAGATCGTCGCGGGCGCGCTGCAGGATCACAAGCGCGCCACGATTGTCGGCATGACCAGCTTCGGCAAGGGTTCGGTGCAGACCATCATTCCCCTGGGCCAGGGCGGCGGCGCGCTGCGCCTGACCACGGCGCGCTACTACACGCCGTCGGGTCACTCGATCCAGGCGCAGGGCATCATCCCCGACATCCAGGTGGCGCAGGGCGACGAGGCGGCGGTGCCCAAGCTGGCGCGCCAGTCCGAAGCCGATCTGCGCGGCCATCTGGCGGGCGAGCCGGTGCCCAAGCAGCGCGTCAACGCGCCGGTGGTCCGCCCCGCGCCGGGCAAGAAGTATGACGACTTCCAGCTTTCCTATGCGCTGGACCTCATCAACGGCACCATGACGGTGGCGTCGGCCACGGAAACGCCGGCCACCACGGCCGCTGCCGCCAAGCAGTAAAAATCTTTTCCAGCAGGATGGCCGCCCCTCACCGGGCGGCCGTTTTGCTTTTGGGGCATTTGCACCGGGCGGCAGAGTCCCGTAACAGGGCCGCTGCCACTCCTTGGGAAAAGCACCGTGCGCCGTTCCGCCTGCCTTGCCGCTGTCTGTGTCCTCCTCGCCGCCATGCCGGTGCTGGCGCAGGTGCGTGGCGCCCCGGGCATCGTGGCGGTGGTGCCGCCGCCCCTGAGTTCGGTGCCGACCAATTCCAATGGCTGCACGCCATCCAATCCCTGCGCGGTAGCGACGCCCCTGGGTGGGTTGGCCATGTCCGCGCCCGAAGCCGCGCCCCAGCCCAATCCGTCCGGCACCACCGAAACGCCAGCCGCGCCTCCTGCGGCTGGCCGCGCCGCGACGGCCCAGGCCAATTGCCCCGCACCGGGCGCGCGTGGCGGCCGTGGCCCGACAGGCCGGGGCGAGGGCCGGGGCGCTTTTGCCGGACGGGGTGATTTTGCCGGTCGCGGCGGCGAAGGCCGTGGCGCGTTCGCGGGCCGGGGCCGTGGCCTGCCGCCCAACTGCCTGCCGCAGGGCCCGGGGCGCGGAAATCCTGCCAATCCTGCCGGGCGTTAACCTGTCTTAAAACACGCCGCGCTTTCATGGCGGCATGACGCTCTATGGCGATCCGCAGGCTTCGGCGCCGCCCAAAGGCGTGCGCACGCTCGGCCTTGTCGGCGCGGCACTGCTCTGTGCCCTGATGGGCACGGCGGCCACCATTACGCTGTTGGGCGGCGCGGAGCAGGCTTCGGTCCGCATCCCGCTCACGCCGCCGGTGGCCCATGATCAGCCCGCGTCTGCCATTCGCGCCGAAGCGACACCCGACACGCCGACGCCCGCCGTCACGGGCATCCTGCATGCGGGCCGCGCCCTCATCGCCGATCCGGCGCTGGTCGAGAATTCGCCCCTGGGGCCCCTGCCGCGCATTGCCGATGACGGGCGCAAGCCCATGACCGCCTATGCCGCCCCTGCGGTGAGTGGAAATTGCGGATCGCCATCGTCGTGACCGGCCTGGGCCTTTCCGCCCGGGCGACACAGGCCGCCATCACCGGCCTGCCAGCCTCCGTGACGGTGGGCCTGCTGCCCTATGCGTCGGATGCGCCGTGCTGGCTGTCGGCGGCGCGCGCCGCCGGGCATGAAGTCGTGCTGCAGGTACCGATGGAGCCGTTCGATTTCCCCGACAGCGATCCCGGCCCGCACACGCTGCGCGCGGGCAGCATGAGCTCCGCCAATGCCGAGCGCCTGAACTGGGCGCTGACCCGCTTCACCGGCTATGCCGGCGTGACCAATCTTCTGGGCGACCGCTTCCTGACGGATTCCGAAGCGCTGGCCCCGGTGCTCACCACCCTGTCGCGGCGCGGCCTGTATTTCTACGATGCCGGCGGCACCTCACGTTCCGTCGTGCCCAGCGTGGCGGGCAGCCTGGGCGCGCCCTTTGCGCAAGGCGCCGCCAGCCTCGACACCATCCAGAGCGCGCTGGAAATCGACCGCCGCCTGGCCGAACTGGAAAACACCGCCCGCGCCAATGGCAGCGCAGTGGGAACCGCGTTCCTCTATCCGGTCTCCGTCGAACGCATCGCGCTGTGGGCCAAGTCGCTTCAGTCGCGGGGGTTTGTTCTCGTCCCGGTTTCAGCGATAGTCAGCGCGCCACAATAGGCGCGGTTCTTTTGCGTCGTGGGTTCGTCGCGCGTGCTCACGTGCTATTAGCACGCTCCGCTCGACGCTCCTGCCCACGCCACAAAATTCCTCGCGCCCCAATAGCGAGATAAGCATGTCCGAACTTCCGTACCGTCCCTGCGTCGGCATCATGCTGATCAATGACGAAGGCTGGGTCTTTGTCGGCAAGCGCATCGACCAGACGGTGGAAGGCTGGCAGATGCCGCAGGGCGGCATCGATGATGACGAAACGCCGCGCCAGGCCGCCCTGCGTGAATTGCGGGAAGAAACCGGCACCGACAAGGCCGAGATCATCGGCGAACTGCCTGACTGGATCGCCTATGACCTGCCCGAACATCTGGTCGGGATCGCCTTTCATGGCAAGTATCGCGGCCAGAAACAGAAATGGTTCCTGATGCGCTTCACCGGCCATGACACCGATGTCAGCCTGGGCTTCGAACCGGAATTCTCGGGCTGGAAATGGGTGCCGCTGGACCAGGTCGCGGCCTTGATCGTGCCGTTCAAGCGGCCAAGCTATGAAGCCGTGATCGAAGGATTCCGATCTCTGGTGACCTCCAGATAACGCGAGCCCGGCATTCCGCCGGGCGACCTTCCGCTTGGTGCCAGCTTCCTTCCCCCTTCGAAGCGAAGCATCAGGGAAGGGGGAAGGTGGCGCAACGAAGTGTTGGCGGAGCCGACCTGAGTTGCGACGGATGGGGGTTCACTAGAAAAACAGCGTTAGCTGTTTTTCGGAACAGCAAACTTCTTGTTGAAGTCGCTCATGAAGGATTTCAGCGTATCGACGCTGGCGATCTGCGCCGCCGCCTCGCGGAAGGCCAGGCCGTGCATCTCGATGGGCTGTGACAGCACCGCAAACAGGCTGGCTTCGGGCGCGCCCTTCAGCTTTGGCGTCATCGCCGCGCGCATGCGCTCCAGGCCCTTTTCGTCATTGGCCAGCGAATAGGCGCCGCCGGTGCGCAGCGCCTTCATGCGGTCTTCCGGGCTGAAGGCGGGCGCGGCCATCGCCGGGATCAGCATGTCTTCCAGCTTCTGCGCCGCCACGGCCCAGTTGCCACTTTCCCAGTAGATGTCGGCGCGCAGCTGCTTGACCTCGGCACTTTCATCGACGCCGATCAGGTCCAGCGCATTGTCATACTGCTTCAGCGCCACCAGCGCGCGCGCCTCGATCAGCAGGCGGCCATGCATGACATCGTCGGGCAGGCCGGTGATCTGCGAGTTGCGCAAGGAGACGATGGCGTCAGCGGGCTTGCGGTTCATCAACTGCACCGCAGCCAGGCGCGTCGCGACCTGGGCCCGGGCGATGCCGTCCAGGCGCTTGTCCACCTGATAGGCCAGCAGATCACTGGCCGGGCCCAGCAGGTCCACCGCCACCAGGCGGTCGGACATGCGGCGGATCATGTCGTCGCCGTCCGTGCCGATCGGGGTGAGATCGATATTGTCGTAGAACATGGCCAGCGACTGCACCGGCGGCAGCTTGTTGGCGCCGCCCTTCAGGTACAGGTCGGTGAAAGCGCCGCGCATGTCATCCTGCGCCGAGCGGGCATCGTTGCCGGTGAAGTTCTGCGTCGCCACCCGCAGCGTCTTCAGTTCCAGATTGTCGCCGCGCCAGCGATAGCGCAGGCGCTCCAGCGTCTCGATGGCCTGCTTGTCGCTGACGGTGCCGGCCGCCATGCCCGCCTCGGTGCGGTAATTGGCCGCCTGCGCCGCGATCTTTTCATTCGGGATTTTTCCAGCGCTGCGAATTCCGGCATCGCCGTATCGAAGCGGGCTTCCCCGGCGGCCAGGCGCGCCTTCATCAGCCGCGCCAATTCCGACAGCGCCAACCTGTCCAACTTCTTCGGCCTGGAAACCATGCTGCCCACCGGCATGACGCCCGGCAGCCTGGTCGATATCGGCTCGGATTCCTCCAACGCCGGCAATGGTTCGATCAACCGCTCGGAATCGATCAACCTGATGCTTGCCGCCCTGGTGGCGCAGGTGCTGCCCAACGGCAATTTCGTCATCGATGGTCACCAGCAGGTGCGGGTGAACAACGAATTGCGAGATCTCAAGGTGACGGGCATCGTCCGCGCCGAAGACATCACCCAGGACAACACGGTCAGCCTGGCCCAGATCGCCGAAGCCCGCATCTCGTATGGTGGCACCGGCACGGTCAGCGATGTGCAGCAGCCCAGGTATGGTTCGCAGCTCTACGACATCATCATGCCCTGGTAAGTTTCCCCCATCCGTTGAGACAAGAAATTCTTGATGTCCTGGCAAAACGCCGGGGACGCCCATCAAGCAAAAAAGCCCGGCTCGCATGAGCCGGGCTTTATCTTTGCGTGCAAGACGAAGACTAGTCGTCCCTGTAAATTTTTTCGCGCCGTTCATGGCGCTCTTGCGCTTCAATCGACAGGGTGGCGATCGGGCGGGCATCCAGCCGCTTCAGGCTGATCGGCTCGCCGGTCTCTTCGCAGAAACCGTAGGAGCCATCTTCGATCCGGCGCAGCGCCGCGTCGATCTTGGCGATCAGCTTGCGCTGGCGGTCGCGGGTGCGCAGTTCGAGCTGGCGCTCGGCCTCGGTCGAGGCGCGGTCAGCCAGGTCGGCATGCGGCACGGTCTCGGCCTGCAGATTCTGGATGGTCTCGCGGCTTTCTTTCAGGATCTCGTCCTTCATGCCATTGAGCTTGCGGCGGAAATATTCCCGCTGCTTCTCATTCATGAACGGCTCGGATTCCGAGGGCCGGTATTCGGGAGAAATCTGGACTGCCATGCATATCCCTTCGACAAGTCGAATCGCGCCAGCAGGTTGATTTTAGTGCCGCGCGGGCCGGGGTTATATGGCGGCCTACCGGCCCGAAGCAATCGCTATCCTGCGACGGGATGAACCATGCCCAGAAAAGAGGCGGTTCAGGGCCGGAACGGTACAGAAACGACCGGAATCCGGGACTATTTCGCGTCCGCGATATAGGGCTTGTAGCTCTTCTCTTCCACCAGGCCGGAGCTCAGCACGCGGTTGAGATCGCGCTTCAGCGCTGCCCGGCGGTCATTGGTGACATAGACTGCGCGGGCCAGTTCTATGAAGCGGGCATCGAATTGCTGGGCGGCTTCCTTGTCGCGGATATGGTCCTCGATCTCCCACAGGGCCTCGTTGACGGCTTTCAGCGCTGCCGTCAGCGCCGTCACTTCTTCGCTCTGGCGCGCGGGCGCCGCGATCTGCGCCAGAAGCGTCAGTTCCGTGACGACGTTGGCGCGCTTGGCGGCGTCGGTCAGGCGCTCGGCCTTGATCTCGAGGATGGTGATCTTGTCGATCAGCTCACCCCAGGAGACCGGGGTCATCGGCGTGGAGGTCATGGGCAAGCGATCCTGTGGCAGAAGCGCGGTGGCAACTGGGTCCCCCGGACAAGCCGGGGGACACCATTCGCACAAACGGCTTAGGTCCGAAAAGGACCTAAGCCGTGTGCTTATGGTGGTTGCGGGAACAGGATTTGAACCTGTGACCTTCAGGTTATGAGCCTGACGAGCTACCGGGCTGCTCCATCCCGCGTCATATCTTGGGTATGATCCAAGGCGCGCGGGTATAGGCCAGCGCAGGCCCCCTGTCCACCCCTGTCATCAGCGCGCAAAAATCCAGCTTTCCCGCGGCTTTACAGCGCCTTAAGGCGTCCCTGCTAGGGTGTTGCCTGCATTTCGACGGAACCAGGCCCATGGCCCCTGCCAAAACCCTGCTGACGGCAGCGCTGCTGCTGGCGACGGCCCCTGCCTTTGCTGAAACGGTGGTGGCCCAGAAGGGCCGCGCCTTTCGTCCGGCCGAAATCAGCGTGTCGCGAGGCGAAACTGTCATCTTCACCAACGAGGACAGCTACATTCACCAGGTCTATGTCCCCGGCATGTTCGAATCCGCCGAGAAGGCGCCGGGCGAGAATTATTACCAGCCCTTTACCATCAGCGGCACTTTCCAGGTTCGCTGCCGCATTCATCCTACGATGAAGCTGACGGTCAGGGTGCGCTAGCGCGGAAATCCACCACCTTTTCAATATCCGGGCGTCAGCCTTAAGCCGTCCTAAACCCTGTATACGACATGATGAAGCGCCAGCAGGGGACAGGCTGAACGCGCGATGAGGCTCGCCAAATACACCATCGGCGCCCGGATTTTCGGGGCTTTCGTCACCATGAGCGTCCTGATCGGCGCCATGGGAGTGGCAGGCTATGGCCTGCTCTCGGTGACGGGCGGTATTGCCGTCAACACGTTTGATGGCCCTCTGATGGCGATCAACTATGCCCGCGCAGCGCATTTTGACTTTGCAGAGATGAAGCGCACCGAGCTGCGCTTCGAACATGCCGGCAGCGATGCCGAGCGCGTCGCCATCGCCGAGGAGATCGGCAGCATATACGCCAATTTCGAAACGGATCTGGGTGTCGCCGCCGAGCGCAGCCAGCATCCCGACGAACTGCGCATGATCCACGAATTGCGCCCACTGGTGCTGCAATGGCGCAAGCTTCGCGCCCAGGGCGCCATCGCTGAGCTGCCCCTGCTCGAAGTTTCGATCAACGAAAAATTCGATCTGCTGATCGAATATGTCACTGGTCACAGCTTTATCAGTCGCCGCCAGACGGTGTACAATATCAACATTTTCAAAGACGCGGTTGGTGGCGTCACGCTGATGGCGTTGTTGCTGGCTGCGGCCATAACCTGGCGTCTGCGGTCCCGCATCGTCCGGCCGCTTGCCGCCGCCGCCGCCGTCGCCAACCGCATCGCCAAAGGCGAGCTGCAGACCGCCATCCCGCCCGGCGGCAGTGACGAGACCGGCGCCCTACTCAATTCCATGACGGTGATGCAGGACAATATCCGCCAGATGATGGTGCGCGAGACGGCCATGCGCCGCTCGGCCGAGAACCGCCTCACCGACGCGCTTGAGACCTCGAATGAAGGCGTGATGCTGGTGGGGCCCGATGGCGTCCTGGCGCTGGCCAATTCCTCGCTGCGCCGCTTCTTTCCGGAACTGGAAACTCTGCTGGTCCCCGGCACGCCGTTCGAGCAGGCGCTGGCCGCGATCCAGGGCCAGCTCGCGCCCGGCCCGCTGGATGGCATCGACATGAGCGGCCATGCCGAGCTGCAGCTCGCTTCAGGCCGCTGGCTGCGCCTGACCGGCACCGCCACCAGCGAAGGCGGCACCATCATCTTCTTCTCCGACTTCACCGTCATCAAGGAGCGCGAGGAAAGCCTGCGCAAGGCGATGCAGCAGGCCGAAGCCGCCAACGCCGCCAAGACCCGCTTCCTCGCCAATATGAGCCATGAGCTGCGCACGCCGCTCAACGCCATCATCGGTTTCTCCGAGATCATCAACGGCCAATTGTTCGGCGGGCTCGGCAACGACAAGTATCTCGATTATTCCGGCGACATCCTGCGCTCGGGCCGTCACCTGCTGGCGGTGATCAACGATGTGCTCGACCTGGTGAAGAGCGAATCCGGCCGCATGTCCTTCCGCGCCCAGGAACTGGACATGCGCGACGTGCTGGAAGATTGCGCCGCCATGATGCGCGAACAGTGCCATGCCGCCGGCCTCAACCTTGTCGTCGAAGGGGTGGAGTGGCCGCTGCCGGTGTCGGGTGACGCCGCCAAGCTGCGCCAGATTTCCCTCAACCTGCTGTCGAACGCCGCCAAGTTCACCGCGCAGGGCGGCACCATCTCGCTGGTGGCGCAAGACACGGCGGAAAGGCTGGCCATCACCGTGGGTGACACGGGCATCGGCATGAGCGCGGACGATATCGAGATCGCCTTCCAGCCCTTCGGCCAGGTCGATAACCGGCTGGAGCGCCGCTATGAAGGCACCGGCCTTGGCCTGCCGCTCACCAAGTCGCTGGCCGAACTGCATGGCGCCGCCATCGCCATCGACAGCGCGCGCGGCGAGGGCGCGCGTGTCACCATCACCTTCCCCAAGGCGGCGATGCTGGAGCTGGCCGAAGCGGTCTAGACGCTCGGCTGCGTCGGGATCGGCCGCTGCGCCATGTGCTCTTTCGCAGTTTGAATGGCGCGCACAAAGGCGATCGGATCAGCGATGACGGGCGTCAGCACCGAATCGTCGCCGGTGCCTTCGATCCGCACCGTGCCGTAATTGAAGATGCGGCCCAGGACGCCCTGGTTGACCCGCACGCCTTCGATGTTGGGCACCGCGATCTCGTTGCTGCGCAGGGTGAAGACGCCGTATTTCTCGACGAAGCGATGGCTGGTGACGCCGACCTCGGTGGTCCATTTGCGCACGATCATCACCAGCGAATTGCAGACGCAGGCGATGAACAGCACCGCCACCAGCGCCGTGGCCCAGGTGACGGGATCGTCGCTGGCGAACGGCACGGGCCCCTGCTGGGCGCGGGCCAGTAAGGTCAGCAGCAAAAGCCCGGGCACCAGGATGCTGCCCCAGACAGCGACGTCATAAAGCCAATGGAACCTGGCGCGTACGATCACGGTTTCGCCTTCGCCCAGCGACTTGTCGATGTAGGACATGGAGCCTCCCGCTTTTGAAGGCAGCTTAGGTTACTTCAGGGCTGGCTTGAAGGTGCTGAGATTGCCGTCGTTCTTTTCCGGCGGCAGTCCCGTGATCTCCGCCAGCATCGGATAGATGTCCACGTTATCAAAAGGCTGCAGCGTCACGCCCCGGCGGAAGGACGGCCCACGGCCCAGGAACAGCGCATCCATGCTGCGCGCTTCGGGCGGATAGCCATGATCACCGGGCTTCTCTGCGGCCCAGTTCGCCACCGCCTGGCGCGTGACGATGCGCCAGCCATCTTCCGCCGCGCAGATCACGCCGGGCACGCGCGCGTTGGTGCCAAAATGCAGATGCGGCGGAATCTCGCCCTTGCGCCAGCAGGTGGCGTGGGGATGGCTGCCGGCCAGCGCCTTTTCCACTTCGGCTTCATGTCCCGGCAGGGGCTGGATGCCCGCCGACGGCCCGTAATAGAGCAGCTTGAATTTCGTGGTGTCGACGAATTCGTCCAGCACCACCATCTGGCCCTTCTTCATGTCGGCCAGGCCGTGGTCGGACAGGACCACCAGGTTGGTGCGTTGATACAGGCCGCGCCGCTTCAGCCCCGCCACCAGCGTGGCGATGGCGGCATCGACCTGGCGCAACGCCGTGTTCACTTCCGCCGCGTTGGGGCCGTGGTCATGGCCGGCTTCGTCCACGGCATCCAGATAGACGAAGGTGAGCGCGGGCCGCTGCGCCGCCGGCAGATCCATCCAGTTCAGCACCAGCGTGACGGCTTCGGCGGGAGAGGCGCCCTTGCGCCAGGGATCGATATAGCTGGCCCGGCCGCCATTGATGGCGACGTCAGACCCCGGCCAGGCGACGCTGGCGGTGCGCTTGCCCGCCTTGCCTGCCGTCACCCACAGGGGCGTGCCGCCGTTCCACCAGCGCGGATCGGCATAAGAATTGGCGGTCTTGGAGAAAGTCTCCGGCGACACTTTCGGGTCGTCCATGGTGTTGGCAACCAGGCCGTGATGGTTGGGGCGCAGGCCCGTCACCAGCGTGTAGTGGTTGGGGAAGGTCTGGGACGGAAAGCTGGGGTGCACCGCCACGGCATGGGCACCTTCCTTGGCCAGGGCCGTCAGGGTGGGGGTGATACCGCGCTTGAGGTAATCGGCCCGGAAGGCATCGATCGAGATCACGATGAGCGGCGCCGGGCTTTTGGATGCCGGGCCTTGGGCCATCGCCGGGGTCATGCCCCAGGCTGCCACTGCCACCGCCGCCAACAGCCTTTTCATCGCCAGCACCCCGCCTCTGGCATCAGCCTAGCGCGGCCCCGTGACGTTTCATACCGGCCCGCCCCGGTGCGCGTGGTCGCATGCCCGCCGCCCGGCATGCCCGCAAATTGCCTTGATCGGCGGCCAAATTCCGCCTCTCATATCCTTAACATTTATAAACAGGGGAGGCTTTCCAATGAAGCGCAGCATCACGAGTTCTCTTATCACCCTCGGCCTGGTGGCCGCAGTCACCGGCAGCATCGTCGCGGTGCAGGCCCAGGGCACGGCGGCAAACGCCAACATGTCCTTCTTCATCACCAGCGTCGGCACCGGCAATGGCGCCAATCTCGGTGGCCTGGCGGGCGCAGACGCGCATTGCACGGCGCTGGCCAAGGCGGCCGGTTCGACCAAGACCAACTGGCGCGCCTATCTCAGCATCACCGCGACGCCTGCCGCCAACGGCCAGCCGGCCGGCGCGCCGGTCGATGCCCGCAGCCGCATCGGTTCGGGCCCCTGGTACAATGCCAAGGGCGTGCTGGTGGCCAGCACTATCGACGAGCTGCATTCCAAGGCCCTGACCAAGGACCTGCTGCTGACCGAGAAGGGCGTCACCAACAACGGCATGGGCGACACCCCCAACACCCACGACATCCTGACGGGCTCGGACACGGCGGGCCGCTACCTGGCGACGGGCGGCGACACCACCTGCAAGAACTGGACGAGCGGCGCCGAAGGTTCGGCGATGCTGGGCCATTTCGACGGCCGTGGCCCCAATGCCAATCGCAACTTCACCTCCTGGAACTCGTCGCACATGTCGCGTTCCTGCAGCCAGCCTGACCTTGTCGCCACCGGCGGCGCGGGCCAGCTCTACTGCTTCGTGGCCAACTAGTCTGATCGCCTGAAATGCGAAAAGCCCGCCTCGAAAGAGGCGGGCTTTTTTGTTGGCCTGGTTGCTGGACCTAACGGTCCGCGTGATCCGGCAGCAGGACTTCGCGCACGCCTCCGCGCGCCGAAGGCGCGCCATGAAATAATTAAAGGCGTGCGTTACCGGTCAGCATGGTCGGGGAGAAAAACCTCGCGTACGCCTTTATGGTTGGGCGATGAGACGACACCTTCCTGCTCCATCCGCTCGATCAGGGTGGCGGCGCGGTTGTAGCCGATCTGCAGGCGGCGCTGGATATACGATGTGCTGGCCTTGCGGTCGCGCGCCACCACGGCCAGCGCCTTGTCATACAGGTCGTCGCCGCTGTCGCCATTGCCCTGGCCGAACTGGGCATAGGAATCGCCTTCGCCATCCTCGTCCGGTTCCTCGGTGATGGCGTCGAGATATTCCGGCGCGCCCTGGCTCTTGAGGAAGCGCACCACGTCTTCAACTTCATGGTCGCTGACAAACGGGCCATGAACGCGGCGGATGCGCCCGCCCGCCGCCATGTAGAGCATGTCGCCCTGGCCCAGCAATTGCTCGGCGCCCTGCTCGCCCAGGATGGTGCGGCTGTCGATCTTCGATGTGACCTGGAAAGAGATGCGGGTAGGGAAGTTGGCCTTGATGGTGCCGGTGATGACGTCCACGCTGGGCCGTTGTGTCGCCGCAATAAGATGGATGCCCGCCGCGCGCGCCATCTGCGCCAGGCGCTGCACCGCGCCTTCGATTTCCTTGCCCGACACCATCATCAGGTCGGCGACTTCGTCCACCACCACCACGATGTAGGGCATGGCTTCGAATTCCAGCGTCTCGTCCTCATACACCGGCTTGCCGGTCTCGCGGTCGAAACCGGTCTGCACGGTGCGCTTGAGGATCTCGCCCTTGTCCTTGGCCTTGGCGACGCGTTCGTTGAAGGCCTCGACGCCACGCACGCCCATCTTGGACATCTTGCGATAGCGTTCTTCCATCTCGCGCACCGCCCATTTCAGGGCGACAATGGCCTTGCGCGGATCGGTAACGACCGGCGACAGCAGATGCGGAATGCCATCATAGACCGACAGTTCCAGCATCTTCGGGTCGATCATGATCAGGCGGCATTGCTGCGGCGACATGCGATAGAGCAGCGACAGGATCATGGTGTTGAGGCCGACCGACTTGCCCGAGCCGGTGGTGCCCGCCACCAGCAAGTGGGGCATCTTGGCCAGGTCAGCCATCACCGGCTCGCCGCCGATGGTCTTGCCCAGCGCCAGGGTGAGCGGCGCGCGGGCCTTTTCATATTCGCCGGATGCGAACATGTCGCGCAGATAGATGGTCTCGCGGGTCTGGTTGGGCAGCTCGATGCCGATGACGTTGCGGCCCGAAATGGTGGCGATGCGCGCCGACACCGCCGACATATTGCGGGCGACGTCATCCGACAGCGAGATCACGCGGCTGGACTTCACGCCGGCCGCCGGTTCGAATTCATACAGGGTGACGACGGGGCCGGGACGCACGGCGGTGATACGGCCCTTGACGCCGAAGTCGGACAGCACCGCTTCCAGCATGCGGGCATTTTCTTCCAGCGCCTCGTCGGTCAGGTGCGCGGTGTCCTTCACCGCCGCCGGCTCGGCCAGCAGGTCCAGCGCCGGAAGCTGGTATTCGCCGCTGTCCAGGTTCAGCGCGGTCTGCTTGCGCTTCTCGGCCGTGACTGCGACCGCTTTCTTGGCGGCGTCGCGCTTGACGCGGCCCTCGCGGCTTGTCCGACGTTCGGCCAGGCGCTGCGCCGCGATCGGCTCGCGCGACGCCGCGATGCCGTCATCGTCATCGCCGAAGTGATAGCCTTCGTCATCCTCATCATCATGCGGCTCGTGGCGCTCGTCATCGTCCTCGGCGCGCGGGCGGCGGAAGTTGGAAAGCTTCAGCAGGCCGCCCAGCCACAGCGCCGTGCCCGGCAGGTCGGAAGCAGCGCGCAGCAGCGGCTTGAATTTCAGCCCGGTGGCGAGGAAGGCCAGCGGCAGTCCCGCCAGCAGCAGGATCAGCGGCAGGGCATAGGTCAGCCAGGGCGCACCCCACACCTGCCCGGCATGCTGCGACAGGCCCGCTGCGGCGATGCCGATCAGTCCACCCGCACCGGCGGGCAGCGACGCGGGCGCCGGGATCATGCCCAGCCCCGCCGCCACGATCACGGTGGACAGCGGCCAGGCCACGGCCCGCCACATGGCATATTTCAGCGAGCGGCCGCGCATGGCGCGCGTGCCCCACACCAGCAGCGGTGCCAGCGCGCAGATCGCGGCAAAGCCGAAGCTCTGCAGCAGCAGGTCGGCGGCGACTGCCCCGAACGGGCCCATACAGTTGAGCGCCTCGCGGCCATTGGCGTTGTTGATGCTGGGATCGGCGGCGTGATAGCCGGCCAGCGCGACCAGCGCCGCCAGCGCGGCGGCGATCAGGATCAGGCCGGCGCCGCGATAGACCAGGATGCGAAACAGCCGGCTCATCGCCTGGCGCGCTTCGGTCAATGCATCCTTCATCGCGCCGCCGCGCGCCCTTGGAGAATAGACTGTCGTAGCCTTTGCCATGCCTTGCTCCTCGGGCTCGCGGTCTGTTGTTTCCCCCCTCTGTCCGCCACGCGGGCAAGCCCGCTAGCGGACATCTCCCCCCGCCAAATGCTTCGCATCGCGGGGGAAGAAAGCCGGAGTTCAGTCCAATCAGCCGTTACGCCCGGTCCAGAAAATTCCGTACCCTTTCGAGTGCGGTAAGAATGGTTGACAAATCACTAACGAGGGCAATGCGGATATAGGAAAAGCCAGGGTTTGACTGGGTTTTTCCGGCTTCAGTTTCCCGGCCGACATAGGCGCCGGGCAAGACGCGGACGCCTTCGGCCTGCCATAGCCGCAAGGCCGCATCCTCGCCCTGGTCCACATCCAGCCAGAGGAAGAAGCCACCCTGGGGCCGCGTCATGCGGCCTTCCAGGATTCGTTCCGCCGCTGCCATCTTCGCCTGATAGGCGGCACGACCCGCATCAACATGGGCCTCGTCATTCCAGCAGGCGGCGCTGGCCGCCAGGATGGGCGCGGGCACCTGCGGCCCCGCCACGTTGCGGAAGGCGCGGAACCGGGCGATCAGGTTGGCGCAGCCTGCCACCATGCCGCTGCGCAGCCCCGGCAGGCCGGACCGTTTCGACAGCGAATGAAACGTCAGCAGCCGCGAAAAGCCGCCGGACTGCGCGAAGCGCGCCGTCAGGGCGCAAACCGGCGGCGCGTCGAACCAGATGTCGGCATAGCATTCGTCCGCCAGCACCAGGAAATCGTGCCGCTCGGCCAGTTCGAAAAGCGTGCGCCAATAGGCTTCGCTGGCGAAGGCGCCCTCCGGGTTGGATGGGCTGCAGATGAAGACGGCGGCGATGCGGTCCAGCACCGCCGCAGGCAGCGATGCGTAATCGGGCAGGAAGCCGGTGTCCTGGCGCGCCGGGACATAGAGCGGCTCGGCCCCGCAGGCCAGCGCCGCCGCAGCATAGACCTGGTAAAAGGGATTGGGCATGGCGACGATGGGCTGCCCGCCGCCCTTGCGCTCCGGCATGAAGGGAAACAGGACCGAGAACAGGCCCTCGCGCGTGCCGTTCAGCGGCAGCACATGCCGCTCCGGATCGATGCGCCCTTCCGGCAATCCGAAGCGCCGCGTCACCCAGCCCGCAGCGGCCTGGCGCCATTCCCCGGTCCCATCGATCATCGGATAATTGCCGAAGCGGGCGGCCTCGCGCGCCATGGCCGCCGTGACAAACTCCGGCACGGCCCCGGCGGGATCGCCCAGCGACAAGCGGATCGGCTCCTTGCCGGGCTTTTCATCCCCCAAAAGGGCGGCCAGCCGCGCAAAAGGGCCGTCGGGCAGGGCGGAAATACGGGGCAGCGACACGCAGGCATTCCGTGAGAGAAGCGCGGCGAAGCTAGCCGCAAGGCGGCGCTTCGGCCATGAAATTGTCACGGGCTGGGGCAAGGCTTTTCCGCATGGGCGCGCTTTGTGGCAGCATGCGCCCGCCTGGGACGGGGTGGCCATGAAATATCCGGTTGGCATATCCGCGATAGCCGTGCTGGCGGTTTTGGCCGCTGCGGTGCCCGCACCGGCACAAGCGCCTCCACCTGTCGTGGCAGACGAAATCTACACCGTCTCGGTGACGGCGGATTCGCGTGGCCCCGCCATCTGGCGCGTCAGCCGGGGCAATGCCGAAGTCTGGATCCTGGCCACGGTCGGGCTGATGCCCGAAGACCTGGAATGGAACAAGCAGAGCCTGGAAAAAGTCATCACCGGCGCCAAGCAGGTGATGCTGCCGCCGCAACCCGATCTCAACCTGATCGATATTGGCTGGTTCTATCTGTGGAACAGCAGTCTCATCTACCAGCCACGGGGACAGACGCTGGAAGGCTCGCTGCCGGAAAGCCTGCGCGCCCGCTTCGTGGCGGTGCGGACCCTGGCCAAGCGGGAAGCGGATCGTTATGCCCGCGATATTCCCGCCGTGGCGGCGATCAAGCTCAGCGGCGATTTCGCCCGCGCCCGCGATCTTACCAGGCGTGAACCCAGACGCACCGTCGAACGCATCGCGCGCGAGGCCAAGGTCAAGATCGCCAATGTCGGCACGTTTGAAGTGATGCCGGCGGTGCGCGAACTGCTCAACCTTCCCCATGACAAGCAGCGCATCTGCCTGGAGCAGGTGGTGGCCGATACCGAACAACTGGCGCGCAACGCCGAGCGCGCCTCTGATGCCTGGGCCGATGGCCGCATCCTGGCGGCGCAGCCGCATTATTCCGAGACGCGGCTGATCGATTGCGCCACGTCGCTATCTGCCAGCGCCGCCAGTGTCGAGACGGCGCATAACACGCTGCTGGCCAACGCCATCGATGCCGCGCTGCGGACACCGGGCAAGAGCGTGGCGGTGATCCCGCTGGGACCGCTGACCCGCAAAGGTGGCGTGCTTGATCTGCTGGGATCGAAAGGCGTGACGATCCATCAACCCGAAGCTTGAACTCGAGCGCTGCAGCGAAGCCGCAGCGCGACCATCCGCATCCGACAGCCTCCTTCCCCCTTCGGGGCGAAGCGCCACGTAATGGGGAAGGTGTCGCAACGAGGTGTCTGCTTCTTGGCAGACCCGAGTTGCGACGGATGGGGGTTCAATAATTAATGGCCAACGCTTTCTCCATGCAGGTTCACATTCAGTCCTTCCACTTCCACTTCCGCTGAAACCCGCAAGCCCACCATCAGGTCCACGACCTTCAGGATGAGCCAGGTGACGATGGCGGAATAGGCGAAGGTGCCCAGCACATCGTAAAGCTGGATCAGCATCTGCCCGGCATTGCCGTCCGCCGCCCAGCCCTTGCCCGCGGGATTGATGGCGCTGGAGGCGAACAGACCGGTGAGGATCGCGCCCAACGCCCCGCCGACGCCATGCACCCCCCAGGCATCCAGGCTGTTGTCATAGCCCAGCGCCTTCTTCATCCAGACGGCGGCGACATAGCAGACCAGGCCGGCTGCAATGCCGATGAACAGCGCCCCGACGGGATCGACAAAGCCTGCGGCCGGGGTGATGGCGACCAGACCTGCCACCGCGCCGGAGATCATGCCCAGCACCGAAGGCTTCTGCGCGATCAGCCATTCGGCGAACATCCAGGCCAGCGCCGCCGCTGCCGCCGCGATCTGGGTGGCGGTCATCGACATGGCGGCGCTGCCGCCTGCCGTCAGGGCCGAGCCGGCGTTAAAGCCGAACCAGCCCACCCACAGCAGCGAAGCGCCGATCACCGACAGCACGAGGTTGTGCGGCGCCATGTTCCCGGTGCCGTGACCCAGCCGCTTGCCCAGCACGATGGCACAGACCAGCGCCGCCGTGCCGGCATTGAGATGCACGACCGAGCCGCCGGCATAATCCAGTGCGCCCATCGTGAAGAGCCAGCCGCCGCCCCAGACCCAATGGGCGATGGGGCAATAGACCAGGATCAGCCACAGCCCGCTGAACCAGAGATAGGCGGAGAATTTCATCCGGTCGGCGAAGGCGCCCGCGATCAGCGCCGGGGTGATGATGGCGAAGGTCATCTGGAACATCATGAACAGCGCTTCGGGAATGGTGCCGGTCAGCGCGTTGGTGGTGAGCGGCGCCAGGAACAGATGCGACAGCCCGCCGATAAAGAGGTCCAGGCCGGGATCAGGATTGGCCTTGAAGGCCAGGGAATAGCCGATCACCATCCACAGCACGGTCATCAGCGCGGTGGCGGCAAAGCTTTGCGCCAGCGTCGCCAGCACGTTCTTCCTGCGCACCATGCCGCCATAGAACAGCGCCAGGCCGGGAATCGTCATCAGCAGCACCAGTGCGGTGGCGGTGAGCATCCAGGCGGTGTCGCCACTGTTCAGCCTGGCTGGCATCGTTGATTCCTTCCCGCGCCACTATAGCAGCCCGCACCCCAAAAGCAGAAAGGGGCGCGGATTGCTCCGCGCCCCTGTCGTTTCACTGAAGATGTGGCTTAGTGGCTGTAAGCGCGCTCGCCATGCTCGGTGATGTCCAGGCCTTCGCGTTCCTTCTCTTCGGTCACGCGCAGGCCGAAGATGACCTTGATGACCAGGAAGACGATGGTGCTGCCGACGCCCGACCACACGATGGTGGTGAGGACGCCCTTGAGCTGCGCCATGACCTGGGTCGCCATGCCCGGATAGACGGCAGCGCCGCCAGCGGTGTAGTCGACGATGCCCGCGCCGCCCAGGGCCGGATCGACGACTATGCCGGTGGCGATGGCGCCGACGATACCGCCGATGCAATGCACGCCGAAGACATCCAGGCTGTCATCGTACTTGAGCGCGTTCTTCACCACGGAGACGAAGAACAGGCAGATCGGGCTGACCACGATACCCAGCACGATCGCGCCCATCGGACCGGCAAAGCCGGCGGCGGGGGTGATCGCGACGAGACCGGCAACGACGCCGGAGGCCGCACCCAGCAGGCTGGGCTTGCCCTTCAGGATCCACTCGACCAGCGGCCAGACGATGCCGGCAGCAGCGGTGGCCAGGAAGGTGTTCAGCATCGCCAGTCCGGCATAGCCGTTCGCTTCCAGGTTGGAACCGGCATTGAAGCCGAACCAGCCGACCCACAGCAGGCTGGCGCCGACCATGGTCAGCGTCAGCGAGTGCGGGGCCATCGGCTCGTGGCCGTAACCGACGCGCTTGCCAACCAGCAGGCAGCCCACCAGGGCGGCGATACCGGCGTTGATGTGCACGACGGTGCCGCCCGCGAAGTCGAGGGCGCCGAAGCCCCAGATCATGCCGGCGCCGGCCACGGTGGCGTCAGCCGGATGGGTGGAAGCGAACTCCGGACCCGCCCAGAACCAAACCATGTGCGCCATCGGGAAGTAGACCAGGGTGGGCCACAGGACCGAGAAGGCGCAGATGGCGCTGAACTTGATGCGTTCGGCGAAGCTGCCAATGACCAGCGCGGTGGTGATCGCCGCAAAGGTCATCTGGAAGGCCACGAAGACGATCTCCGGGATGACGACGCCACGCGAGAAGGTCTCGACATTGGCGGCGGTGTCCACACCCTTGAGCAGCGCCTTGGAGAAGCCGCCGACATAGGCGTTCAGCGAACCGCCATCGGTGAAGGCCATGGAGTAGCCCCACAGCGCCCACACGATCATCACGATGCAGGTGATGACCAGCGTCTGGGTCAGGACCGACAGCATGTTCTTCGCGCGGACCAGGCCGCCATAGAACAGGGCCAGGCCCGGCACGATCATGAGAAGGACCAGGATGGTGGAAACCAGCATCCAGGCGGTGTCACCCTTGTCGGGCGTCGGCGCGGCGGCAGGCGTCTGGGCCAGCGCAACGCCAGCGGTCAGTGCGAGGGCGCCGAGACCGGCGACCAGGCCAAGGCCCGCTTTCTTGAGTTGTTCGAGTTTCATCTATCTGTCCCCTTGATTACAGCGCATCGCCGTCGGTTTCGCCGGTGCGGATGCGCACCACCTGCTCGAGCGGCGTGACGAAGATCTTTCCGTCGCCGATCTGGCCGGTCTTGGCCTTGGAAGTGATGGCGTCGATTACCGCCTCGAGCATCTCGCCCTTCACCGCCACTTCGATTTTGAGCTTGGGCAGAAAGCTCACGGCGTATTCCGCGCCGCGATAAATCTCGGTATGCCCCTTTTGCCGCCCGTAGCCTTTGACCTCAGTCACCGTCATGCCCTGGACGCCGAGCGCGGAAAGCGATTCGCGCACCTCGTCGAGCTTGAAGGGTTTGATGATCGCCGTAATAAGCTTCATCTGCCGTCCTTCCGTGTTATTGCCAGCGCCGGACGAAGGCCCGGCCTTAACGAGTTATCAAGAAGTGGGCCAACTTCTGGCCTTGGAGCCAAACAACTGAAGTGGAAGCATAATTTGCGATTTTTGGGCCTGGATGACTCAAAAACAGGCAAGCTGCTTTCGCCCAAATATACGGCAAAAGACGTATTTTGCCTGTTTTTTGATCACAGTTTTGAGGATGCTCAGTGAGACAGGCAGACATCATCATTTCGGGCGGTGGAATGGTCGGGCTGTCGCTCGGCCTGGCCCTGGCGCAGGGCGGCTTTCGCACCGTGGTCGCCGATATCGCGCCCATGACGGCGCAGCTTGATCCGAACTTCGATGGCCGGGTCTCGGCCCTGGCCTATGCCACCATCCGCATGGTCCGGGCGCTGGGCGTGTGGGACGCGATGGCTGCGCACGCCCAGCCCATCCGCGAAATCCTGGTCACCGATGGCGCGCCGGGCCGCGCCGCTTCGCCTTTCTCGCTGCATTTCGATGCCCAGGAAGTGGGCGCGCCGCAACTGGGCGCGATTGTCGAGAACCGCCATATCCGTGCCGCGCTGGCGGCGCGTGCGGCGCAGGAGAAGAACCTGACGCTGATCGCGCCCGCCGCCGTGACGGGCGTGACGGTAACGGGCATTGGCGTCACCGCCACCCTGAGCAATGGCGAAACCGTCTCGGCGGCCCTGGCCATCGCCGCCGATGGCCGGGTTTCGCCGTTGCGCGAAAATATGGGCATCAAGACCATCGGCTGGTCCTATCCGCAGACTGGCATCGTCGCGACGGTGGCGCATGCGCGCCCGCATAATGGCGTCGCCTATGAGCATTTCCTGCCGGCGGGGCCGTTCGCAATCCTGCCCATGACCGACAACAGGTCGTCGCTGGTGTGGACCGAAGAAAAAGCCAAAGCCCCGGCGCTGCTGGCGCTGGACGAAGCGCGCTTCAACGCAGAGCTGGCAAAGCGCTTCGGCGCGCATCTGGGTGACGTGCGGGTGACGGGGCCGCGCTGGTCCTATCCGCTGTCCTTCCATATCGCCCGCGATTTCGTGCGCCCACGCTTTGCGCTGGCGGGCGATTGCGCCCACGGCATCCATCCCATTGCCGGGCAGGGTCTCAATCTGGGCCTGAAAGACGCCGCCGCGCTGGCCGAAGTGCTGCTGGATGCAGCGCGGCTGGGCCAGGATATCGGCGCGCTGGATGTGCTGAAGCGTTACGAGCGCTGGCGGCGATTCGATTCTGTTGCGATGGCCGCCAGCACCGACGCGCTCAACCGGCTCTTCTCCAACGATATCGCGCCGCTGCGGCTGTTGCGCGATGTCGGCATGGGGATCGTCGATTCCATCGGGCCGGCAAGGCGCTTCTTCATGCGCCATGCCGGTGGCGATGTCGGAAAGCTGCCTCGCCTCATGCGCGGCGAAGCGGCCTGACGCGATCTTTTGCCCTCAGGGTTCGTCGCGCGTCGCTCATGGGCCAGTTGCCCACATCGCTCCTTGCTCCTCCCCGGCGGACAAAATCTCTGCGTCAGGTGCTTATGACGGGTCGTTCTGTGATGGGGGCGGCGCCTTCAGGATCATCCACGCTGCCAGTAACGCCATGCCGATGCTGGCAAGCACCGCCAGCACCAGCGGCGTCAGCGGCGCGGCCTGCGCCTGGGCGTCATGATAGAACGGTCCCTGCACCAGCGCGGTGGTGGTGAAGCCGATGGCGCCGCCGATCAGCGCCGCCAGCGCGGCGCGCCGCGCCTTGCCGGCGGGGGCCACAAACGCTGCGCCCAGCCATACCGCCAGCGCGATGACGCCTGCCGTGATCACGCCCATCAACACCAGGACGATCGGGCTCATCTAATGGATCGTCCGCTTCCAGCGCGACCCGGCGCGTTCGCGCGCCGACAGGTTGCTGGGTTTCTCGCGGCCCATCAGGGCGGCGGGCAGGTCTTCATAGAAACGCCGCGCCACCACGGCGACACGGCGGGCCCGCATCTCCTCGGCTTCGTCACGGCTGGCATAGGCCTGCGCCTCAAACAGATAGTGCGTGAGCGGCCCGGACTTGATCTCCTGCACTTCCTCGACCTGCTCGCTAGCGATGTCGAGGGCATGGCGGATATGGGCCTGGGGGTCATGCCGCTCCTGCTCCTGCCGGGCGATGCGGGCGACATTGCTCTCATCGAACTTCTTCAGGCGCGGAAGGGCAAAGCGGTAGAACAGCAGGCAGGCGAAAATCAGGCCGCTCATCCAAAATACATTTGTCATTTTTGTTGCCCCCATCTGTCGGCCACGCGGGCAGGCCCGCTAGCGGACATCTTCCCCCGCCAGTCCTTCGGACGCGGGAGAAGAAAGCCGGTGTGTGCCATGCCCCTGCTGCAAATAGGTCTCGCTGCGCATTTCGACAAGGCGCGAGGCCGTCCGCCGGAAGGCTTCGGCGCCGAAATCGTCGGCCAGCAGGGCTTCTGGCGGCGCGGCGGCCGAGCAGACCAGCTTCACCCCTTCGTCGTACAGCGTGTCGATCAACAAAGTGAAGCGCCGGGCCCAGTTGCGCATTTCGGGCGTCAGCACCGGGATATGGTCGATGAAGACGGTGTGGAAATCCTGCGCGATGGCAAGATAGTCAGCCCCGCCCAGCGGCCGGCCGCACAATTCCTCGAAGCCGAAACGCGCCGCGCCGCGTCCCGCGCGCGGTATCACCACGGTGCGGCCCAGCACGGTCAGGCTGGCAGGCTTGCCAGGGCCGCCCGCGACTTTGCCCCAGGCCGCCTCCATCGCCGCATCGGTTTGCGGCGACAGCGGCGACATATAGACGTCCATGTCCTTCAGGTTCTGCAGGCGATAGTCGGTGGGCCCGTTCAGTGTCACCACCTCTATCCGCGCCTGGATCTGTGCAATGAAAGGCACGAAGAGCGGGCGGTTGAGGCCGCCTTCATACAGGCGTTCCGGCGGGGTGTTGCTGGTCGCCACGATCACCATGCCCTGTGCAAAGAATTGCTCGAACAGGCGGCCCAGGATCATCGCGTCGGCCACGTCGGTGACCTGGAATTCGTCGAAGCACAGCAGGCGCGCGTCTTTGGCGATGGCGCGGGCCAAGGGCGCGATGGGATCGTCCATGCCCGGCTGGGCGCGCAGCGCATGGATGCGGGCATGGACATCGCGCATGAAGGCGTTGAAATGCAGGCGCTGCTTTTTTGGCTCCGGTGCGTCGGCGAAGAACAGGTCCATCAGCATGGTTTTGCCGCGCCCGACATCGCCCCAGATGTAGAGCCCCTTCAGGGTTTCGCGGGACCGGAACAGGGAAAAACCTTTCGGCGTCAGCGCGCGGGCCAACGCCGCCAGCTTCGCCGCTGCTGCGGTCTGCGCCGGATCGGGTTTCAGCTCGCCCGCGTCCAGGGCACGGGCATAGGACGATGGCGTCATGGTGCCTCGTCCAGCACGGCCTGCGCCATCTGCGCATCCAGCCGTTCCACCATCTGGCCTTCGAAATTGATCACGCCCTTGTCCCGGTTCTGCGGTGCGGCGAACGTAGCCAGCAGGCGGCGGGCGCGATCCATCTCTGCGGGCGAAGGCGCGAAGGCAGCGCGGGCCGCATCGATCTGGGCCGGGTGGATCACGGTCTTGCCATCGAACCCGAAATCGCGGGCCATCGCGCAGGCGCTCTCGAAACCGGCCATATCGGCAATGTCGTTGTGCACGCTGTCCAGCGCCAGCGCGCCATGCGCCCGCGCCGCCGTCACCAGCGCAGACATGGCGTAATGTAGGTTGCTGCGCCCGGCGACAGGCCGCGCGCCCAGCTCTTTCAGCAGGTCATTGGCGCCCAGCACCAGCGCCGTGGCCGACCGCGCGATCTGCGGCAGCGCCAGCACGGCGGCGGGGGTCTCGATCATCGCCCAGAGCGGTGCTTTGGTCAGCAGCCGTGCCGCCGCCAGGTCGGCGTCGCTCGTGACCTTGGGCAGCGCGATGGCGTCGGCGCCGTGCGCGGCCTTCAGGTCTTCGACGCCGAACGGGCTGGTGAGTGGATTGATCCGCACCACGGTCGGGCGCGGGCCAAAGGCGCGGGCGGCAATTGCCGCCTGCACCGCCGCACGCGCTGCGGCTTTCTCGCCGTCACCCACTGCATCTTCCAGATCGAGGATGACGGCGTCACAGGCCAGCCCGCGCGCCTTCTCGATCGCCCGGGCATTGCTGCCCGGGACGAACAAGGCGGTGCGGATGCGGCCGCTACGAATTATTCAACGCCTTCGACCACGAGGAACTCGCCGTCGCTGATCGACTGGCGGATCAGCTTGGCTTCGGAATATTCCGGCGAGTTGTAGCAGGCCAGCGCCGCTTCCATCGAGGGGAACTCCACCACCACGTTGCGGGCGCGCGCCGGGCCTTCCAGCACTTCGGTCTTGCCGCCACGCGCCAGGAACTTGGCGCCGTTGCGCACATAGGCCGGGCGGCCGATCTCGACATACTTCTTGTAGGCTTCGGCGTCACGGACATCGACGCGGGCAATCCAATAGACCTTCGGCATTATGCACTCCTGAGCAGTTTGCGTTTGATGAGGGCTTCGGCGATCTGCACGGCGTTGGTCGCCGCGCCCTTGCGCAGATTGTCGGCGACGATCCACAGCGACAGGCCGTGGTCCACCGTCGGGTCCTTGCGGATGCGGCTGACATAGGTGGCGTCTTCGCCCGCACATTCGATGGGCGTGGCGTAGCCGCCATCCTCGCGCTTGTCGACCACCAGCACGCCCGGCGCGGCGCGCAGGGCGTTGCGCGCCTGTTCGGCGGTGATGGGATTCACGAACTCGATGTTGACCGCCTCGCTATGGCCGATGAAGACCGGCACGCGGACGCAGGTGGCGGTGAGCTGGATGTCGGGGTCCAGGATCTTCTGCGTCTCCACTGCCATCTTCCATTCTTCCTTGGTGAGGCCGGAATCGAGGAAGACGTCGATATGCGGAATGACATTGAAGGCGATCTGCTTGGTGAACTCGCCGACCTCGACCGGATCGGCGACGAAGACGGCGCGGGTCTGGCGGAACAGTTCGTCCATCGCGTCCTTGCCCGCGCCGGAGACGGACTGGTAGGTCGAAACCACCACCCGCTTGATCTTCGCCAGGTCGTGCAGCGGCTTCAGCGCCACGACAAGCTGGGCGGTGGAGCAGTTGGGGTTGGCGACAATGCCCTTCTTGATCTCCAGCAGGGCGTCGGCATTGACCTCCGGCACCACCAGCGGCACGGCGCGGTCCATCCGCCAGGCGCTGGAATTGTCGATCACGATGCAGCCGGTGGCGGCGATCTTGGGCGCCCATTCCTTGGCAATGTCGCCGCCGGCGCTCATCAGGCAGATGTCGGTGCCCTTCCAGTCGTAATAGTCCAGCGCCTTGATCTTGAGGACATTGTCATCACCGAACGAGACTTCGGTGCCGACCGAGCGGGTCGAGGCCAGCGCCACCACTTCGCTGAAGGGAAACTGGCGTTCCACCAGCACCCGCAGCATCTCGCGCCCGACGTTACCGGTGGCGCCGACGACGGCGACTTTATAGGCCATACCTGAATACCCCTGATGGGCCGCGGTGCGGCCGGGGCAGAGCAATACTAAAGAGGGCGGGGAAGGAAAAGGATTACCGGTTCCAGCGCAGCCGGAGCATGCCGCTGCCCACGCTCAGGCTGGGCGCATAGGGGTTGCGGGCCTGTGGCGCGATCAGGTCGAACCGGCCGTCGCGCACGCCCAGGCTCTGGGCCACCTGCTCGGAATAGGTCATGGGGTAGGGGCCGCGCGCCACCGGGGCGGTCATGCTCTGGCGCTGCATCTGCAACTGGGGATTGGGGATGAGGGGCAGGCCGCCGCTGCCCGGGACACCGCCTGCGGCTGCGGGCCCTGCCAGGGCGGCAAGCAGGACGGGGGCCGTGCCAGAGCGTGTCATGGCGAAAAACCTGGGGTATCTGCTTGGACAACGCGAACCGCCGGAACTTCGTTGCAAGCGCTGTAAAGTTCCTGCGCCGGAATGGCTTGGCGGGGCGCGGACTTGCCCCTAGTCTGCGGGCCGGACTGTCGAATTCAGGATACCAGATGGCGAAGAAAATGCGTCAGGCGGGCGCCATGCTCGCATTGGCGGGCATGGTGACGAGCACGGGTGCCCAGGCGAAAGCCTGCGCCAGCGCCTCGGAAATCTACGCCATCCAGGTGGCGGCGGTGCAGCAGGAACTGACCGACGCGGCGCTGACCTGCGGCCCGGCCGCAGTCGCCAACTTCAACCGCTTCATCAAGACCTTCCAGGGCGAGCTGCGCCGGTCCGACAATGTGCTGCTGGCCATGTTCAAGCGCATGCATGGCGGCGCGGCGGGCGTGCGCGAGCATGATTCCTTCAAGACCCGCGCCATCGCCAATGCCGAGCGCCGCCGGGTCAGGCCGGGCGCGCATGAAGGCTTCTGCGCCACCGCCCAGATCGTGTTCGACGCGGCGCTGGCGCCCGACAAGCCGGTGCTGGAGGATTTCGTCTCCGGCGTGCCGGTCTATGAAAAGAACCCGCTCGACAGTTGCGCCATCACGGTGGCGATGAACCTGCAGGGCGTGAAGGCCGGCCCCGATATCGCGCCGACGCCGCGCCCGGACCGCCCCGGCGATGTGTCCATCAATGCGGTGGTGCCTGCTGTGGCCGTCCCCAGCGGCCCCGGTACGCCGAAGTTCTGAATTTAATTACCGCCCTCCGGCCTTCGCTGGCTTAATCGCGCTTCGCGCTGGCCAGCTACGGCCACCTCCCCCTTTGGATGCGCTGCGCGCATAAGAGGGAGGCGGGCCTTTGCCCGAGCGGATGGTCGCCCGGCGGCGGTCTTCGCTGTCGCTACCGCCCGCTGCCGGGCTCGAGATTTCTGGAACTGTTGGCATCAGCGCAAAAGAAAAGGGCCGGTCTTTCGACCGGCCCTGATCTTTTCAGGAAAGAACCTGACGCTTAGCCACCGAGATCGATGACGGCGCGACGGTTCTTGGGCTCGCGGACGCCGGGGCCCGTGGGGACCAGCGGATCGTTGAAGCTCTTGCCTTCGATGGCGACGCCATCGGCACCAATGCCCTGACGGACCATTTCGTCCTTCACGGAGGTGGCGCGACGGATCGACAGAGCCTGGTTGTAGGTCTGCGAACCGACGGTGTCGGTATGACCCGTCACCAGCACGCGCACCGAGCCCAGCGTCTTGGCGGCCGCGACGGCCTCCGTGACAGTGGCCTGTGCTTCAGCCGTGAGGTTCGACTTATCAAAGTCGAAGAACACGATGAAGGTCCGAGCCGGCGGCGGAGGCGGCGGCGGCGGAGGCGGCGGCGGGGGAGGCGGCGGCGGAGGCGGAGGCGGCGGGGGAGGCGGCGGCGGGGGCGGCGGCGGCGGCGGGGCCGGCGGCTCCAGGAACCAACGCAGGCCGATGATGCCGGCATGTTCGGTGAAGTTGCCAACGCGCATCGGCGAGAAGGCGGCATAGGCCGACGGGGCGAAGGTGTCGACCAGAATCGAGCGATAACGGTAGTCGAGGAACAGGTCGACATCCGGGGCGACATGCCAGGTCAGGCCGGCGATGCCCTGGAAGGCGAAGTTCACGTCGCAGCCGCGAACGAAGTCGAAGGTCGTGCCAGCGGTGACAGTGGTGGCACGGAGGTAGCCGTTGCCAACGCCCAGGCCGCCGCCGATGGAGAAGTCCACGGCGTCGCTCAGGGGAATGTCCCAGATCGCGTTCACGAAGGTGGTCTTGCTCTGCGAGTAGCCGCCGGTGAAACCACCGGAAACCTCGACGTCGCGCCAGGCGTAGCCGGACTCAACTTCCAGGCGGAAGTTGCTGTCGAACTTGTAACCGAAGCTCAGAACGGCCAGGCCGCCGGTTTCGGATTCGACCTTGCCATTGATAGCGGGATTGATGGTCGAGCGAACCGAGACTCCATTCTGCTGGGCGATGCCGGCACCAAGGCCGAGATACCACCCTTCAGCAGCCACCGCCGGGGTGGCGGCGAGAGCCGAGACGGCCACGCCCGCCAAGGCGATCAAACGAAGTTTCATTGTCTACCCTCTTAAAAATGGACGACAGTAATTCGTCCCAGTCATGCCGAAGCTAATGTATCGCTTATAACGGCGAACCCGCAGAATGTCTCCATCGCGATTGTTGCTTTGCGGGATGCGCTTGTCACGATTCAGGTTTTTATACGAAGCGTGTGACTGCACAGACACAGACGACCGGGAAAAGCGGTCCCGAATTCGCTTTGCACGGGTATTTTCCGGTAAAAAGATTACGCACAGGTAATGTAATGAAAATACCATTTTGTACAATACCTTACCGATAACCAGCTCATGTCCTGCCCCCTTTGAAATGGTCCTCCCTGAAGTATGGTTTTGACCAAGGAGGATTGGATAGATGGCCAGGAAAAGACACAAGGCAGAAGAGATTGTCGCGAAGCTACGGCAGGTCGATGTGCTGATGGCACAGGGCAAGCCGGTCGCGGATGCGGTGCGGGCGATAGGAGTGACGGAAGTTACATACTATCGCTGGCGCAACGAGTATGGCGGGCTTAAGGGCGAC
>CANHNJ010000011.1 GCA_947462105.1 Alphaproteobacteria bacterium
CCAAGAAAATCTCCGAACTTCGACGCGAAGAACTTTATCGCTGCATTCGGGAAATGGCAGTAGCGGTCGGCGTCGGCGCTGCCAGCGTGGAGGAGATTGATCTGGTGAACATCCGCCAGGCAACGCATCTGGCAATGGCGCGCGCGGTTCGGGAGCTCACCGTACAGGCCCATTTCGCGCTGGTGGACGGCAATGACGCGCCCGCCCTGCCCTGTCCCTGCGAGACGCTGGTTGGCGGCGACGGAATTTCGGTTTCGATCGCGGCGGCCTCGATCATCGCCAAGGTGACGCGTGACCGGATGATGATGGCACTGCATGACGAACACCCCGGCTACAACTGGCGCAGCAACAAGGGCTACGGCACCGCCGACCACCTCCAGGGCCTGAAGACCTGCGGCGTAACGATTCACCATCGCCGTTCTTTTTCCCCGGTACACAACATCTTGTATGGGGATGAATCCGGGACTCAATTTCCCAAGTAATTGATTCCGCAAGACTCTTGACCGCCGAATCGCGGCGACTCACTGTGAATCCCACTGTTGATAAACCTGGTGGGGCACATGGCATCCTTGAAGCTGGACCAAATTCTGGTGGGCGACTGCATCGAGAAGATGCGCGCCCTGCCCGCCGGCTGTGCCGACCTGGTCTTCGCCGACCCGCCCTACAACATGCAGTTGCAGGGCGCTCTGCACCGTCCCGACCAGTCCAAGGTCGATGCCGTGGACGACCATTGGGACCAGTTCGAGAGTTTCGCCACCTATGACAAGTTCACCCGCGAATGGCTGGCCGCCGCGCGCCATGTGCTGAGCGACACCGGTACGCTCTGGGTGATCGGCTCCTATCACAACATCTATCGCGTCGGCGCGACGTTGCAGGATCTGGGCTTCTGGATTCTCAACGATGTCGTCTGGCGCAAGACCAACCCGATGCCCAACTTCAAGGGCCGCCGTTTCACCAACGCCCACGAGACGATGATCTGGGCGACCAAGAACCCCAAGCAGCAATACACCTTCAACTATGATGCGATGAAGGCGCTGAACGACGACCTGCAGATGCGCTCCGACTGGACGCTGCCGATCTGCAGCGGCCATGAGCGCATCAAGGGCGCCGACGGCCAGAAGGCCCATTCGACGCAGAAGCCGGAAGCGCTGCTCCATCGCGTGCTGCTGTCCTCGACCAAGCCGGGCGATGTCGTGCTTGATCCTTTCTTCGGCTCCGGCACCACCGGCGCGGTGGCCAAGCGGCTGGGCCGCCACTTCATCGGCATTGAACGCGAGGAAAGCTATGCCAGCATCGCCCGCGCCCGCATCGCCGATATCCGTCCCGCCGACGAAGACGCCATCAAGGTGACGGGCTCCAAGCGCGCCGAACCGCGCATTCCCTTCGGCGTGGTGGTGGAGCGCGGCCTGCTGCCGCCCGGCACCATCCTGCATGGCCAGGGCCGCAAGGCCGCCAAGGCCAAGGTGCGCGCCGATGGCACGCTGGTGGTCTCCGACGCCACCGGCTCGATCCATCGCATCGGCGCCCATGTGCAGGGGCTGGACGCCTGCAATGGCTGGACCTTCTGGCAGTTCGAACTGCCGGGCGGTGGCCTTGCCCCGATCGACCTGCTGCGTCAGCGCTTGCGCGCCGAGATGGTGGTCTGACGCTTTTTCTCTTGTCGCGGCTTTGCCGTGAACAGCGGGCCGCCTTCATCCAATCCCAGTTCGACGATCTTGCGCATCACGGTCGGCAGCGCAACGTCGCGCAGCTTTTCGGGCGCCACCCACTGGCCTGCCGTTTTTGGCCGCTTCGCCAGCGCTGCGGCATAGACTTCGATTTCCAGTTCAAAATGCGTGAAGCCGTGGCGCACCAGGCCCACGCGCTTCTTCCAGTAGGCTGCAAACGGCGCCTGCTGCATCGCCTTGGCGGCTGACGGAAAATTCTCCTCCCACGGTCCCAGTGGCGGTTCCAGCATCGCAGCCAGCAGGCCCTTGTCGGGACGCTTGCGCAGCAGCACCGCACCGCTCGTGTCCGTGACGACGAAAGCCACACCGCGCTTCAGCGGCCGCACCATCTTGGGCGCCTTGACCGGCAATTGTTCCTGGATGCCGCGTTTGCGCGCCAGGCATTGTGCCTGCCACGGACAATTTTCGCAGGCGGGCCGCTTCGGCGTGCAGATGGCGCTGCCCAGATCCATCAGCGCCTGCGCAAAGTCGCCGGAACGTGCCGGCACCAGCGCCATGCAATGCGCATGCAGTTCCGGCTTGGCTTTTGGCATCGGCGTTTCGACAGCATAGAGCCGCGCGATCACGCGCTCGGCATTGGCATCCATCGCCGCCTGCCGCTCGTCATGGACGATGGCGGCAATGGCGCCGGCGGTATAGCCGCCAACACCGGGCAATTCCCGCAATGTCGCGGCGGTGACGGGAAATTTTCCACCCATCTGGCTGGCGACCAGCTTGGCGGCGGCATGCAGGTTGCGGGCGCGGGCGTAGTAGCCAAGCCCCGCCCAGGCCGCGAGCACATCGTCCTGCGGGGCGGCGGCAAGGTCGCGTACGGTCGGCCAGCGCTCCAGGAACTTGCGGTAATAGGCAGCGACCGCCTGCACCGTGGTCTGCTGCAGCATGATTTCCGACAGCCAGACGCGGTAGGGATCGGCGCGCTGCCCGCGGGGTGCGCGCCAGGGCAGCACCCGCCTGTGTACATCGTACCAGGCAAGCAGTTCGGCAGACAGACCGGGCTTTTGGCTTTGGCGGCGGGGCGGCATACTCTGGCGACCATGACAGCGCCTTCCGACGAAACGCAACCGGTCCGCCGCAATCGCGCCGCGTCCATCGCCCGCGACACCAGCGGCGCAGGCGGCGGCGCGTTCACGCGCATGGGCTTCACCGATCCGGCGCTGGTGCTGCGCTGGCGCGAGATCGCCGGACCCGAGGTCGCGCGCCTGTGCCAGCCTTTGCGCTTCAGCGAAGGCGCCGGTGGCGGCACCCTCACCCTTAAGGCGCTGCCCGGTGCGGCACTGTTCCTGAGCCATGAAACCCGCCCGCTCACCGCCCGCATCAACCAGTATCTGGGGCGGCCCGCCGTGGCGCGGCTGAAATTCGTGCAGGGCGCCTTCCTTGCGCGCCGCCCCGCGCCACCGCTGCGCCGCCCCACTGCGGTGGTGGCGACAAACGATCCCGCTGCGGTCTATGCCGGGCCGGACACGCTGAAGCAGGCGCTGCTGCATCTGGCGCGCTGGCGCGAAAGCGGCAAGACTTGATCCCGGGAAGCGCCAAAGAAAAATCAAGAGACTAACTATGAACAAGCGACAATGGATTATCGCCGGGCTGGCGCTGCTGGTGACCGCCGGTGTCGGCGGCGGACTTTACTTTGCCAACCGCGCAGTGCCGCCGCCCATTACGGCCAGTACAGCGGAAGTGATCGGGGCGGACGAACTGCATGTGATGGGCGATCCCGCCGCCAAGGTGACGCTGATCGAATATGCCGCCCTCGCCTGTCCTTTCTGTGCGGCCTTCAACAACACCATCGTGCCGGCGCTGAAGGAAAAATATGTCGCCACCGGCAAGGTGCGTTACGTGCTGCGGCTGATCGCGATCGATATCGCCGACGCCAAGGCGGAAGGCCTCGCCACCTGCATGGGCAAGGACAAGTTCGATGCCGCCGTCGATCTGCTCTATCGCCGCCAGGACGAATGGGGCCCCGAACAGATGGGTGAACATGGCGTCGCCCCCGATGCCCAGCCCAAGACCGATGCCGGGCTGACGAAAATCGGCCGCGCCCTGGGGCTGGATGAAGCGAAGATCTTCAGCTGCCTGCGGGACAGCAATGCGCTCGACCGCCTCCAGCGCACGGCGGAGCATGGCGGCACCCGCTATGGCCTGACCGGCACGCCCACCCTGATCGTCAATGGCCAGATCGTGACCACGCCGCGTTCGCCGGAAGACCTGGCAAAAATTCTCGATCCCCTGCTGGAAGGTAACTGACATGAAAGCCCTGCTGCTCGCCCTGCTGGCGCCGCTGCTCTTCGTGGCGGCCGCGCACGCCGCTGACCGGCGCGGCGATTTCGAGATCAAGCCCGCCGACCGCACCCTGGGCAACCGCAACGCCCCGGTGGTGCTGATCGAGTACGGCGCCTTCTCCTGCTCGCACTGCAAGGACTTCAACGAGACGGTGATGCCCGCGCTGAAGAAGAGCCATATCGACACCGGCAAGGTTCTGTATGTCTTCCGCCTCTTCCCCCGCTCGCTGGGCGATGCGCAGGCGGAGAAGATGGCGCGCTGCGCCCCGGCATCCCGCTACTTCGCCATCGCCGACCGCATTTTCCTCGACCAGGAGAAATGGGCCTTCGATCCCAAGCGTAGCCGCGAGGAACTGGTGAAGATCGGCCAGCAGATGGGCCTGGCCCCGGCCACCATCAACACATGCATGGACGCCACCGGCGACGATGCCCGCATCAATGCCGTCGCCGAGGAATCCCTCAACCGCTACGTGCTGGAAGGAACGCCGCATCTGGTCATCAACGGCAAGCCCCTGCCGTCCGGCGGCAAACCCCATGCGGAACTGGCCAAGCTGCTGGACCAGGCCGCCCAGGCGCGCCGCTAGGGCCTGCCGCCCAGGCGGGATTTTCCGGGCGGGTTGAAGGGGCAAGCTGCCTCTGCCACAAACGGGGCCGAAACCTGCCCCCGGAGCGTTCCCGTGAATAAGAACCAGCTACTGGTCGTGCTCGCCGCCCTGGTCGTGGCCGTGGCCGGCCTCACCGCCTACCTGATGTTTGGCAGCGATTCGGCCCAGACGGCCGGTGGCGCTACCGGTGGCTGGACCATCGAGGCAAGCGACCGGACCCTGGGCAAGAAGGACGCCAAGGCGGTGCTGATCGAATATGCGGCGCCAAGCTGCCCGCATTGCGCCGCCTTCAACGAAGGCGTCTTCCCCATCCTGAAGACCAATTACATCGATACCGGCAAGGTTCTGTACGTCTTCCGGGTCTTCCCCCTGCGTCCGGATGACGGCGCGGCCGAGAAAATCGCCCGTTGTCTGCCTGAGGATAAGTACTTTGCGTTCATTGACCTTCTCTTCCGGAATCAACCCTTATGGGACCCTGAATTCGGGGTGACCGACGTTCATGGCGGTCTGGTCCGGTTGGGCCGCATGGCCGGCATGAGCGCCGAACAGGTGGACAAGTGCATCGACAATTCCGCGGAAGATGCGCGGATCAATGCGGTGGCCGCAGAAGGCGAGCGTCGCTACAGCGTCAATGCAACGCCCACTCTCATCCTGAACGGTACCGTGGTGAACAACACCTCGGCTGCCGAACTGAGCAAACTCATCGACGCCGAGCTCGCCAAATAGTTGGGGCGGGACGGCTTCAGCAGCAGCGTTAAGGCGGCGCATTCAAGTTGAAGTTCACCCGTTTACGGCTTTCCGGTTTCAAGTCCTTCGTCGAGCCGACGGAGCTCTATATCGAGCCCGGCCTCACCGCCGTGATCGGCCCGAATGGCTGCGGCAAGTCCAACCTGTTCGACGCCATGCGCTGGGTGATGGGCGAGACGCGCCCCTCCTCGGTGCGCGGCAGCGAGATGGACGATGTGATCTTCTCCGGCAGCGCCGGCCGTCCGGCCCGCAATGTCGCCGAAGTCACCATTTTCATCGACAACAAGGACCGCACCGCGCCGGTGCCCTACAATGACTTCGACACCATCGAAGTGTCGCGCCGCATCGAGCGCGAAGCCGGCAGCGTCTATCGCATCAATGGCCGCGATGTGCGCCAGCGCGACGTGCAGATTTTCTTCGCCGATGCCTCGTCGGGCGCCGGTTCGACCGCCTTCGTGCGCCAGGGCCAGATCGGCCTGCTGATCTCGCAGAAGCCGCTGGCGCGCCGCGCCATCCTGGAAGAAGCCGCCGGTATTGGCGGCCTGCACCAGCGCCGCCACGAGGCCGAACTGCGGCTGAAGGCGGCGGAAACCAACCTGAACCGCCTCACCGACGTGATTTCGGAAATCGAAGGCCAGCTTGCCAGCCTCAAGCGCCAGGCGCGCCAGGCCTCGCGCTATCGCAACCTGTCGGGCCATATCCGCAAGGCCGAGGCGCTGGCGCACTATCTGCGCTGGACCCAGGCCGAGGCCCGCGCCGCTGCCGCCGCTGAAGAACTGACGGCCGCCGCCGCGCTTGTCGCCACCGCCACCGAAACTGCCGCCACCGCTTCGACGGCACAGAGCAATGCCGCCGCCGAACTGCCGCCGCTGCGCCAGACCGAGGCCGAGCGTGCCGCCGCCCATCACCGCCTGATCGCGCAGCGCGACCAGCTCGATGCCGAGGAAGCCCGCGCTCGCGAAGCGGCGCAGCGCCTGCGCCAGTTGCTCGCCCAGGGCGAAAGCGACATGGCGCGCGAGACCGCGCTCGACAATGATGCCGAAACCGCCCTTGCCGCGCTTGGCGAAGAGGAAACTGGTCTGACCGAGGCCGCTGCCCGCGCCGGTGCCGATACAGCAGCCGCCGCGCAGGCCGAAGCCGAACTGCGCGCCGCCCTGGCCGCAACCGAAGCCCTGCTGGAACGGCTTACTGCCGAACTGGCGGAATGGAATGCCAAGCGCGCCAGCTTCACCCGTGGCCGCGACCTGGCATCCGCGCTGTCCGATACCGCCGCGACGCAACTGGGTGATGCGCAGGCGCGCCTGGACCGGGCGCTGGAAAGCGCCAAGGATGCGCCCGACGTTCATGCCGCCGAAGCCGCCACCGAAGCGGCCCGTGCCGGCCGCGAAGAGACCCGTGTCCGTGCCGATGCGGCGCGCCAGACCCGCAGCGACGCCGAAGTGGCGGAAAGCACGGCGCGCGAGCCGCTCGAACTGGCCGAACGCGATGTGCAGCGCCTGTCCGCCGAAGCCAAGGCGCTTGGCGACCTGCTGCATCCCGAAGGCGAAGGCCTGTTCCCGCCGCTGATCGATGCCGTGACCGTGCAGGCTGGCTATGAAGCCGCGCTGGCTGCGGCGCTGGGTGAAGACCTGCGGGCGCCGCTGGACGACACCTCGCCGCATCACTGGCGCGATCTGGGTGGTTTCGATTTCGATCCCAACCTGCCCGAAGGCACCAAGGCGCTGACGGAATTCGTCAAGGCGCCGGGCGCGCTGGGCCGCCGCCTCGCCATGACCGGCCTCGTATTCCCCGACCAGGGCGCGGCGCTGCAAAGCCAGCTCAAGCCGGGCCAGTCGCTGGTGTCGGCGCGTGGCGACCTGTGGCGCTGGGACGGTTATGTCGCCTCCGCCGATGCGCCCTCGCCCGCCGCCGTGCGTCTGTCGCAGCGCAATCGCCTGGGCGTGCTGGAAGGTGAAGCCGAAGCCGCCAAGGCCGTGCGCGCCATCGCGCAGGATGCCTATGCCGCCGCCAAGGATGCCGCCATCGCCGCGCGCGACGCCGTGCGCGCCGCCGAAGGCGAAGAACGTGCCGCCGAACAGGCGCTGATCTCGGCCCAGGACACTGCCACCAAGGCGGCCCGCGCCGCTGCCGAGCGCGCCAGCCAGCTCGCCTCGCTGGAAGCGGAAATCCGCCGCCTGACCGAGTCCGTCGCAACCGCCAATGAAAACCGCGCGGAAGCCGAGCGCGGCCTGACCGAACTGGGCGACGGCACCGATCTCACCACCCGTACCGCCGAAGCCCGTGAAAACACGGCGGCGGCGCGTACCGCCTCCAGCGAAGCGCGCGGCGCCCTGGAAGCCCTGCGCCGCGAGGATGAAGCGCGCGACCGCCGCCTGGCCGTCATTGCGCAGGACAAGGGCCGCTGGAACGGCCGCCGCGAAGCCGCCGCCAGCCAGATCGCCGAACTGTCCCGCCGCCAGGAAGAACTGGGCGTCGAGCTGGAAGCCGCCGAGCGCGTCCCCACCGAGATCGGCGAGAAGCGCGGTGCGCTGCTGTCGGCCATCGCCACGGCGGAAGCGGCCCGCAATGAAGCCGCCGATGCCCGCCAGCAGGCCGAAACCGCGCTGGCCGAAGCCGACAAGGCCGCCAAGAGCGCCGACGCGATATTGTCCAGCGCGCGCGAGGATCGGGCCCGCGCCCAGGCGCTGCGCGAGAACGCCGCCGCCCGCATCGACGAACTGCGCACCCGTATCCGCGACGAGATCGAAGCCGCGCCGGAAGAACTGCGCGAACGTGCCGAGATCGAGGAAGGCCAGGAATTGCCGCCGCTCGACCAGGCCGAGAAGCGCGTCGAGCGCCTCAAGCAGGAGCGCGAGCAACTGGGTGGCGTCAACCTGCGCGCCGAGGAAGAAGCCGCCGAGCAGGAAACCCGCATGGCGACGCTGGTCGCCGACCGCGACGACCTGACCGGCGCCATCGAGCGCCTGCGCCGTGGCATCTCCAGCCTGAACAAGGAAGGCCGCGAGCGGCTGCTGGAGAGCTTCGAGAAGGTCAATGCCAACTTCCAGACCCTGTTCACCAAGCTGTTCGAGGGCGGCGAAGCCAAGCTCACCTTCACCGAGTCGGAAGACCCACTGGAAGCCGGGCTTGAGATTTTCGCCCGCCCGCCGGGCAAGCGGCTGCAGAGCCTTGCCCTGCTTTCGGGCGGCGAGCAGGCCCTGACCGCCATGTCGCTGATCTTTGCCGTGTTCCTGGTGAACCCGGCCCCGGTCTGCGTGCTGGACGAAGTGGACGCCCCGCTGGACGACGCCAATGTGGAGCGTTTCTGCAAGATGGTGACCCAGATGGTGGAATCCTCGGGCACCCGCTTCCTGGTCATCACCCACCACGCCCTGACCATGAGCCGGATGGACCGCCTGTTCGGCGTCACCATGGCCGAGCGCGGCGTCTCCCAACTGGTTTCGGTCTCCCTCGCGGAAGCCGAAAAGATCGCGGCGGAATAACGGGTTTGCACAGATTTGGAGTGCCGGGCGGCAGCCCGCACGGGAGACTGCGCGACATATTGTGCGGAAGACTTTTCATAAGCCTTGTCAAAGGTTTGCAGGCAATCTGACTTTCTTGACACCCTGCTGCACCGCACCTATGGTCCGCCCGCCTTCGATGCCGTGAAGGCCGGTTTTGCTGCAATTTTCGGCGTTTTCGTGGGACTCAGCATGGCTCCCGACCCCGACCGATTGCGTGACCTGGGTTCGCGGCTCGACAAGCTTCAGGCGGGACAGGACGCGCGGTACAAGAAACCGCCGCCGTCTGGGCTGGGGATCGCGGGACGCTTCGCCACCGAACTGGTGGCGGCGCTTTTCGTGGGAGGCGGACTGGGTTGGGGGATTGACTGGCTGCTGGGCCGGTTCCTTTTCAAAACCTTCCCGGTCTTCATGCTTGTGTTTGTCGTGCTGGGTGCCGTCGCGGGAATTCTGAACGTGATGCGCGCAGCCAAAGATATCAACGCCGAGATCGCCCGCGCGCGATCGAACGAGGAGAAGTAGTTCGTGGCCGGCGAAAATCCGATGGAGCAGTTTGCCGTCAGGCCGCTCATCGAGGCTCCCCTCTTTGAGCTGGGCGGGCACCCGATCTATTTCACCAACCAGGCCCTGCTGATGGTGCTGGTGACCTTGCTGTCCGCCAGCTTCCTGACGCTGGTGGTGAAGCCGGGCCGCCTGGTCCCGACCCGCAGCCAGTCGGTGGCCGAAATCTCCTACAAGTTCGTCTCCGACATGATCCATTCGACCACCGGTTCGGATGGCCTGCGCTTCTTCCCCTTCGTCTTCACGCTTTTCATCTTCGTGCTGTGCTGCAATTTCTTCGGCATGATCCCCGGCGGCTTCACCGTCACCAGCCAGATCGCCGTGACCTTTGCGCTGGCCGGCCTGGTGATGCTGACCGTGATCTTTGTCGGCTTCGCCAAGCACGGCATCGGCTTTCTCAAGCTCTTCGTGCCGCACGCGCCCTGGTATCTGCTGATCCTGCTGATCCCGATCGAGTTCATCTCGTTCATGACGCGCCCGATCAGCCTGTCGGTCCGTCTCTTCGCCAACATGCTGGCCGGCCACACCATGCTGGCGGTCTTCGCCGGCTTCGTGGTCTCGCTGGGCGCCGCAGGCGGCCTGCTCTCGGGCCTGGCCATCGCGCCGCTGGCCCTGATGGTCGGCATCTTCATGCTCGAACTGCTGGTGGCCTTTCTGCAGGCCTATGTCTTCGCCGTTCTGACCTGCATCTACCTGAACGAAGCCCTTCACCTCCACGACCAACACTAAACTCGAGAAAAGGAACACCTCATGGAACTCGCAGCTGCCAAGATGATCGGCGCCGGCCTCGCCTGCTTCGCGCTCATCGGCGCCGGCATCGGCATCGGCAACATCTTCGCCAACTACCTGGCCGGCGCGCTCCGCAATCCGGGCGCCGCTGCCTCGCAGACCACCAACCTGCTGCTGGGCTTCGCGCTCTGCGAAGCGACCGGCCTGTTCGGCCTGGTCGTCGCCCTGCTGATCCTGTTCGCGTTCTAATCAGCAATGGCCGAAGAAACCGCCACCCACGCCACGACGGAAGCGGCTGGCCACGCCACGCCCTTCCCGCCGTTCGACACGACGACCTTCCCCAGCCAGATCTTCTGGCTGGTTCTGACCTTCGCCGTGCTGTTCGTCGTGCTGTGGCGCGTGGCGGGTCCGCGCATTCACACCGTGATCGCGGATCGCCGTTCGGCCATCAACAAGGCCATCGAGGCGGCAAAGCAGGCGCGTGCCGATGCCGACGCCGCCTCGGCCGGGTATGACGTGGCGCTGGCCGGGGCTCGCGCCCGGTCCAACGCCCTCGCCGAAGAAACCCGCCAGGGGATCAACGCCGAGATCGCCAAGGCCAAGGCCGGCGCGGACGCGCAGGCGACCGCCGCCATGACCGCCGCCGATGCCCGCATCGAGGCCAGCCGTGGCGCCGCCAAGGCCCATGTCGCGGATGCCGCCCGTGACGCCGCCATCGCCATCGTCGCCCGCCTCACCGGCGAGACGGTGTCGGCTGACGACGCCGCCAAGGCGGTCAAGGGTTAAGCCATGGAACTGCTCCACCACGCCCACACCTGGGAAATTGTCGGCCTGCTGATCATGATCGGCCTGCTGATTTATTTCGGCGCGCCCGCCACCATCGGCAAGATGCTGGACCAGCGTTCCGCCGCCATCGCCGCCGAACTGGACGAGGCCAAGCGCCTGTCTGCCGAGGCCGCCGCCCTGCTGGCCGAATACAAGCAGAAGGCTGCCGGTGCGGAAGTCGAGGCCGCCGCCATCCTCAAGAGCGCCCAGGCGGAAGCCGAGCGCTTCGCCGCCGACAGCCGCGTGGCGCTGGCCGCCCAGATCGAGCGCCGCGCCAAGGCGGCGCAGGACAAGATCGCCCAGGCCGAAGCCGCCGCGCTGGCCGAGATTCGCGGCATGGCCGCCGATGCCGCTGTCGCTGGGGCCGAGAAGATCATCGCTGCCCGCATGGATGCCGCCAAGGCGTCCAGCCTGATATCGGCCGGGATCAAGGACCTGGGCGAGAAGCTGAACTAGGCTTTAGGCCGCCTGTCCGGCGCACCAGCCCGACGACCAGGCCCACTGGAAATTATAGCCGCCCAGCCAGCCGGTGACGTCCACCACCTCGCCGATGAAATACAGGCCCGGCACCGCCCTGGCCTGCATGGTCTTCGAATCCAGCCCCTTCGTATCGACACCGCCCAGCGTCACCTCGGCCGTGCGATAGCCTTCGGTGCCAGTCGGCGTCAGGCGCCAGTCATTCACCGCCGCTGCCAGCATGCGCAGGCGTTCGTCGGAGAGGCCGCCCAGCGGGCCCTCCTGCCCGGCCAGCATCACCGCCAACCGGCGCGGCAGCAGCGTCGCCAGATAGGTATGCAGTGATTGCCTGCCGTTCAAGCCGCGCGCAGTGCGCAAGGCCACGCGCGCATCGGTGCCGGGCAACAGATCGACGCTGATCTCCTGCCCTTCGCGCCAGAAAGACGATATCTGCAGGATCGCCGGGCCGCTGAGGCCGCGATGGGTGATCAGCAAGGCTTCCGCGAACTGCGTCTTGCCACAACTCACGCGCGACGGCACCGCGACACCCGACAGCGCCGCGAGTTGCTCCAGCAAGGCGCCGCTGAAAGTCAGCGGCACCAGGCCGGGCCGCGTTTCGGTCAAGGACAGGCCGAATTGCTGCGCGATGCGATAGCCGAAATCGGTCGCGCCCATCTTGGGAATGGATTTCCCACCGGTCGCCACCACCAGGGAAGCACAGGCGATGGTTTCGCCGGACGACAGCGCCAACGCAAAACCACGCTCGGTCTTCTCGACCTGTCGCACCGTGATGCCGAGGCGCAGCTCTGCCTTTGCCCGTTTCATCTCGTCCAGCAGCATGGCGACGATCTGGGTCGCCGCGCCGTCGCAGAACAACTGGCCCAGCGTTTTCTCATGCCAGGCGATGCCATGCCGATCCACCAGCGCGATGAAATCGGCCGGCGTGTATCGGGAAAGCGCCGAGATGCAGAAATGCGGATTGGCGGAAAGGAACTGCTTGGGCGTCGCATGCCGGTTGGTGAAGTTGCAGCGGCCACCGCCGGAAATGCGGATCTTCTCGCCCGGCGTCTTTGCGGCATCCAGCACCAGCACATCGCGGCCGCGCTGGCCCGCGATGGCCGCGCACATCATGCCCGCCGCGCCTGCCCCGATGACCACCACATCCCGCCATTCCATCCTGCGGTTATGCCGTCCTGCGGCGCAGATGAAAAGCAGAAGCCCGGCTGTGATCCAGCCGGGCTTCCACGCAGGCAGCAAATGCTACTTGAAGATCTTGGCCGGGTTCTTCTTCGCCCAGGCCAGCGCCTCGGGCGACGCGGCCCACTTGATCGCGTTGCTGATCAGCAACTGGTAGGCGGGGTTGCGCCAGGGATTATTGTCGTGGCCGATCTGGGTATAGAAGACCGGGCTGTTTTCCGCCGCCTTGTACCAGGCCGCCAGGTTGGAATACTGGCGCTTCGGGTTCAGGTTCACCAGCGGATCAGGCGGCGCGAACGAGGTCGTCAGCAGCGGATGGACCTTTTCGGGGAACCAGGCGCAGGCATAGGCCTCGTCCCGCACATCAAAGCCATCGCCCAGGCCCTGCGTGATCGGGCTGGTCTTGTCGACGACGGTGATGCGCTGCTCGGTGCCCTGGTAGAAGCCGTGATGCGGATCAAGGATGCCGCGCACGGTGACGGGGGCGAACCAGTCACAGGCGCCGCCAACCACTTCGGAATATTCCGGCCAGACATGCGGCCACGCCGCCGAGGCGTGATGGATGAAGACCATGCCCTTGCCCTGCTTCAGCAGCGCCTCATAGTCCTTCTTCAACTGCGGCGACGGATCGGGATAGAAGCGGTCGCCCGAACCATCGGGCATCACCTGCCCCGCACCGCCCAGGTCATAGAACAGGTAGGCGTCGAACAGCTTGCCGCCGGCCGGGCTCATCAGCAGGTCGGCACCGGGATGATCGGCCCGCGTCCAGGTGATGTCGGCACCCAGGCAATCGAGGAAATCGTCGAACAGGCCGCGTTCATAGGGATGGCCCTTGACCACCACCAGCACGCGGATCTTGCCCCGGCCGCCCTGGGTCGGACCGCGCCCGCCACCGGCAACGGCGTTCAGGGCCGGGTTGCAGACCATCGGCGCAGGCGTCGCGGCAGCGCCACGGCCAGCAGGGCCGCGCCCGGCGGCCAGGTTCGCGGCGGCTTCGGCGGCCAGGCGTTCCTGGATCTCGGGCGTGCCGGTGCGGATCGACGGAGCGCAGATTTCGCCGCTGTTGCCATCGGGGCCCTTGGCGACGCGATGGCAGCCCACCCAGGTGGCGGGATCATACTGCATCGGGCGCTGGGCGGCGGCGCCACGGCCCGCAGGCGCGGCGGCAGGCGCAGCGGGCTGGGCAAAGGTCAGTTCACTGAAGCCGAACGCAGCGACGGCGACGGTTCCCAGCACCAGAGCGGTGGACAAAAAGCGATTGGATATACGATCCATGACGGGTGCACTCCCCAAAGTGTTGTCGTGTCATTCGGCTGAGGCGTCTTAGTGCGTTTCGTCCTCTCGTGCACCGATAAACATTCTGTCATGCGCGCTGCGCGTGCGAACGCAACCCGTGAGAGGCGCGGGGTTTGCGTGGCGTCACCGCGAGGCGGCCGGTAGTTTCGTCCGCTCCTTTTCAGAGCGGCAACGCCCGTTGGGGCGTCAGTGTATGCCTCGCGGCAATGTCACGCCCGGCGATTTTGGGCCGCTTCAAGCTCCGCCAGTGTTCTTTTCGGCACCATCCACTGGACGGTTCCGCCGGATTGCCCTCGGGCAACACGGACACTCAGGATCGTCTCCTGCCTAGTTTAGTACGGCGTGCGTCACGCCGGGCCTCCAGGGATTCAAGAAGCGACCTGCGGCCCGCACGGTTCGTTGCTCCGTGACACACCACACGCCGGCCTGCTTCACGTTATGGACGTTCCGGAACGCCCCCGCTTGAAACAGGCAAGAGGGAAGTTAGGCGTGATTTTGGAAAGCGAAAGATGGGGATAGCGATATCCCCGCGCTATCCACGCGGGGCGCGTTGAAAGTGATGGAGAATTGCCGCGCAAATCCCCGGGCTGTAGAAAGGCGATGACAAGTAGAAAATGGCGCGCGCGACTATTCCGGTTCAACGGCGAAGCTGCGCGGGGTTTCGCCGCGCTGGAAGATGTCCCACATCTGCGCATAGGCGCTTTCAATGTGTTGCCGGGTACGGCCGGTGTCGAACAGCGGCGCGGTCTGCCGCCCCAGCGCGAGTTTTTGCCGGATGGTGTGCAGCAATGCCGGATCACCGGCCAGTTTCACGGCCAGTGCTTCATAGTCTTCCAGATTTTCCGTCACCAGTTCGGGCACGGCAACCGCCTGCAGCAGGCTGGCGGCGACGCGGCCCGAAAAGCTTGTGCCGCGACAGGTGAGCAGCGGCACGCACGCCCACAGCGCGTCGCTGGCGGTGGTGTGCGCGTTGCAAGGCAGGCAATCGAGAAACAGGCCGGCCAGTGGCAGCCGGTCCAGTTGCTGCTCCATTGGAACAAACGGCGCGAAGACCAGCCGGTCTGCTGCCACGCCATGACGTTCCGCCTCGGCCCGCAGGTGGCCCGGCGACGCCGGATTGCTCTCCAGCAGCCACAGCACGCTGCCTTCGACGCGCTTGAGGATGCGCATCCACACCGCGAACAGGCTAGGCGTGAGCTTGTAGCTCATGTTGAAACTGCAAAAGACGAAGGCATTTTCGGGCAAGCCGTGTTCGGAGCGGCGCGGCGGACCTTGCGGCAGATGCCGCCGGGCATCGTTCACCTGATAGCTGCCCGGCAGCGTGACGACTTTTTCGGTGTAATATTGCTTGTCGCTGTCCGGGATCACGAAGCGGTCGGCAAGAATATAGTCGATATAGCTGGCGCCCAGCGTGCCCGGGAACCCGAGGTAATTGACCTGGACCGGGGCCGGCTTGTGGGCAAAGACGCCCATGCGGTGATTGCCGAAATAGCCGTTGAGATTGACCAGGATGTCGATTTGCGCAGCGGCGATTGCCGCTGCGGCGGCCTGGTCGGACAGATGCGCGATCGGCAGGAAACCGTCGAACGCCGCTTCCAGGCGGCGGCGCATCGGGCTGTCTTTGCGCGCCCCATTGTCGATGGCGACAATTTCGAACTTGCTCTTGTCATGACATTCATAAAGCCCCGCCGTCAGGTAGGCCGTCGCCTGGCCGCGAAATTCCCCCGAGACATAGCCGAGGCGGATTTTCTTGTGGCCGCGATCCGCCTTGCGCCAAAGCACCGGGGCCGCCGGATGAAAATGGCTGGTGAAGATGGTGGCGCAGGCCTGCAGATCGGCCGGTGATTCCGCAATCGCCAGGTACATGAAGGGATCGATGGTCCGGCGGCCTTCGCGCACGCCCGCGTTGATCTGCGCCACCTGCGCGTCAAAGCCGGACCAGTCCGTGCCATGCATCCGCACATGCGCCAGGTCGCCGCGCAGATACTCCTGATCCGGATTGGCGCGTAGGGCGCTTTCCAGGTCGTGGATCGCCGCGCCGTATTGCTGGCCTTCGCGCCAACGGATCATGCCGCGACTGTGCAGCGCGTCGGCATAGTCCGGCCGGATCGCCAGCGCCGCGTCATAGCTTGCCAGCGCCTCATCAAGGCGGTTGAGGAATTGCAGGCAGAGGCCGCGATGCTTGAGGGCTTCGGCATTGCGCGGGCTGATCGCCAGCGCCTTGTCGTAACTCGCCACCGCGTCCTGGAAACGCCGCATGTCGCGCAACAGGTTGCCGCCATTGTGCCAGGCTTCGGCATAATCCGGGTGGATCGTCAGCGCCCGGCCGAAACTCGCCAGCGCCTCGTCGGCGCGGCCCAAGTCACGCAGGGCGATGCCGTGATTGTTCCAGGCTTCCGGAAACGCCGGCTGCTGCGCCAGGGCATTTTCATAGCTCCCGACAGCTTCCGCGACGCGCCCCAGGAAATAAAGAGCGGTGCCGCGATGGTTCAGCGCTTCGGCAAAACCCTGCCGGATCGTCAGCGCCTTGTCGTAACTGGCCAGCGCATCGTCGAAGCGCTTCAGGCGCAGCAACAGGTTGCCGCGATTATACCATGCCCCGGTATGGCCCGGCTCGAGCGCCAGAACCTTGTCGCAATAGACCAGGGCTTCTTCGTCGCGCCCGAGCAGCTTGAGCACGTTGCTGTAATTCAGCAACGATCCAATGGCATTGGGATAATTCTTCAGCGCGCCACCGATCAGCGCCAGCGCTTCTTCGTTACGGCCCTGCTGGCTGCGGATGGCACCCAGCAGGTTGGCGACCTGGAAGTTGGTGGGCGCAAGCGCGAGCACGCGCAGGCAGTGCTCCTCGGCTTCGGCCAGGTTGCCGTGCTGGAGAAAGCCGGTGGCGAGGTCCAACAATTGCTGCACGTCGGCGGATGACTTGCCTGAATTCATCGGACGTACCTTCGCACCCGTTATACCGGGCTTTTACTTCTCGGGGTAAACCACCCGCAGATGCAGCTCCTTGAGCTGCTTGTTGTTCGCCGGCGACGGCGCATTCATCAGAAGGTCCTGCGCCGACTGGGTCATCGGGAACATGGTGACCTCGCGCAGATTCTCCTCGCCCGCCAGCAGCATGACGATGCGGTCGATGCCCGGCGCGGTGCCGCCATGCGGCGGGGCACCGTGGCGGAAGGCGTTGAGCATGCCCTTGAACTTTTCCTCGGTCTCTTCGCGGGCGTAACCGGCGATCTCGAACGCCTTCAGCATCACGTCCGGGTCATGGTTGCGGATCGCGCCCGAGGACAATTCATAGCCGTTGCAGACGATGTCGTACTGGTAGGCCTTGATGTTCAGGATGGTGTCTTTATCCGCCTTGTCGAGCGCCATGAAGGCGTCGCGGTCGAATTGCGGCATCGAGAAGGGATTGTGGGAGAAGTCGATCTTCTTCTCGTCCTCGTTCCACTCATACATCGGGAAATCGACGATCCAGCAGAACTTGTATTCGTCCTGCGGGATCAGGTTGAGTTCGCGGCCCAGCCGCGTGCGGGCCTGGCCGGCGATATTGGCGGCGCGGTCGGCCTTGGCGTCGGCGGAGAAGAACAGCGCATCGCCAGCTTTCGATCCGGCGATCTTCGCCATTTCTGCCAGCGCGGCAGGCGGAATGAACTTGGCGATGGGGCCCTTCCCGACCAGCGCGCCATTCTCGTCTTCGAACAGGATGTAGCCCAGACCGGCCGCGCCTTCGCCGCGCGCCCACTGGTTCAGCTTGTCGAAGAAGGAACGCGGCTGCGGCCCGGCCCCCGGCGCTGGGATGGCGCGCACGGTCTTGGCCTTGAAGGCCTTGAATTCCACGTCGTCGCGGGCGAACACAGCCGAGACATCGACGATCTCGATCGGGTTGCGGATGTCGGGCTTGTCGGTGCCGTATTTCAGCATTGCCTCGGCATAGGGAATGCGCGGGAACTGGTCATGCGGCGTGACCGTCTTGCCGTTGGCGAATTCCGCGAACACGCCTGCCAGCACCGGGGCGACGGCAGCGAAGACGTCATCCTGGGTGACGAAGCTCATCTCGAGATCGAGCTGGTAGAACTCGCCCGGCGAACGGTCGGCGCGGCCATCCTCGTCGCGGAAGCACGGCGCAATCTGGAAATAGCGGTCGAAGCCCGCCACCATGATGAGCTGCTTGAACTGTTGCGGCGCCTGCGGCAGGGCATAGAACTGGCCCGGGTAACGCCGCGACGGCACCAGGAAGTCGCGCGCGCCTTCGGGGCTGGACGCGGTCAGGATCGGGGTCTGGAATTCGGTGAAGCCCTGCTCGATCATCCGCCTACGGAGCGATGTGATGATGTTGGCCCGCAGCATGATGTTCTTGTGCAGCCGCTCGCGGCGCAGATCGAGGAAGCGATAGGTCAGGCGGGTGTCTTCCGGATATTCCTGGTCGCCGAACACCGGCAGCGGCAGTTCCTGCGCCTTGCCCTGCACCGTCACCGCTTCGATCCGCAGCTCGACTTCGCCGGTGGGCAGGTCGGCATTCACGGTGCCTTCCAGCCGGTCCACCACCTTGCCCGTAAAGGTCAGCACCCATTCCGAGCGGGCGGTATCGACGGCGGCGAAGGCCGGGTTCTCCGGCGTGATGACGCACTGGGTGATGCCGTAATGGTCGCGCAGGTCGATGAAGATCAGGCCGCCATGATCGCGGCGGCGATTGACCCAGCCGGACAGGCGCACGGTCTTGCCGACGTCGGCCTTGCGCAGCTGGCCGCAGGTGTGGGTCCGGTAGGCGTGCATGGTGAAACCCTTGAGAATCCGCAGGAATTGGGCCGTTTGTGGCGTTTTCCGGGGGGGCGGTCAAGTATCGCGGCAGCGGGTGCTTGTACCGTCACAGAGGGGGGCTAACCTGTGAATCCCAAAGGGGAATTCTGTCATGAGGTCCATGTTCAAACGCGCTCTTATCGCCGCCCTGGCCGCGGGGCTGGTCCTGCCCGCCGCCGCCCAGGCCCCTGCCCCGAAACGCAACGTCATCATCTTCGTGGCCGACGGCCTGCGCTATGGCAGCGTCACGCCAGAAAACATGCCCAACTTCAGCAAGCTGAAGGCCGAGGGCGTCGATTTCACCAACAGCCACTCGCTCTATCCGACCCAGACCACGGTCAATGCCAGCGCCATCGCCACCGGCCATTACATCGGCGACACCGGCAATTTCGGCAACACGATCTGGATGAAGAAGCCGATGATCAGCCTGCATGGCGCAGACCTGGGCTTCCTGGAAGCCAATGGTGTGCTGACGGAGATGAATGAGCGCTTCGGCGGCAACTATCTCAACGAGACTTCGCTGATGGCGGCTGCCCGCGCGGCGGGCTACCAGACCGCCATCATCGGCAAGGAAGGCCCGGCGCGCATCCAGGACCTGACGGCCAACCGCGACGGCACTGAGACGCTGATCGTCGATGACGAGACCGGCCATGAGGAAGGTTTCGGCCTGCCCACCTGGTTCACCCGCGCCATGCGCGCCGCCTTTTTCGATCCGGTGATGCCCGCCACCACCCAGCCCAACATCCTGCAGCAGGTCAACCAGACCAAGGCCATCACCCGCATCGTGCTGCCGCAGTTCCATGAGAACGCAAAGCCGTTCTTCATCCTGGTATGGAGCCGCGATCCCGACACCACCCAGCACAATGCCCGTGACAGCGCTGGCGAACTGGCGCCCGGCATCAACAGCCGCAGCGCCCTGGCTGCCGCCCGCAACGCCGACAGCATGCTGGGCGACATCCGCGCCGCGCTGAAGCAGGAAGGGCTGGAGGGCAACACCGACCTGTTCGTCACCGCCGATCACGGCTTTCTCACCGTCAGCCGCTCCAGCGCCACCAGTCCCTCGGCCAAGCTGGCGCCCGGTACAATCGCCGACCTGACGCCGGGCTTCGTCGCCAAGGACCTGTCGCTGACCTTCGGCCTGCCGATCCGCAATCCCGGCCAGACCGGCGCGTCGCTCGACCTCAACACCAATCCCGCCATCGCCTTCGGCTCGGCCATACTGGGGCGCGATCCGGCCAAGCCGGAGATCGTGGTCGCCGCCAATGCCGGCAGCAACCTGATCTACCTGCCCAACGCGGCCACCGCCAAAACGCACGCCACCGAGATCGTCAATTTCCTGCTGACCCAGGACTATACCGGCGCGATCTTCGTCCATGACAGGCTGGGCAAGATTGCGGGCGCGCTGTCGATGAGCGACGTCAACCTGATCGGCGCCGCGAAGACGCCGGCCCCGGACATCGTCATCAGCTTCCGTTCCTTCCTCAACACTGGCTGCGAGATCGCGCTGCAATGCGCGGTGGGCGTGCATGACACCACCCAGGGCGTCGGCCAGGGCAGTCATGGCAGCCTCTCCCGCGCCGAGACGCGCAACTTCATGGCGGCGGTGGGCCCCAGCTTCAAGAACGGCTTCGCCAACCCCGCCCCCATCTCCAACGCCGACATCGCGCCGACCCTGGCGCGGATCATGGGCATCACCCTGCCCGCCATCGGGACGCTGAAGGGCCGGGTCATCACCGAGGCGCTGGTGGACGGCGCGCCCGTGACGGCGACGCGGGACACCATCGTGTCCGCGCCGGGCCCGGAGGGCCTACGCACCATCCTGAACCGGCAATCGGTGGGCCAGACCCACTATTTCGACGCCGCCGGGATCGAGGGCCGGGTGGTCGGCCTGACGCCGCCGTAAATTTCCCCCAAACTGGATCGAATCCGGTATCACCGGCTGATGAGAATTATTGAAACAAGCGAGCAGCTCGCTTCCCTGGTGGCGGAGCTGTCCGTCGCGCCCTACATCACGGTCGATACCGAGTTCCTGCGCGACCAGACCTATTACCCCAAGCTGTGCCTGATCCAGGTGGCGTCGCCCAAGCTTGGCGACAGGCCGGGGGCCGAAGCGATCATCGATCCGCTGGCGCCAGGGCTGGACCTGACGCCGTTCTATGATCTCATCAAGCGGCCCGACATCATCAAGGTGCTGCATGCGGCGCGGCAGGACATCGAGATCTTCTTCCTGCAGGGCGGCGCCATCCCCATGCCGCTGTTCGACAGCCAGGTGGCGGCGATGGTCTGCGGCTTTGGCGAAAGCGCCAGCTATGAAACGCTGGCGCGGCGGCTGGCGGAGGTCGAGATCGACAAGTCGGCCCGCTTCACCGACTGGAGCCGCCGCCCGCTATCGCCACGGCAACTGGAATATGCGCTGGCCGACGTCACGCATCTGCGCGTGATCTATGAGAAGCTGGCGGCGCAACTGGAAAAGACCGGCCGCACCAGCTGGGTGGCCGAGGAAGTGGCGGCGCTGCAGGACCCCGCCCTGTATCGCATCGAGCCGGAGATGGCGTGGAAGCGGCTGAAGCCGCGCACCAGCAACAAGAAATTCCTCGCCATGCTGGCGGCCATCGCCGCCTGGCGCGAGCGCGAGGCGCAGAGCCGCGACATTCCCCGTGGCCGGGTGCTGAAGGACGAAGCGTTGTCGGAAATCGCCGCCCATCCGCCCGAAAGCGGCGAGGCGCTGGAAAAAGTGCGCGCCGTGCCCAAGGGCTTCGCCAATTCCAAGCTGGGCAAGGGCCTGACCGACGCCATCGAATTTGGCCGCACCGCGCCACCGCCTGAAGGGATCGAGACCGAGCGGTCCCCGCGCCGCCGCCGCGAGCCTTCGCCCGCCGCCATCGACCTGCTCAAGACCCTGTTGCGGCTGCGGGCCGAGGCCGTGGGCGTCGCGCCGCGCCTGATCGCCAATGCCGACGATATCGAGAAGCTGGCGGCCCACGAGGATGACGGCGTCGTCGCCCTTACCGGCTGGCGCGCCGAGGTGTTCGGCAACGACGCCAGGCTGCTGCGCAAGGGCGACCTGGCCATTGCGCTGGAGAATGGGAACGCGGTTATAGTCGAACTGGAAGACTAGAGACGCGCAAAGCGTCCGGCCAAACGGATCTGGGAGGGTCATCATGAAGAAAATACTGCTCGCCACGGCGCTGCTCGCCTGCGCCACACCGGTGATCGCCCAGCCCGCCGCGCCGGCGGCACCCGCTGCAGCCGGCCGTGGGGCGCAAGCGCCGCTGCAGATTCCCAATCCGCACTACGAGACGGTTTCGGTCAGCGTCGATGTCAACGCTTCGGCCGATGCCGTGTGGGCGCGGGTCGGCAAGTTCTGCGATACCAGCAGCACCGATACCCTGGCAGGCGGCTGCGCCTATCTTTCGGGCAATGGCGAACCCGGCACGGTGCGTTCGATCGCCAATGAAGTTCTGGTCGGGACCAGCAAGTACAGCTACACCTATGCCCAGGCGCCGCGCGCGGGCACGCTCTACAATCTCTATCATGGCACCATGATGGTGACGCCGCTCGGCAGGGCGACGTCGCAACTGAACAAGACGCTCTTTCTTGACACCTCCATGCTGGCCGCCGAGGCGCGCCAGACCATGCTGGCAAACATCAAAACTCGCTTCACGCAGCAGGTTCAGAACCTGAAAATCCTGGCCGAGGGCGGCAAGCTGCCCGCTGCGCGCCCGGCCGCCGCCACAGTCACCGCCGCGCCCCCGGCCCCGTACCAGAACCCCAATCCGCGTTATGTCGCCGTGCCGATGCAGGTGGAGGTGAACGCCCCCGCCGATATGGTGTGGTCGAAGATCGGCCATTTCTGCGACATCGGCAAAATCGGCGCGGTCGGTTTCCCCACCTGCATGATCGTGGAAGGCACCGACGGCGAATATGGCGCGGTGCGCAGCGTCGGGCGCGAAGTGCTGGTCGGCAAGGCCTCGAACTCCTACACCTATGCGCAGCAGATGCGCAGCCCCGGTTTCTATGCCCTGTATCACGGCACCATCGAGGCGCGCGCCGTCACGCCCACCACCTCTACCCTGTACTGGACGCTGGTGTATGACAATTCCACCCAGCCCGACGATGCCGCCATCGCGCGCGATATCGCGGGCCGCCGCACCCGCTTCCTGTCGATGATGGCGGCGGTGAAGACCCTGGCGGAAGGCGGCACGCGGCCGCCCGACCCCGCCCCGCAACCCGCAGCAGGACGCGGGCAATAAATTCATTTCCCAAAGGAGATCCCATGAAGAAGATCATCGCCGCCGCCGCGCTCACCCTGCTCGCCACCGCCGCTTCGGCCCAGACGCCGCAGCCCGCCGACTGGTTCAAGCTCAGCTTCAGCGCCGACCTCAACAAGAATATCGACACGGCGTGGGAGCGGATGGGCGGCAATGAGTTCTGCGCCATCGCCAGGTATCTCGATGTCCAGTATTGCACCGTGATCAGCGGCAAGGGCGAGCTGGGCAGCGTGCGCCATATCGGCGTGGCCGGTAATCCCGCCCCCGTGGTCGAGAACATCGTCTCGCGCAGCAAGTACAGCTACACCTATGCCCAGCCCTTCAACGCCACCTTTTACCACGGCACCATGAGCATCGTGGCGACGGGGCCGAACACGTCGCGGCTGGAATACACCCTGATCTGGAACCAGGCGGCGGTGGGCAACGCGGCGGCGCAGGCCGCATCGCGCGAAAGCCGCCAGCAGCGCTTCCAGATGGCGGTCAATCGGATGGCGGCGGCAGCGAACGCGCCGTAAGACAACTACTTCTTCAGATGTACTGCATGCATGAGTTCAAGCCCGCCACCTGAAAACACAATGCAATCTATTGAAACCATGGCGACTGAAATGAACGGCGATAGAACTGGGAAAGTTACTCTTACCCTCTCTAGGGCCCCCGCCGAAACGCACCGGTCAAACAAGTCATCATCTTCCGGTGAAAACCGAACGGACCCGCCATCAAAAGTATCAGTTGGATACTGCAGAAATCGAGCGAATATCCCCATTCGCTGAGCTAGATTACATTCTTCCGTGCATATTCTTTCTATCGCTTGCGAATACGGCTTACCTTCCAGGGCGCCTATGTTTTCGCCTACTGCATTGAACCGGATGCCATTAGAATACCTCTCGATAACATCAGCTGCCGCCAATCTGCGAGGCGGACGTCCGGTAGCCCGCAGCTTGTCAAGAAAACTTGCTTCGGCAGCAGTCAGCTTGGACATGATGTCAGCCAAAACAGGATGCTGACTACCACCAGATGCTGCCGAGGCCAGCAACGCCGCCCACCAGTCTATAAGACTACCACCCGGCTCTTCGTTTGAGGCATTTTCGACGTAAGGCACCAAAAACTTCAAGGCGACCGGCGTAGGCGGCTCGCGCTCTAACGCTAGTCGTCGTTGTGCTTTTTGAGCGATTTCCAACAAAACATCTTCACGCCTTAAGCGCATGAGGTCAGCGCGTAAACCGGCCCATTCACTCAGAGGCCGGATAATGTCCATAATTGCATCAACCAATTTGCCAGCAGATTTCTCCGGTATCGTGGCTTTCAATTCAGCCTTGATACCAAGATCGATGTTCACACTGGGAAGGGGGTTCTTCTCGTCGCTCACAATCCCCCCGGCGTTTGCTAAGCCTGATCCAGGTGGACCGACCCGGTGAGCATGTCGCCCTGCGCATCCGGCTCGTTGGGATCGTAGGGGTCTTCGTCGGCCGAGAGCGCGTCCGACGGATTGGGCACATCGAAGCCGCTGGGCGGCATCGCCTCCAGGAAGCCCGCCGCCTTGAGCTCGTCCAGCCCCGGCAGGTGGCCGACGCTTTCCAGCCCGAACTGGATCAGGAACGCCTCGGAGGTGCCGTAGGTGACGGGGCGGCCCGGGGTGCGCTTGCGGCCACGGATCTTGACCCAGCCCACTTCGATCAGGGCGTCGAGCGTGCCCTTGGACAGGGCGACGCCCCGGATATCCTCGATCTCGGCCCGGGTGACGGGCTGGTGATAGGCGATGATGGCCAGCGTCTCGATGGCGGCCTTGGAGAGGCGCTTCTGTTCCGGCTTTTCCTTGCGCAGCAGGAAGGCCAGGTCGGCGGCGGTGCGGAACTGGTACTTTCCGGCGACAAGACAAAGGTTTACGCCGCGCTTCTCATACAGTGCCTGAAGTTCGGCGATCACACCCTTCACGTCCGCGCCTTCGGGCAGCGATGTTGACAGGGCTTTTTCGTCCAGCGGTTCGGAGGCGGCGAACAGCAGCGCCTCCACCATGCGCAGATGTTCCGGGTTCACGCCCGTTTCGGCATCGGCCTGGTTCGAAGTGGGGGCGTCCATCTGGGTCTCAATCGTCTCAATCATCTTGGCTACGCTGCTCATCATGCGCCCTCTTGTGGGATCGGGGGGGCCTGGACCGGAGAAAGATCGTTGGCGGGCCGGTCGCGGATGAAGATCTCTGCGAAGGGCGCCAGTTGCTGCAGTTCGAGCTTGCCGTCGCGGGCCATTTCCAGCGCCGCCAGCAGGGTCGAGGCCACGGCCGTGCGCCGGAGCGCGCCGCCCGACCATTCGAAGGGCAGCAGGCTTTCCAGCCCGCTCCAATCGTTGATCCGGCCCAGCATGCGCTCGAGGCGGGCACGGGCTTCCTCGATCTGCAGCACGATGGGCTGGACCGGCGCATAGGCCTTGCCGCCCAGCCGCTTGACCCGGTCGGTGGCATAGGCGCTCAGCAGGTCATAGAGCGTGTCGGTGTGGGTGCGCAGGCGCACGACATTGACCGGCTCCGGGTCGCCGCGCCCGAAGACGTCGCGGTCCAGCCGCTCGCGGCCCATCAGGCGGGTGGCGGCGGCGCGCATCATGTCCAGCCGCTGCAGGCGCCAGCGCAGGCGCGTCGCCATTTCGTCGTCGGTGGGCTCGCCATCGGGGCCCTTTTCCTGCGGCAGCACCAGGCGCGACTTGAGGTAGGCCAGCCAGGCCGCCATCACCAGATAGTCGGCGGCGAGTTCGAGATTGAGCTTCTTCGCCTTCTCGATGAATTCCAGATACTGGTCGGCCAGCTTGAGGATCGATATCTTGGCGATATCGACCTTCTGGTTGCGGGCCAGCGTCAGCAGCAGGTCGAGCGGGCCTTCGAACCCGTCCACCGCCACCATCATCGCGCCCTCTTCCGCCGTCACTGGCGGGGCGTCGAAGACACCAAAGGCTTCATGGGGCTCGCTCATGCGGAGCCTTCCAGCAGGGCAGCGACGCGGGCCTCGGCGACATCCGGATCAAACGGCATGCGGGGCGGCTGCAGCAGCGACAGGGCATGCTCCGCCCGGCGCATGGATTCGCCTTCCAGAATGCCCGTGCCGCTCGCCACGTCCTTCATCTCGTCCATGTCACCATTGCAGTGGAGCACCACGTCGCAACCCGCAAAAAGGGCAGCCTTGGCACGCACAATCAGCGGGCCGTCCAGCGCCTTCATCGACAGGTCGTCGGACATCAGCAGCCCGTCAAATCCTATCTCACCGCGTATCACATCCCGAACGACTTTGGGGCTGGTGGTCGCAGGCCGCTGTGGATCAATCGAATCATAAACAACGTGCGCCGTCATCGCCATCGGGCAGGAATCCAGGCTGCGGAAGGTGACGAAATCCACTGCCGAAAGCTCTTCGGCCCCGGTGGTGACCCGGGGCAGTTCCAGGTGGCTGTCGGCCCCGGCCCGGCCATGACCGGGGATGTGCTTCATGATGGGCAGGACGCCGCCTTCCAGCAGGCCCTCGATCTGGGCTCGCCCCAGGTCGATGATCACCGCCGGGTCGGTGGCGAAGGCGCGGTCGCCGATGATGTCGTGCGCGCCCGGCTGGGGCACGTCCAGCACTGGCAGGCAATCGACATTGATGCCCAGCGCCACCAGCTCCTGCGCGATCAGGCGGGCGTTGAGATAGACCGCCTCGCGCGCCGCCTCGGCATTGGCGCCATAGTTGACGCCGAAGCGCGCCGCCGGATGGCGCACGCGCCAGTGCGGCGGCTTCAGCCGCGCCACCCGTCCGCCTTCCTGGTCGATCAGGATCGGCGTGCGGGCGTCGCCGGTGATCGCGCGCAGCGAGGCGGTGAGCGCCAAGACCTGATCGGGCGTATCGATGTTGCGGGCGAAGAGAATGAAGCCCCAGGGCTGCGCCTCGCGGAAGAACGCAAGCTCATCGGCCGAGAGCGTCTTGCCGGCCAGGCCATAGATCGCGCGGGAGCGCATGATGGTTATTTTCCGAGGAAGCAGGCGCCGCTATCGGCCTTCAGGCGATCACACAGCGCCGAAGCCACGTCGCGGTCGGCGAAGCCCGCGATGCGCAGACGATACCAGGTGCCTTTTTCGCCCAGGTCCGCGGCCTGCACATCGGGGCCATAGCCCTTGAGCAGCGCCGCATGCTTGCCCTGATAGGTGCGCCAGGCGGCATTGGCCTCGGCCTGGCTTTTGAAGGCGCCGATCTGGAGCACGTAAGCGCCGCTGGCCGCGACCGGCGGCGTGGGCACGGGCTTGGCGGCGGGCGGCGGTGTGACCGGCTTGGCGGCAACCGGCGGCGCAACCGGCGCGGGCGCAGGCGGCTTCTGGGCCTGGGGCAGGAATTCGGCGGGCGGCGCGGGCGCGGGCTTCGGCGCAGCCGGGGCCGCTTCGGCAGCGGTGTCGGCTTCCTCGGTGGGAGCGGGCTGCTCGTAGATCTTGAAGCCCTGGTACGGCACCTCGGTGCCGCCGGGATTGGCGGGGGCGACGCGTTCCGGCCCGGCAGCCGCCGCCAGCACCGGCGTTTCGGTGCGGCCACGGGCGACGCCCTGGGTGTAGGCAAGCCAGACCACGCCTGCGAAAGCACACAGCACCACCAGCGCCAGCACGATCAGCAACGGCAAGCGTGAGCCTTCCGCATCGTCGTCGTCATCCTCCGCACCGTCAAAGACGCGGACCTCGTCGCTCGGCTCGTAAACGCCGCGCTCAACCCTGGGCATGAAATGGTCCTACCGATTCTGCCGCATAATTTAGCACCCGGTGCCGTTCGAATCTGCGGCATATTTGGGCCGCGCGGCCGGACGGAAAACCGCGCACACTTTTCCTGGCCGCGCTTAGAGCTGAATCTCCGTGTGGAAGACGCGGCCATATTCCTTCAGGGCGTAATTGTCCGTCATTCCGGCGATATAATCGCGCGCCACGCCGCCCGTGACGGCATCCCCGGCCTGGCCGCAAAGCCGGGCCCAGTCGGGCGGCAAAAGCGCCGGATCGGCCAGAAACGCCTTGTAAAGACCGGTGATGACCCCGGTGGCCCGTTCCCGCGTCCGGATGACCTGGGGATGGCGGTACATGCGGGCGAACAGGAAGCCCTTCAGTGCCTTCACCTCGTCCCAGGATGGCTGCGAGAACGCCACCATCGCCCGGCCCGCCTGGCGCACCGCATCGGCGCTGGCCGGCCGGGTTTCGGCGAGGTTGGCCTTTGTCTGCGCCAGCAGGTCGTTGAGCAGCGAACTCATCAGGGTACGGATCAACTCGCCGACAAAGCGCGACAGTTCCAGTTCGCCATAGCGCGTTAGCACGCCCTGCACATGCGCCCCCGCCAGCGGCGCTTGCGCCAGGTCGGCGATGGTGAAGAGCCCGGCGCGCAGGCCGTCATCGATGTCGTGATTGACATAGGCGATGTCGTCGGAGAGCGCGGCAAGCTGCGCTTCCATCCCCGGCCAGGTGGAAACGTCCAGCGGCCAGCGCGCGTCGAAATTGGCGATGGGCCCTGCGAGTTTCTTGCCCCCGTAAAGGCCCGCCTCCCCCGCATGCGAAGCATTCGAGGGGGAGGTGGCTGTAGCACGCAGCCCGCTTGCGGGCGCGGCGTGCGAAAGCCGGAGGGGGACATCAAGCAAAGGACCGTTGTGTTTCACGATCCCTTCAAGCGTTTCCCAGGTCAGGTTGAGGCCGTCGAAATCGGCGTAGCGATGCTCCAGCTTGGTCACCAGCCGCAGTGCATGGGCATTGTGGTCGAAGCCGCCAATATCCTTGGTCACCGCGTCCAGCGCATCCTCGCCCGTGTGCCCGAACGGCGTGTGGCCCAGATCGTGCGCCAGCGCCACGGTCTCGGCCAAATCCTCGTCGCATTGCAGGAGGCGCGCGAGGCTGCGCGCCAGTTGCGCCACTTCCAGCGAATGGGTCAGGCGGGTGCGGTAGTAATCGCCTTCATGCTGCACGAAGACCTGGGTCTTGTGCTTGAGGCGGCGAAAGGCGGAGGCATGGACGATGCGGTCGCGGTCGCGGGAGTAGCAGGTGCGGGTGGGGCTTTCGGCCTCTTCATGGAACCGGCCCCGGCTGTCGCGGGGATGGGTGGCGAAAACCGCCAGTGGCCCCGGCGGCAGGGTGACGGACCCCAGCAAATGACCGGCGGGCTTTGCGAATTTTGCAGGCTGCGGGGGGTGTTCGGAGGGCATGGGGAGGACTACATAGAGATTAACCCGTGGATTGCCAGAGTCTGCCCATGACTGCCACTTCTGAAACCACACTGCCCCCTACCCTGTCGGCCCGCGCCGCCCGGCGGATTTCCGCCATCGTCGCGAAGGAGGCGGCGGGCACGATGCTGCGGCTGGCGGTGACCGGCGGCGGCTGTTCCGGCTTCCAGTATAATTTCGCGCTGGACGCGGCCCGCATGGAGGACGACCTGGTGCTGGAGCGCGATGGCGCGACGGTGCTGATCGACCCGGTCTCGCTGGATTTCCTGGTGGGTGCCGAGATCGACTTCACCGACGATCTCATTGGCCAGGCCTTCAAGGTCAACAATCCCAACGCCACCGCATCCTGCGGCTGCGGGACGAGTTTTTCGGTTTGAAAATCGCCACCTGGAACGTCAATTCCGTCAAGGCGCGGCTGGAGCCGGCGCTGGCCTGGCTGAAGCATGCCGACCCCGATGTCGCCTGCCTGCAGGAAATCAAGACCGTGGACGAAGGCTTCCCGCGCGAGGCGTTCGAAGCACTGGGCTATAATTGCGCCGTACACGGACAGAAGTCCTATAACGGCGTCGCCATCCTGTCGAAGCATCCGCTGGAAGACGTCACACCGCGCCTTTCCGGAGATGATGCCGACGAGCAGGCCCGCTATCTCGAAGCGGTGGTGACAGGCCGCCACGGCACAGTGCGCGTCGCCTCGATCTATGCGCCCAACGGCAATCCCTTTCCCGGCCCCAAATTCGACTACAAGCTGGCCTGGCTCGAAAGATTGCGGCTGCGCGCCAAGGCGCTGCTGGAACTGGAAGAGCCGGTTGTGCTGATGGGCGATTACAACATCATTCCCGAGGACCGCGACGCCGACCGGCCCAAGGCCTGGATCAAGGATGCCCTGTTCCAGCCGGAGTCGCGGGCGATGTACCGGCGGCTGGAAAATCTCGGTTACACCGATGCCTTCCGCGCTCTGCATCCGGAAGGCGAGCACTACACTTTCTGGGATTATTTCGGTTCCTGGGAGCGCAACAACGGCATTCGCATTGACCATATCTTCCTGTCGCCGCAGGCCGCCGACCGGTTGCAGGATTGCCGCATTGATCGCGACGTGAGAGGGGCCAGCGAAAAACCCTCCGATCATGTGCCGATCTGGATAGACCTCGCCATCTGAGCGCCCCAATTGCCGCTAGGATGCGCCCCACCATCATGCCCCGCACCGCCCTCGCCCTGTTTCTGCTTGCCGCCTCGTCCGTCGCCGCCCACGCGACGGAGAAGCCGGTCTGGCGTCTGGACAGCGTCATCGCCACCGCCGTGCGCGGCGGCGTCCAGGTGCAGGTCAAGGGCGCGGTGCGCAGCGGCGGCTGGAGCCATGCGCGCCTGAAGCTCAGCCACAGCGACGCCCACAGCATCGTGCTGGAATTTCTCGCCCAGCCGCCCGCCGCCAACACCCTGGTGATACAGGGCTTGATTCCGGTTTCGGCGCAGGTCACGGTCAAGGGAGGCCCTGGCGTCACTTCGGTGCGCGTCGAGGGCGATGCCAACACCGTCACCGCGCAGATCTTGCGCTAGTCATTGAAGTTTTCCCATGCAGATTGACGTGATCGCCGACCCGGTATGCCCCTGGTGTTTCATCGGCAAGCGCCGCCTGATGCGCGCCATGGCGATGCGCCCCGACCTCGCCTTTGATGTGAAGTGGCGGCCCTATCGCCTTGATCCCAGCGTGCCGCCCGAAGGGATGGACCGGCAGGCCTATATGCGGCTGAAGTTCGGCGAAGACCCGAAAAAGGTCGTGGAGATGCACAAGCTGATCATCGCCGAAGGCCAGAAGGACGGCATCACCTTTGATTTCGAGGCCATGACGCGGCGGCCCGATACGCTGAACGCCCATCGCCTGATCCGCTGGGCGGAAGCGGCGGGCGTGCAGGACGAAGTGGTGGAGCGGCTCTTCATCGCCTATTTCGAGAATGGCGAGGATATCGGCGAAACCCGCATCCTGTCCGACATCGCCGACCTGTGCGGCATGGACGGGCGCGAGATCGCCGATCTGCTGGAGAGCGACGCCGACGCCATGCTGGTGGAGCGCGAGGACCAGTTGGCCCGCGAGATGGGCGTCACCGGCGTGCCCGCCATGATCTTTGGCGGCAAGCTGGCGGTGTCGGGGGCGCGCGAACCGGAAGTGCTGCTGGGCGTGATCAACCGCGCCGAGCATATGCTGGCGGGCGAGCCCGCAGCGGCGGACTAAGACGATGATTCAGAAGACGAGGAAGGTTAGTTTCCACAGTCCTTACTGGGTACAGGGCCGCACAAATGGCACACCGAATTTTTCTCAGCCACAATCACTCGGACAAGCCAATCGTTGATCCAGTCGCGATTAGGCTCAGAGCAATTTTCGGCGAGAAACAAATTTTCTATGATTCCTGGTCCATCAAACCCGGCGATGGCATCATCGACCAGATGAACAAGGGCCTGAAGGCGCCAGAATTTGTCTTTTTCTTTGTTTCCGCAGCCAGCTTAAAGAGCGGAATGGTCAAGCTGGAATGGCAAAATGCCCTCTATGCCGCCTCCAAAGGAAAAACACATATAATCCCTGTCCGCGTGGACGGCACACCAATGCCTCCTGTGCTAATGCAGACGCTTTACATTGACATGCATACGATCGGGTTGGAGGCCGCTATTGCGCAGATAGTAAGTGTCGCGCAAGGCAATGCATCTTTCACGCCTCAGCACGATGGCTTCTCGAACCTAACTTACTCTATCTCAAACTCACCAGATGGCGCCATAGACGTCATTATTCGCGCTTCGCATCTGATGGAGCCAAATCCGAATTTTCTTTTACTGGTCGGAAACCCGGAAACAGAAGTCGAATGGCTTGCGCCGGGTTCGCCAGGGTTCTATGGCGGCTTCAACAGCGACATAAAGCTTAATGACGGCAGCATTCACAACGGCATCAATATGCGCCCCATGAACGCCGCCCTAACTCCAGCGTATCCAGTGAGATTGCAGTTGAAGCCAAAGGGGGCTGCAAAAATCAATTTTCACAGCGTGATGTATCAAGTAAGTGAGACTGAATGGAATGCGATACCTCGCTCAGCTAAGTAGAATCTAGGCTTTTTTAGTAGGAATGGCGCGAGGGATTTTGTGACGTGGGCAGGAGGCCGCGCGGAGCGTACCTAGCGGACGTGAGCACGGCCGACGAACCCACGGTGCAAAAGACCCGCGCCCTATGCCGCGTCTGCTACGACTCGATTTCGACCAGACCGCTTCGCTCTATACAAAGCCTGATCGGCACGGTGCAGCAGCGTCTCGGCGGTGTCTTCCGCCCCCTCCATCTTGGCGATGCCGATGGAAATGGTGACATTGAGCAGGCCCGGGGCGCGGCTGACCTTGACCGGGTTGGCTTCCACCGTCTGGCGCAGGCGCTCGGCGATGGCATAGGCGGCGCTGACGTCGGTGTCGGGCATCACCACCACAAATTCCTCGCCGCCATAGCGGCAGGCCAGGTCGATACCGCGCGTGTTGGCGGCGATGCGGCCGGCAAATTCCTTCAGCACCTCGTCGCGAATGTCATGGCCATAGGTGTCGTTGACCATCTTGAAGTGGTCGATATCCATGATGACGAAGGCCAGCGGCCGTTCGCTCTTCTTGGCATTGAGGAGCAGATTGTCGAGATGGCGCGCCATGTAGCGGCGATTGTGCAGGCCGGTAAGCTGGTCGGTGATCGCCATTTCCAGCGACAGTTGCACATTGTGGCGCAAGCGGTCGGAATAGCGCTTCTTGCGCAACTGGGTGCGCACGCGCGCCGTCAGCTCATTCTTGTCCACCGGGCGCGTCAGGTAATCATTGACGCCCATTTCCAGCGCCTGGGTCAGCTTGCGGCGGTCGCCGTCGGAGACGATCACCAGGATGGGCACGTTGCGGCCTTCCGGCAGCGAGCGCAGCTGCGAGCACAGCCGCAACCCGTCAAAGCCGCGCATGCCCAGCGACACCACGATCAGGTCGTAATCGCCGCCCTTCACGCGCACCAGCGCCTCTTCGAAGGTATCGACGGCGGAGACTTCATGCGTCGGGCGCAGGGCGCTTTCGAACCAGGCGACGGATTCGGCGCGGTCCTCGATCACCAGCAGGCGGCCCGACGGGTTGGCGTCCAGCAGCGTCTCGGCGGGATCGATCAGGCCCATCGACTGGCCGGTCGACTCGCGCATGCGCAGTTCGTAGGTCATCATCTTCAGGCCCACAAGGCTGCGCACGCGGGCGAACAGCGCCGCATCGTCCACCGGCTTGGTCAGGAAATCGTCGGCGCCCGCTTCCAGGCCGGCGACGCGGTCGGAGGGCTGGTCCAGCGCCGTGACCATCACGACGGGCACATGGGCGGTGCGCGGATTGCCCTTGATGCGGCGGCAGACTTCAAAGCCGTCCATGCCGGGCATCATCACGTCCAGCAGCACGATGTCGGGAATGCATTCCTCGATGCGGGCCAGGCACTCCAGGCCGTTGAAGGCGGCGGCGACCTCGAAATATTCCGCCGTCAGCTTCGCTTCGAGAAGCTTGACGTTCGACAGAATGTCATCGACGACAAGGACGCGCGCGGTCATGGGTTATCCGACGTAGCGCTTGACGGTTTCCAGGAAATTGGTCACCGAGATGGGCTTGGAGATATAGGCTTCGCAGCCGCCCTGGCGGATCATTCCTCGTCGCCCTTCATGGCGAAGGCGGTGACGGCGACGACGGGGATCGATTTGAGCTTGTCGTCTTCCTTGAGCCACTTGGTGACTTCCAGGCCGGAAACTTCCGGGAGCTGGATGTCCATAAGGATCAGGTCGGGATGGTGTTCGCGGGCGATGTCCAGCGCTTCCATGCCGTCCTTGGTCTGGAGAATGTTGTAGCCGTGGGCATCGAGCAGGTCGTGGAAGAGCTTCATGTTGAGCTCATTGTCCTCGACGATGAGTACGGTCTTGGTCTTGGCGTCCATGACTTGACTCTCCGGCGCTGCCGCGCGCCCAATTCACCAGACCCCAAATAGGGTTGGCTCCCTTGCCAGTATTAGCGAGAATGTCTTAACGCCCCCTTGATGATGAGCATGACCGCAACGGAAGAAAGCGCTGAAATCCTGGCTTTGCAGGCCCTGGGCTGGCTGGTGGGCGACGCAGAGCGTCTGTCCCGCTTCCTGGCCCTGTCGGGGCTGGACGGGGCCACCCTGCGGGACGTCGCCGACAACCGCGACACCGCCCGGGCGGTATTGGATTTTCTGCTGTCGGATGAAGAGCTTCTGCTGGATTTCTGCGAGATGGCCCAGATCGCGCCCAAGTCGCTGCCCCTCTACCGGCACCGGCTGGGCTGATGCGGCTGGGCATCGACCTGGGGGGCACCAAGACCGAGGTGCTGGCGCTGGAAGGCGGGCGCGAACTGTTCCGCCGCCGGGTGGCGACCCCGCGCGACTATGAAGGTTCCATCCGGGCCATCGCGGCGCTGGTGCGCGGCACCGACGCCGGCGTGAATCTGGGCGTGGGCATTCCCGGCACGCAGACGCCGGACGGCGTGATCAAGAACGCCAACTCGACCTGGCTGAACGGGCGGGCGCTGCGCGCCGACCTTGAAGCCGCCAGTGGCCGCAAGGTGCGGCTGGCCAACGACGCCAACTGCTTTGCCCTGTCGGAAGCCACCGACGGCGCGGCGGCGGGCGCGGGCGTGGTGTTCGGCGTCATCGCCGGCACGGGCGTCGGCGGCGGCATCGTAATCGATGGCAAGGTGCTGGGCGGCGCGCATGGCGTGGGCGGCGAATGGGGCCACATTCCCCTGCCCGGTATGAGCGCGGCGGAAATCGCCGGCGCGCCAGCCTGCTATTGCGGCAAGCGCGGTTGCATCGAAGCGTGGTGCAGCGGGCCCGGACTAGCTGCGGATTTTTTAAGAGCCCCCCTCCGGCCTTCGCTGGCTCAAGAGCCAGCTACGGCCACCTCCCCCGTCGAGACGGGGGAGGACCAAGTCTGGACAGCGGAGTGCATCGCGGCTTCTGAGCATCCGGCAGCAAAAGCAGCGATGGCCCGCCATGCCGACCGGCTGGCGCGGGGACTGGCCACCGTCTGCAACATCATCGACCCGGACGTGATCGTGCTGGGCGGCGGGCTGTCGAACATCGCGCACCTGTATGAGGTGCTGCCAGCGCTGGTGGAACAGTATGGCTTCACCTATGGCGCGCCGCCGAAGATCGTGAAGAACCTGCATGGCGATTCCAGCGGCGTTCGTGGAGCCGCGTGGCTGTGGCCTGAGGAGGGATCGAGATGATTCATTTTATTGTCGCTCCGGCTCTCTCCGACGCTCCATGGCCGGAATAGCGGATTGGCCCACCTTCTGCCGCGACTGCCTCAGCGATGCGACGGCGGATCGGCCCTGTGCGCATTGCGGCTCCACCCGCATCCTGGCGCATCCGGAGCTGGAAACCATGGCCATCGCGCATCTGGACTGTGACGCCTTCTATGCCGCCATCGAAAAGCGCGACGATCCTGCGCTGAAGGACAAGCCGGTGATCATCGGCGGCGAGACCCGTGGCGTGGTCTCAACCTGCTGCTATATCGCCCGCACCTATGGCGTGCGGTCCGCCATGCCCAGCTTCCAGGCGCGCAAGCTGTGTCCGGACGGGGTCTATCTCAAGCCGCGCCACGCCCACTACGCCGAAGTGGCGCGCCAGATCCGGGCCAGGATGGATTTACTGACGCCGCTGGTGGAGCCGCTGTCGCTGGACGAAGCCTATCTCGACCTGTCGGGGACGGATCGCATTCACGGCATGAGCCCGGCGCGGACGATGGCGAAGCTGGCAGGCGAGATCGAAGGCGAGATCGGCATCACCGTCTCGGTCGGGCTGTCGGGCAACAAGTTTCTCGCCAAGCTGGCGAGCGAACTGGACAAGCCACGCGGCTTCGCCGTCATCGGCATGGCGGAAGCGGTTTCGTTCCTGCGCGACAAGAAGATCGGCATCATCCGCGGCGCAGGCAAGGTGCTGGAGAACCAGCTCAACCGCGACGGCTACATGACCATCGGCGACCTGGCGGACGCCGAGCCGCGAGAACTGGCCCGGCGTTACGGCGCCACCGGCCTGTGGCTGGCGCGCATTGCGCAGGCGCAGGACAGCCGCGCCGTCGATCCCGGTGGCGAGATGAAATCGATCTCGTCGGAGACCACCTTCAACACCGACCTGTCGCGTTATGCCGACCTGGAAGCGGTGCTGTGGCGGCAGGCCGAGCGCGTCTCGGCCCGGGCCAAGAAGGCCGGGCTGGCGGGCCGCACCGTGGTGCTGAAGCTGAAGACATCAAATTTCAAATTGCGCACCCGCAGCACCTCGCTGGAATCGCCGACCCAGCTTGCCGACCGCATCTTCCGCACGGCGCAGATCGCGCTGAAACGCGAGGCCGATGGCACGCGCTTCCGCCTGCTGGGTGTGGGCATCAGCAATTTGAGCGATGCCGCCGGTGCCGATCCGGGCAGCCTGATTGACCCCGACAGCGACAAGCGCGCCGCCACCGAGCGGGCGATGGACAAGATCCGCCTCAAATTCGGTGGTGAGGCGGTGGGAAAAGGGCGAGGCTTGAACAAACGGCGCTAGGCTTTAGAGTTTGCGCATGGATATCGAGACCCGCCTGAAAGAGCTTGGCATCACCCTGCCCGCGCCGCCCGCGCCGGTGGCCGCCTATGTGCCCTTCACCGTCGCCGGCAACATCGTGCATGTCGCCGGGCAGTTGCCGCTGCTGGACGGCAAGCTGCTGTCAGTCGGCCATCTGGGCGGCACCGTCAGTGTCGCAGACGGCCAGGCCGCCGCCCGGCAATGCGCCATCAACCTGCTGGCACAGGTGAAAGCGGCGTGCGGCGATCTCAACAAGGTCAAGGCCTGCCTCAAGCTGGGCGTCTTCATTTCGGCCACCGCCGACTTTACCCAGCATCCGGAAGTCGCCAACGGCGCGTCCGAACTGATCGCCGCCGTGCTGGGCGATGCGGGCAAGCATGCCCGCAGTTCCGTCGGCGTGCCGTCGCTGCCGCGCGGCGCTTCGGTGGAAGTGGACGCGGTGTTCGAAATTTCGTGACCGCAAGACTGGCCGGAGCTGCAAAGGAAATCGGAGTGGCGCGCTGGAACGCGGCCGCCAATCCCGATGGCACTGCCGAGCCACACCCCTTCACCACCTACGAATTCTTCGCCGCGCTGGAAGAGTCCGGCTCGGCCTGCGCCGACACCGGCTGGCAACCCTGTCATCTTGTTCTGGATGCCCCCTCTGGCTTTCGCGCGCCCGAGGGTGCGCCACAGCCATCTCCCCCGCATAGCGGGGGAGAAAAGCTTGCGATCATGCCCCTGTACTTAAAAAACCACTCGCAGGGCGAATATGTCTTTGACCATGCCTGGGCCGATGCGCTGGAACGGGCGGGTGGCGATTATTATCCCAAGCTGCAATGCGCCGTGCCCTTCACGCCGGTGACGGGCCCGCGCCTGCTGGCGGGCACCGACGCAGCCCGGCGTGCCTTGCTGGGCGCGGCAGCGGTTGCGGTGAAGCAGATCGGGGCCTCGTCGCTGCACATCACTTTCCAGACCCAGGCCGAATGGAAGCTGGCGGGCGACGCCGGACTGCTCCAGCGCACCGGCCAGCAGTTCCACTGGCAGAATGACGGCTATCGCGACTTCGACGATTTCCTGGCCCGCCTGTTATCGGCCAAGCGCAAAAATTTGCGGAAAGAACGCGACGGCGTCGCACGCGCCGGTGTCACGTTCCAATGGCTGACCGGCGACGCCATCACCGAGTCGCACTGGGACAGCTTCTTCGATTTCTATATGGACACGGGGGCCCGCAAATGGGGTACGCCCTATCTGACGCGCGCTTTTTTCAGCCTGCTGGGCCAGGGCCTGAAACAGCAGACGCTGATGATCCTGGCGATGAAGGACGGGCAGGCCATCGCGGGCGCGCTGAACCTGTTCGGCGATGGCGTGCTGTTCGGGCGCAACTGGGGCTGCCGGGAATACATCCCCTTCCTGCATTTCGAGACCTGCTATTATCAGGCGATCGATTTCGCGATTGCGCGGGGCCTGAAACGGGTGGAAGCCGGGGCGCAGGGCGAGCACAAGCTGCTGCGGGGCTATTTGCCGGTGGAGACCTACAGCGCCCATCTTGTCGCCCATCCCGGCCTGTCCCGGGCGGTGGACAATTTCCTGGGCCAGGAGCGCGCGGCGATACGCGAACACATGGCGGAACTGGCGAAAGCCTCGCCGTTCCGGAAAGCCTGATTGTCATGGCCCGCCCGGTGCCGGCCATCCCGTTGACGCCGCGCCATGCTATCCTTGAAATTCGCCGGACCCACCTGGATGGCCCGGATTCCCGGGCCATGACAATTTGAGATGAGGCAGCAGCTTGGCATACGATCCCAACAACATCTTCGCCAAGATCCTGCGCGAGGAAATTCCCTGCGTGAAGGTGTTCGAGGACGACAGGACACTGGCCTTCATGGACGTGATGCCACAGGCGCAAGGCCATGTGCTGATCATTCCGAAGGAAGCGGCGGAAGACATCCTGGCGCTGTCACCCGAAGTCGCGGCGGCCATGATGGTGACGACGCAAAAGATCGCGAAGGCGGTGAAAAAGGCGCTGAACGCGCCAGGCATCCATCTGATGCAACTGAACGGTGCACCCGCAGGGCAGACCGTCTTTCATGTCCACTTCCATGTCATCCCGCGCGATGTCAGCGTTGCGCTGAAGCCGCATGCCGGGGGCATGGTGGATGCGAAAATTCTCGAGGCGGTTGCCGTCCGGATCAGGGGCGCCATGTGATCCATCCGGCAAGGCTGCAAGGCTGCGCGGCGATCAGACCATGTTGGCGGCGATGAAGCTGATGGTCTGGGCCAGCGAGAACAGGCCGACCATGGCGATGGTCAGAACCTGGAAAGCGGTGTTGGCAATGTCGTTGGCGGCGATGGTTTCGATCTTGGTCTGGGCGTTCATGAGGAATACTTCGTTGGGTTTCAATACCGGGGAATAGACCGCACGCCTGTCGCACCGGGATCACCGCGTGTCGCCACCTTGTCGTCGCCGGGGCGAAAGTCGTCGCAGTTTTCGCCCCTTTCCCCCGCCTTGCGACAAAGCCGTGCAACCCTGCAGATCCGTTCATCGCCTCTCATTTCCGAGGCTTTCGGGGCTTTTCGGGCCAACACGGGCAATTCCACCCTGCCCGGATAAGGCTGTATGCTGGGACAAAGTCACATCAGGGGAATCGCCATGAGAAGCATGATCCTCGCCGCGCTGGTGCTGGGACCGATTGCCGCCTTCGCCCAGACCGCCGCGACGCCAGAATTCGAAACCGTCTATTCCGACGCGCAGCGCGCCGCCGACCAGGACCTGTCGCGGCGCTTCATCCAGGGCGTGCTGGCGCCCGGCTATTCGTTTGAAGACCAGTACGCCAAGTGGATGCGGCCGGTCTGTTCCAACGTGCTGGGGATGTCGGCCATCGCCAAATACATGATAGAACGGCGCATCAAGTACGTGGCGCAGCAGGTCGGCGCACCGGTGGACCGCCAGGATCCCTGCACGCCCAATGTCACCATCATCGTGACGCCGCAGCCGCAGGCGATGCTGGACTCCATCGCCGCTGCCGCGCCCTATCTGGTGATCGGCGGCAAGCACCGCCAGCTCACTATCACCCAGCCGATCCAGTCCTGGTACACCACCTTCCGCCGCGATTTCAGCGGCCTGGCCCAGCTCGACCTGCCCTGGGAAGACGCCGCCACAGCCAGCGCCGGCAGCGATGGCATCGCCGCCGGCCTGGTCGCAACCGATGCCAGTGCCGGCACGGATGCCGGCACCACCGGCTCCTCGCTGGGCGGCATGAATGTGAGCATGCCCAACAGCATCGAAGGCGACATTCCCCGCGTGCGGGCACAGGGCACGCGGCTCAGCAGCGGCGTCTCGCCCGAGATGGCGGGCGTGGTGGTGATCGTGGATTCCAAGGCCATCATGGGCATGAGCCTGGGCTCGCTGGGCGATTATTTCTCGTTCCTGGCGCTGGCGCCCTCGCCAGTCACCGGCCGCTGCCAGAACGCGCCCACCATCGCCAACCTGATGGCGCAGGGCTGCGCCAGCGATGTGAAGAGCAGCAACCTGTCGAATGTCGATCTCGCCATGCTGACCGGGCTCTACCAGACGCCCGTCAAGCCGGAGATGATCCAGCGCCAGCGCATCATCGGCGCGATGCGGCGCACGCTGGAGGCGCAGGCGACGCACTGATCGGCGGCGATAAGCCGGATCAGCTTCGGATCGGCGTCGGCAGCATGCGGGTGTCGAGCACGCGATAGCCGGCCACCGCGCCCCACAGGCCATACTGGCGCAGGCCTTCATGGCTCCAGATCAGTTCGCCCCGGTCGTCGAGCCGGGCGATGCCCCGTTGCGACTGCTGCAGAGTGCGGGCGTTGACCGGCGTGAAGCCATCATCGCGGGCATTGGCCGACACCAGGCCATATTCGGCGCAAGGCACGTTGAGCAGGACGGGTTGGCCCGCGCGATAGGCCGTGCCCTGCCAGACCTTGGCGATCATGGCGGTGACGGTGCAATGGTTCGGCAGCTTTGACGGCACCGAGACGGTCAGGACATGGAATTCGACCACGTTGCCGTCCGGCGCGGTGGCGCTGAAACCGTCCGCAGCCATCGCGGCGGGTGCGAGCGCAACGGTGAACAGCGCGGCAAACAAATGAGAGCGCATGAATCCCTCCAAATATGCGGTGCGACTCTATCGGTTTTTGCGGCGAATATGGGGCCGCCAGCTTACAGTCGCGTAATCTACCAATAGCCGATCAGGCGGCCGCAGGTGATGGCGCCCAGCCAGAACACCAGCGAGGTCGCGCCAAAGATGGCCAGCCCGCGATATTCCTTCTGTGTCAGGTCGCGGCCACGATGTGCGCGCCAGGAGGGCGTCAGGTGCAGCACGACCAGGTTGAGCAGCGCCAGCACGATGAAGACGAATTTGGGCAGCAGGAAAGGGTTGTCTGAATATTCGCGCGCCTTGGTGGCCAGCAGGAAGACGCCCGTGACGGCAGCCAGGCCCAGGCCGGTGCCCGCCACGTTGACGGCGGGGCGCGAGATCATGCCCAGCGGGATGGAGCGCCAGACGCCCAAGAGGCGCAGGTCGAGAACGCAGATGGCGCCGAACAGCCCGGCGATGCCGATCAGGTGGAAGAGATTGACGATGGCATAGGTCCACACGCCGGTGTCGCGCATGACATGACCGGCGGCGGATGCCTCCAGCCAGGCCATATAGGCATGATAGCTTTCCGCCACCCTAGTTGCGTTCGGGATAGACGGCGTAGCGTTTGTCGCCGTGCACCACCAGGATGGTCTTCATTTCGCGATGGCCGGGCTCGGTGCTCTTGTTGCCGCGCACCGTGACGGTGGCGCCCACCGGGATCACGCCCGGCTTGAGGCCCGCCGCAGCGGTGCGCGCGGGCGGCGCCAGCGTCACCTCCCACAACACAGTGCCGACCTTGATCTGCATCTCGCCATGTGGACCCGCCAGGCTGACGCCCTTGGTGACGGTGCCGGTGAGTTCGGTGACTTTTTCTTCCTGCCCGCTCCAGCCGTGATGGGCGGCTGCGGGCATGGCGAAGGATGCCGCCAGCGCGGCGGCGGCCAGAATGCGTTTGGGCATGACGCGTCCTCCTATTTGTCGATATTTTCTTCTTTCGGCGTGGCCCTGCGGCCCCTGGGGCCCGGGGCCTTGGTCTCGGCCGGCACGAATTCGAACGCCAGCTTGTCGGTGTCACGATCCAGCAGTACCCGCACGGTGCCGCCATTCTTCAGCGCCCCGAACAGGATCTCGTCGGCCAGCGGCTTCTTGATGTTGTCCTGGATGACGCGGGCCAGCGGCCGCGCGCCAAAGGCATCGTCATAGCCCTTTTCGCCCAGCCAGCGCGTGGCGTCGGGCGCGAGTTCGAAGGTGACATCGCGGTCGGCCAGTTGCGCTTCCAGTTCCAGCACGAACTTCTCCACCACCTTGTCGATGGTGTCGCGCGACAGCGGCGCGAAGCCGATGATGGCATCGAGGCGGTTGCGGAATTCCGGCGTGAACAGCTTCTTGATCGCCTCGTCACCCTCGCCGTCGCGCTTGCCCCGGCCAAAGCCGATAGCGTCCTTGGCGGCGTCGGAAGCGCCCGCATTGGTGGTCATGATCAGAACCACGTTGCGGAAGTCGATCTTCTTGCCGTTGTGATCGGTCAGCTTGCCGTGATCCATCACCTGCAACAGGATGTTGTACATGTCCTGGTGCGCCTTCTCGATCTCGTCGAGCAGCAGCACGCAATGCGGATGCTGGTCGATGCCATCGGTCAGCAGGCCGCCCTGGTCGAAGCCGACATAGCCGGGCGGCGCGCCGATCAGGCGGCTGACGGTGTGGCGCTCCATGTATTCGCTCATGTCGAAGCGCAGGAATTCCACCCCCAGCACGGCGGCGAGCTGCTTGGCGACTTCGGTCTTGCCGACGCCGGTGGGGCCACTGAAGAGATAGGAGCCGATGGGCTTTTCCGGCTGGCGCAGGCCCGCGCGCGCCAGTTTGATCGCCGACGACAAAGCGTGGATCGCCTTGTTCTGGCCATAGACCACACGGCCCAGATCGGCTTCCAGCGTGCGCAGCGCCGAGGCGTCATCCTTGGAGACAGACTTGGAGGGGATGCGGGCGATCTTGGCCACGACATCCTCGATGTCCTTCACATGGATCACCTTTTTGCGGCGGCTTTCCGGGATCAGCATCTGCGAAGCGCCGGCCTCGTCGATCACGTCGATCGCCTTGTCCGGCAGCTTGCGGTCATTGATGTACTTGGCCGAAAGCTCGACGGCGGCGCGGATCGCGTCGGCGGTGAAGCGCAGCTTGTGATAGCTCTCGTAATAGCTCTTGATCCCCATCAGGATCTTGACCGCATCTTCCGGCGACGGCTCGGCGACGTCGATCTTCTGGAAGCGGCGCACCAGGGCGCGGTCCTTTTCGAAATACTGGCGGTATTCCTTGTAGGTGGTCGAGCCGATGCAGCGCAGCACGCCCTGCGCCAGGGCCGGCTTGAGCAGGTTGGAGGCGTCCATCGCGCCGCCCGAGGTCGCGCCCGCGCCGATCACGGTGTGGATCTCGTCGATGAAGAGAATGGCGCCCTTCTGGTTTTCCAGCTCCTTCACCACCGTCTTGAGGCGTTCCTCGAAATCGCCGCGATAGCGCGTGCCCGCGATCAGCGAGCCCATGTCGAGGGAATAGATGGTGCAGCCCAGCAGCACTTCAGGCACGTCGCCATTGATGATCTTGCGCGCCAGGCCTTCGGCGATGGCGGTCTTGCCGACGCCGGGATCACCGACGAACAGCGGGTTGTTCTTCTGGCGGCGGCACAGGATCTGGATGGTGCGTTCGACCTCGGCGGCGCGGCCGATCAGCGGATCGACTTTGCCGGTGCGGGCCTTGTCGTTGAGGTTGACGCAATAGGCTTCCAGCGCCTCGGTGCCCTGCTTGGCGGGCTTTTCCTCGTGCTCCTCTTCTTCGGCGCCGCGCGGCGGCTTGGGCTGGCTCATGCCCGGGCGCTTGGCGATGCCGTGGGAGATGTAGCTGACCGCGTCGAGGCGGGTCATGTACTGCTGCTGCAGGAAATAGACGGCGTTGCTCTCGCGCTCGGTGAACAGCGCCACGAGCACATTGGCGCCCGTGACCTCGTCGCGGCCGGAATTCTGCACATGCAGCACCGCCCGCTGCACCACCCGCTGGAAGCCGGTGGTGGGCTTGGCGTCCTCGCCATCCTCGATCACCAGGGTGGCGAGGTCGGTATCGACGAAGCGGGATACCGCCTTGCGCAGCGTCTCGATGTCCACGTTGCAGGCCTTCATCACCTGGCCGGCATCGGCATCGTCGATCAGGGCCAGCAGCAGATGCTCGAGCGTGGCGTATTCGTGATGCCGTTCGCTGGCGAGCTTGATGGCGCGGTGGAGGGCCTGTTCCAAGCTGCGCGAGAGTGAGGGCATCTATTCTTTCTCCATCGTACACTGAAGAGGATGTTGATGGCGGCGGGCGAATTCAATGACCTGGGTCACTTTCGTCTCGGCCACCTCGAAGGTGAACAGGCCGCAGATGCCCACGCCGTGGCGGTGGACATGCAGCATCACCTCGACCGCCTGCTCGCGGCTCTTGCCGAACAGGCTTTCCAGGATTTGCACGACGAATTCCATCGGCGTGTAGTCGTCGTTGAGCAGCAGCACCTTGTAGAGGGACGGCTTCTTGATCTTGGGGCGCGTCTTTGCGACAATGCCGGTTCCCGTGCCGTCACCGTTGCCGTCGTCGCCTGAATCGCCGTTGCCGTCGCGCATGCCGTACAATCCTAGCGCAGTTTAAAGAACTGCCTAGTGTCCCGATTCCGAAGTTCGTACAGCATATTAGCGAACTCTGAACGAACTTTGGAATCGAAGGACACTGGGTAATCATTTTTCTGGTGCGGCTTTGGTTCGGTAGTCCGCAGCCCGCGCGTGCCGCAAAGACCATGCGGACTGCCGAACCGCCGCACCAGTGGTGCATATAGGGACAAATGTGAACGGTTAAAGGTGCTTACCGCCGCAGGTCGCAGGAACATCGCAGGCCCGCCTCCCCTGCGCGTGCGAAGCACGCTTGCGGGGGAGGTGCCTGTAGCTGGCAGCACGCTTGCGTGCGTGCGTCGCCAGCGAAAGGCGGAGGGGGTAACAAAAAGGCCCCCGTGCTCCTTTCGGAACCCGGGGCCTTTCAGCAATCTTGGAGGCGTATTAGGCCTTGGCGCTCTGGACGACGTCGAGCCAGGCTTCCGCACGGCCCTGGAGCGGCGCGAAGCTGCTCTTGGTCGTGGCGGTGAAGAGTTCGCCGAACTTGGTCACTTCGGCGATGTAGGATTCGAACGCCGACTTGGCTAAATCGCTCTGGTATTCGAAGGCTTCATGCAGCGACTTGGAGCCCATGATCGCCTTGGTGGCGGTGATGGAGTCTTCGAGCGACGCCTTGGAATAGGCGTAGATCTCGTTGTTGAGCGTCTCGACGCCCTTGCCCGCAACCGTGGCGGACTTCATCACGGCTTCGGCAGTTTCCTTGCCGTAGCCCAGGACGGCGTCATAGTTCTTGATGGCCTTGTCAAAGCCGGCCTTGAAGGCCTCAGTGCCATTGGCCATGGCGAATTCGGCGGTTGCGGCTGCTTTGTCGGCGGCGGTCTTTGCTTTCGTCATGTCGCTATACCCTTTCCCTGTTTGGTCTTCCGGGGCAGACCGGAACCGACCGGGTGCATGTTGCAGTGCAACATAGAGATATTTGGGGTAAGCCCCCGCGATCGTCAAGGGTTAATTATTGCGATGCACCAAATTTTTTGTGACGCGGTTCGGGTGAATCCTAATAATTGGTTAAATGCCTAGGAACTCAGGACTTTTGGAGTTCCTGCTTGCGCCTGGGGATGATTTTTGGTCTTTTTAGCCTTGGGTTGGGCGTGATTTGAGGTCGTTGTCGTTGTTAACCGTACGCTGGCTGCACCAATTGACCTGCTGCCTGGGCCTCGCGGCCCTGCTGGGCGTGGCGTCGCTGACCGTGCCTGCCCTCTCCGAACCCGCCTATGCCCAGGCCCGGAAAGCCACCGCCAAGAAAAAGGTGGTGCGCCGTGCGCCCGCCCGCCGGGTGGTGCGCATGCCCGCCAGCCCCACCGATCCGGCCAAGGACGCCGCCCTGATCGTGGACGGCTTCACCGGCAAGGTGCTTTTTGCGCGCAACGAGACGGTCGCGCGCCATCCCGCCTCGCTCACCAAGATGATGACGGCCTACATGCTGTTCGAGGCGCTGAAGGCCGGCAAGCTGAGCCTGCAGACGCCGCTTGCGGTTTCGGCCAACGCGGCGCGGCAGAAGCCGACCAAGCTGAATTTGCGCAAGGGCGAGAACATTTCGGTCGATACCGCCATCCGCGCGCTGGTGATCCGTTCCGCCAATGACGTCGCCGTGGTGGTGGCCGAAGCGCTGGGCGGCACCGAGGGCAACTTCGCCATCCACATGACCGCCAAGGCGCGCTCGATGGGCATGCGCGAAACCAACTTCCACAACGCGTCCGGTCTGCCCAACCCGCTGCAGATCACCACCGCCAGCGACTTGGCGATCCTGGCCCGCCGCCTCGCCTATGATTTTCCGCAATACTATTTCTATTTCGCGCTGCCGGGCTTCACCTACAAGGGCACCTGGTACACCACGCATGACAATCTGATCGGCCGCTATGACGGCGCCGACGGCATCAAGACCGGTTACACCAACGCCAGCGGCTTCAATCTCGTCAGCTCGGTGGTACGCGGCAACAACCACCTGCTCGCCGTCGTGATGGGCGGGCGCACCGCCATTCGCCGCGACCTGGAGATGATCCGCCTGCTCGACCAGAGCTTCGCCCAGATCGCCGCCAATCCCGGAATGGTGGCTTCGCGCCAGGTGCCGTGGCACGCCTTTGGCGAAACCGCGCCGGTGCTGACCGCCAGCCTGGCCGTGTCGCCCGCCGCGCCGTCGCAGCCGCTGCCGTCCTCGCTGGTGACGCCGCCGCGCTCGAACAATCCCTTCGCCAACCTGATGGCGATGACCTCGCCCGCGATGAGCCGCTTCGACGATGAAGACAGCGCCGAGAAGCGCACCGCGTCCGACGAGGATCGCTCCATCCTGTCGCCGGTGGCGCGCCAGGCCGCCGTGCCCGCGCCGCTGGCCGCCAGCACGGCCGCCATGCCCGCGCCCAACGCGGTGAAGCCGATGGAGAACCGCCCCGCCGCGCGCGCCGCGCCGGTACCCGCCATCAGTCCCAGCGCACGCCCACCCTATTCGCCGCCCGTGGCGCTGGTGGCGCGCAACATGCCGGCCCTGCCGCCGCCGCCCCAGCCGCGGCCCTCGCTCATGTCGGAGGCGCCGCAGGGCGAAGGCGATATCGACACCAATCCTACCCCGACGCCGGGGCGCAACTGGACCATCCAGATCGGCGCCTATGCCGACCAGGCGCTGGCCCGCTCGCAACTGGCCACCTATGCCGAAAAGGCGCGCGATATCCTGGGCGAAGCGGCCCGCATCGTGACGCCCGCCCCGGGCACCGACGGCAAGACCATCTATCGCGCCCGCTTCGGCCTGTTTGCCGAGGCGCAGGCGCGGGACGTCTGCTCCCGCCTGTCCCAGCGCGGCCAGACCTGTTTCGCCGCCGTCGCCCAGACGCGCTAAGCTGCGCCGATGAAGACCGTCCACACCATCGCAGAGTTGCGGGCCGTGCTTGCGCCCAAGCGCGCCGGTGGCGTCGCGATGGTGCCGACCATGGGCGCACTGCATGACGGCCACCTGTCGCTGGTGCGCATGGCGGAGACGCCAACGGTCGTTGTCAGCATCTTCGTCAATCCCACCCAGTTCGCGCCGCACGAGGATTTCGACGCCTATCCGCGCGACCTCGACCGCGATCTGAAGACGCTGGCAATGACGGGCGCGGACATCATCGTCTTCGCACCCAGCGCCCGTGAGATGTATCCGGATGGCTTTGCCACCACGCTGACGGTGGGCGGCCCCAGTGCCGGGCTGGAAACATATTTCCGGCCGCATTTCTTTGCAGGTGTCGCCACCGTGGTCGCCAAGCTGCTGCTGGCGGCCCTGCCCGACACCGCCATTTTTGGCCAGAAGGATTACCAGCAGCTCTTGGTGGTGACGCGGCTGGCCGCCGACCTGGGCCTGCCGACACAGATCATCGGCGCGCCCATCGCGCGCGAGGCCGACGGGCTGGCGATGTCGTCACGCAACGCCTATCTCGACCCGCATGAACGCGCCGTGGCGGGCAACCTGAACAAGGTGCTGCGGGAGGCCATCGCGCGGGCACGGCAAACCGGCGACCTGCGTGAGGCTGAAGCGTATGGCGCAGCCACGCTGAAGGCCGTCGGCTTCGACAGCGTTGATTATGTCGCCATCCGCGATGCGCAAACCCTGGCCGTCATCGCGGCGCTGGCGCAGCCGGCACGGGTTTTGGCCGCCGCCAAGATCGGCAAGACGCGGCTGATAGACAATCTGGCTTTTTAGGAACCCCCTCCGCCTTCGCACGCAACGGGCGCAAGCGCCCTGCGTGCTACGGCACCTCCCCCTTTCCATGCGCTGCGCGCGAAAGGGGGAGTGCGATCTAGGGATTGCGGGACGAGAGATACGCGGCGACGTTGACGATATCGGCGTCCGACAGTTTCGGCGCGATATCCTTCATGTCGCCCAGCGCCTTGCCCTTGCGATGGCCGTATTTCATGTCGGCCAACTGGCGCACGAGATAGGACGGGCTGCGCCCGGCGAGACGCGGCACATCCTCGCGCCCGCGCAGGTCGTTGCCGTGGCAGGAGGCGCAGGAGCGTAACGCGCCCTTGTTGCCCAGCGACACGACACGGCCCTTGGCGAGGGAACCGCTGGGGACATAGGCGGCAAAGCCGACGCGCGGGTTGCGCAGTTCGACCTGATAATTCTCGGCGACCTCGTAGATCGTCATCGGGTCCACCGGGATGGTTTTGGCGCCCTTTTCGAACATGCGCTTGCCGCTGGGGAAGATGCTGTTGGCGGGGGCGCGGCTGGTTTCGACCACGCGCACCGACTTCCACTGCGCGCGCGGGATGCGGGCGTAATAGTTGGCGGCGTCGCGCATTTCCTTGTCGGTCATGTCGTGCGCCAGCTCGATCATGTTGGGGGCGCGGATATTGACGCGGTCGCCGTCACGGAAGGCGACGATCTGGCGGATGAAATACTTGATCGGAAGGCCCGAGACCGGCGCGGACTCGGCATGGCCTATGCCGCTGGTGAGATGACACAGGGTGCAGGCGCGCACATGCGGCTCGCGGCCATTGCTGACGATGCGGGGCATCGGCGCATGGTCCTTGGGGAACCAGTCGGGCGGGCCGAAGCCGTCACTGATCTGGCGGCGGGTGAATTTCAGCGACGGATCGGCGCCCTCGGCGGTGAAGGTCTCGTCGGGGTCGGGACGCGGGCCGGTGTTGGGCGGCGCCATCGGATAGGCCCAGTCGAACACGGCCTGGGGTTTGGGCATCTTGGCCTGCAGGTCGCGCGCCAAGGGCACGCCGGGCTTGTTGGGCACCTGCGGACGCGGCTGCGCCAGCGCATAACCGGCAAGGCCCAGCATGGGCGCGAGCGCCAGCACCGCGATCAGCAGCTTTTTCATGAATCCCCCCAAGGAACGGAACAGGTATCGTTGTTTTGCCGGACCATAGCCCGCGAGTCGCGGCCCCGGCTAGAGCAGGCCCAATGACGCCAGTTCCCGGCGCAGGGCTTCGGGCAGCTTGTCGTCGCCCTTGCCCACGGCCAGGTCTGGCGGCGCATCGGCGGCTTCCAGATAGCGCCAGCCCTGGAAGGCGCTGCGCGGGCGCGGCCGCACCGGGATCAGGTCTTTGCGATAGACCAGCCCGCAATGCGGCACGCCCTTCACTTTGAGGGGCCGCAATTCCACCAGTGGCTGGCGGGCGGCGATCTGGCCCTTGATCACCCAGTAGAGCGAGCCGCCATCCAGCAGCTCGGCATCGCGCTTGGGGGTCTGGCGCGTGATGTGCACCAGCTCGGGCTTCTGCCCCTTGGCCCGCTTTTCCTTCAGGCGCTGCTTCTGCCAGGCGGCAAGATCGGAAAGGCTGTCACAGCCGACGCACAGCTTGATGAGATGCAGCATGGCCGCGTTCTAGCGCCGCCACGCGGTCGTGTCAGCCGGGATTGTGAATCTGCTGACAGCGGCCGCAGGCGATGGCCTGGGACTTGCCGTGGACGCAGATCGAGAACCGGCCACTGACCCGCAGCGGCTTGCGTTCGGGCTGCATGTCCGGGTGCCATTGCGTTACCCCCCAGACCACCTGCCCGGTTTCGCCACAGCCCTTGCAGCGTATGTCGTGCACCACTTCCATGTCGGTCCCCAGCTATAGAACCGTCATATCGGTCGCGGCATGAACCGGACATGAATGGGAGACCCGCGCGCTAACGACGCTATCGCGCGGGCGCGCTTGTCATTGGTTTTCAATCGCAACGCGAATGCATGAGATCGTCGTGAGAGATGGAGTCGATTTCCTGCCGCGCGGACTGGCCTGGCATTCAAATGCCTCGCAGCAGCGAGGCATTTGAATGGTGCGGTCAAGAAGACTCGAACTTCCACGGGTTGCCCCGCTACCACCTCAAGGTAGTGCGTCTACCAATTCCGCCATGACCGCAAGCCAATGGGAAAAATCCCGGTAGGGGGCGGGGTTTAGCAACCAAAGGGTCCGGGCACAAGGGTCAGGCGACAGGTGCGGTTTCGACCTGGATGGCCCGCATTAGCGGGCCATGAAACCGGAGAATATCCCTGAAAACCAAGCTCGGTCTGAAGCGAGGAATTTTGGGTGTTGGCCAGGAGCGCCGAGCGATGTGGACAAGACGTCCATGAGCGAGTTCTTAGCGGCAGCGTAAGAACGCGACGCCGCCAAGACCCAAAAGGACCGCTTCAGATACCTTCGCCGTCGGTACCGATGTGTATCCCGCACTCGTCCTTGTCGGTGCCCGCCCAGCGGCCGGCGCGATAGTCCTCGCCCGCCTGGATGCGACGGGTGCAGGGCATGCAGCCGATCGAGGGATAGCCGTCATCGACCAGCGGGTGGTGTGGCAGCTTGTGGGTCTCGGTATAGGCGGCCAGGTCGGCCAGCGACCATGCAGCCAGCGGATTGAAGCGGAAACGGCTGTCGTGGAATTCCACCGCCTGCATGTCGCCGCGCTCGCGGGTCTGGAAGCGCTTGCGGCCTGTCACCTGCGCCGTGAACGGCGCCAGCGCCTTGGCCAGCGGCATGGTCTTGCGGAACTGGCAGCAGGCTTCGGCGTCGCGCGACCACAACGTGCCTTCGGGATCGTTCAGGGCGCGGTCGCCCAGCGACGGCGCGATGGCGCGGACATCGCCCAGGCCCAGCGTGTCCTGCAGGCGGTCCCTGTAACGCAAAGTCTCGCCGAACAGCTTGCCGGTGTTGAGGAACAGCACCGGCGTGGTGGGATCGATCTGCGACATCAGGTGCAGCAGCACCGCCGATTCCGCGCCGAAGGACGACACGACAGCGGTCTTGCCCGCAAATTCGCCGGTCAGCGCCAGCTCCATGATGCCCAGCGCGTCGCGGCCTTCCGACTTGTGCTGCAACTGGGTCAGCTGGGCGCGCACGGCGGGATCAAGCCGCGTGTCGGCGCGCGGCGCGATGCCCCGGCTGGGATCGATGACGGTGAACTTGGTGGGCTTGGTGTTCACAGCCAGCCCTCCCGTTCGACATGGGCGCGGACCATCTGGGAGACCTCGGCCATGCTCATGCCTTCGGAGCGCCAGCGGGCGCGGGCCTTGGCAAGGTCACGCAGGCGTGTCGTCCATTCCGGGCCGAACTGGTCGGACAGGGCCTCGCGCAGACGGCGCGACAGGCCGGGCACCTGGCCGCCGGTGGAGATGGCCAGCAGCAGGTCGCCCCGGCGGACAATGGCCGGGACATGGAAGTCGCAAAGGGGCAGCACGTCCTCGACATTGACCAGCACGCCCAGGGCGCGGGCGCGGGCGGCCAGGGCGCGGGACTCGCCTTCGGGCAAGCCCGCCACGAAAAGCAGGTTCAGGCCGGTCAGGGCCTCGTCAGGAGCATCCTGCGGCAGCAGGCGCGCCTCTACCCCGGCTTCGGCCAGCAAGGCCTGGCGGCGGGCCAAAGCCTCGCCCTGCCCGATCAGGGCCGCCTTCAGGCTGTGGGGGGTAAGGGTGATGGGCAGCATACCGGACAAATATGCCCGGCTGCCCTAAAATGCAATAAATTGGTGGGGAATAAATAATACTACGAGTTATTATGTGTATTAAGCAGCTCGACCACCGAAACGGCGATCTTGTCGCCCTGGATCTCGATCTCGCCCTTGGCCACGGGCTTGTCGTTGGCCAGGATCAGCTCGGCATCATCCTGGCGGGAATCCAGCTCGATGACGGCGCCACGGCCCATGCGCAGGAGCTGGTGCATGGAGATGACCGAGCGGCCCAGGACCACGGAGATCTCGACCTTCACATTATCGACATTGGAAGCCATAGAGCCCGCCCTTACATTACTCGGATCGGGCGATGCTGCCGGATCATGGTTTCGGAAGTCTTAACTTGGACGCCCTCGTAAAACCGGAATGGAAGCTCTCGGACGCACCCGTGCCCTATCCCGAGGCACTGGCGCACATGGAGGCGCGTGCCGAGGCCATCGCGGCAGGCACCGCCGGTGAGCAGGTCTGGCTGCTGGAGCATCCGCCCGTTTACACGGCGGGCACTTCGGCCAATGACGCCGACCTGCTGGAGGCGCGCTTTCCGGTCTATCACACCGGGCGCGGCGGCCAGTTTACCTATCATGGGCCGGGCCAGCGCGTCGGTTACGTCATGCTGAACCTGAAGCAGCGCAAGCCCGATGTGCGCGCCTTTGTCTTCGACCTGGAGCAGTGGCTGATCGAGACCCTGGCGCTGTTCAACGTCAAGGGCGAGCAGCGCGAGGGCCGGGTCGGCATCTGGGTGGACCGGGGCAATGGCCGCGAGGACAAGATCGCCGCCATCGGCGTGCGGATCCGGCGCTGGGTAACGTTTCACGGCGTATCGCTGAACGTGGAGCCCGACCTGTCGCACTTCTCCGGCATCGTGCCCTGCGGCGTCAGCCAGCATGGCGTCACCAGCCTGGCCGACCTGGGCATCCTGGTGACGATGGCCGATGTCGATGTCGCCCTGAAACAGGCCTTCCAGAAAGTCTTCGGCTGAATTATTGAATCGCCCGGGGCTTATTCGAAGGGGGATTTCATGCCGCGCATTTCGGCTGCATTTTTCGCGTTCGGTACCGTGTGTCTTCTCGGCGGCATGACGCTGGGCATGATCATGGGCGGTTCGGGTGATTTCACCCTGATGCCCGCGCACGCCCATCTCAACCTGCTGGGTTTCGTGGTGATGTGCGCCTATGGCACCTTCTATGCGCTGACTGCCGCGACGATGAACTGCAAGCTGGCCTGGGCCAACTTCGCAATTTCGGCGGCGGGCGTGATCGTGATGATCCCGTCGCTGGCGATCATGTTGAGCGGCAACACCGCGCTGGAGCCCCTCGTCGCCATCGGCCGCCTGCTGTCGATGCTGGGGCTGATCGTGTTTGCAGTGTCGGTGTTCAAAGAGATCACCCGCGTCCGCTAAACCAGCCTGTCATGGCCCACCGCAGCGTGGGCCATCCAGGGATCGTCAAGCGCCGGTATCTGTTGCTCTGGATGGCCCGGGCAAGCCGGGCCATGACATCAAGATTTGTATTTAAAGTGAAGCTAGGCGTTTAAAGCCCTTTTCTTCGGGCGGCTCGCTCATGTGCAGGTCGAAATGCGCCACCCGCGCTGCAGGCGGGCCCTTCGATGCGAGGCCGACAAAGGCTTCCACCGCCTTGGTCGGGCCGGAGACCAGCGCCTCGACCGAACCGTCATTGCGGTTGCGCACCCAGCCATCCAGCTTGTGATGCTCCGCCGCCATCGTGAGAAAATCACGGAAGCCCACGCCCTGAACGAAGCCTTTGACATGCACGATCATCGAAGTGAGGTCGTCGGTCATGGGCATCTCCCGGGGCGCATGCCCTGCATCTGGGCGCGGCGGCGTGGTCGTTCAAGCCTTGGCGGTGATTTTGTCCTGCAGGCGCGACAGGTTGAGCAGCGAGAACAAATGCAGGTGGATCAGCTCCAGCGCGCCGGAGGCGTGCAGTTCGGCCACCTTCTTCGCCGGCAGGGCGCGCAGCTTCTCGCGGTTCACCATCAGGAAGCCGTTGAGGCGGCGTTCCGGATCAGCGGGCAGCGGCAGGTGCGCTTCCGCCGGTTCCAGCAGGCCCAGCTCGGACAGCGACTTGGCAAAGGCGGCGGTGACCTGGCTCTGGGCCTGGTACTCGCTGAGGAAGTTCAGCGCGTTCTTGAGGAAATCGGTCTGCTCGCCCTTGTCGTCGAACAGGCGTTCGCCCTCGCCGCCCGCCTTGAAGCCGGGATAGCTCTCATCGACCATCAGGGTGAAGGTCTTGGCTTCCTCGTTGGTGCCGAAGATGAAGGGATAGCGGCGGATGAAGGCCGGGATGTAGGACGCGTCCCAAGTACCATCGGCGGCGACGAACAGGTTCTCATTGTCGCGCACGCCCAGCACGGCGGCGGGGATGACGCCATCACTGGCCTGGCCGAAAACGATCGCATAATGCATGGCGACGAAGCCGAATTCCTGCGTCATCACCGGCACCGAATTGGTCTGGCGGGCGAAGTCGAAGCTGCCGGCGGCGGTCAGCGAATAGCCGGCATGCTTCTCGCGCTCGACCGGAATCACACCGTTGTAAATCAGCATCTGCTTCATCGTGCGTCCTCAATGGGCTGGAAAACCCGGCGGTTCTAGCAAAGCAGGCGGACCGGCGCCAGCAAGGCGAAAAGGCCGCATCTTGCCCGCCGCGCCGCGCCGCGTTATCGCCTTCACCATGCTGCTGCTTCCTCGGCAAGTCTCGCTCGCGGTCTTCCGGGTCCATATCGAAAACGGCCTGGCCGTGGCGGCTGGCGTCGGCCTGACCGGCCTGGCTATGGGCCTGTCCCTGGGGCTGGAGGCGGGCATGGCCGCCATGGCGGGCGCGATCTGCGTCTCGATCACCGACCAGCCCGACCCCCTGCGCCAGAAGCCCTGGCTGATCGGCTTTGCCCTCGCCTCGGCCTGCTTCTTCACCGCCCTGTCCTCGGGCACGCAGTTCAGCCGGGGCGCCTTCCTCGCCGCCACCGCCTTTACCGGACTGTGGACCGGGCTGATCTCGGCCTATGGAAAGCGCGCCATTAATATCGCCACCACCTCGATCCTGGCCTTCGTCTTCGCGATGGCGGAGCATTTTGCCGATACGGGCGCGGCGCTGGACCATTTCATATTGTTCGCCTGCGGCGCGATCTTCTACGCCACCTATGCGCTGGTCTGCGCCATGCTGTTCGACGACCGGGCCCGGCGGTTGCTGCTGGCCGAGGCGATGCGCGCCTTTGTCGGTTACCTGCGGGCCAAGGCGGCGCTCTACAATCCCGACAGCGAAGGCCCCGCCGCCTTCCGCGCCATGATCGAAGCGCATGCCACCCTGGCCGACCGGCTGCAGGCGGCGCGCGACGCGCTCTATGCCCGCAAGCGGCATGCCCTGCACCGCAAGCGGATCGACGCGCTGATCGCGCTGCTGGACCTGTTCGAGACCGTGCTGTCGAGCGATGCCGACATCGAGCTGCTGCGCCATGCGAAAGCCCGCGACCTGCTATGGCGCTTCAACCGCTGCATCCACCTGATCGCCGACGAGGTCGAGCGGCTGACCCTGGCGCTGCACGACCGCCGCGCCCATACATCGCCGCGCGCCCATGAAGCCGAATTGCAGGCGCTGGTCGACCTGGCGCGCGAGGCCCGCGCGGCGGCGCCCGGCGACGAGACGCTCTATGCTTTCTCGGCTACCGCGCTGAAGCTGCAACTGGCCGACCAGTATGCCGCCGCGCTGGGCCGGGCGCTGGACCGCGACACGCCGCCCTCGTCCATGGCCAGCGAACTGGACCTGGAGCTGTTCCGGCAGGACACGCCGCACGGCGCGGGCGTGCTGCTGCGCCAGTTCCGCGGCCGCTCACCGGCGCTGCGCTATGGCGTGCGGCTGGCGCTGGCGATGACCACCGGCTATGCGCTGACGCTGGCCTTTCCCGCCATCGCCCATGCCAACTGGATCCTGCTTACCATCGCGCTGATCATGCGCGCCAATTACAGCGTCACGCGCCAGCGCCGCTGGGACCGCGTCACCGGCACGCTGGCCGGTTGCGCCCTGGCCGTGCTGTTCCTCAACACGCTGCCGCCCTGGGCGCTGCTGGTGCTGATCGCGCTGGCGGTCGGCACATCCCACGCCTATGGCGGCATCGCCTATCGCGTCACCGCCATCGGCGCGTCGGTATCTTCGCTGCTGCTGCTGCATTTCGTCGATCCCGCGCCGCTGTTCGTGGAGCGCATCACCGGCACGCTGATCGGCGCAGGCCTATCCTGGGCCTTCAGCTACCTGCTGCCGCACTGGGAGAAATACGACCTGCCCGACGTGGTACGCGGCCTGCTGGCGGCCGATGTCCAGTTCGCCAGCGCGGCGCTGCAGCGGCGGCCGGTCTATGGTGCCTATCGCCTGGGGCGGAAGAAGGCGATAGATGCGGTGGCGGCGCTGTCGGGGGCGCTGCGGCGGCTGTCAGACGAGCCCAATGTCAACCGCCGCACCCTGGCGGCGCTGGGCGAATTGCTGGGCGCGAACTATCTGCTGGCGTCCGATCTGTCCTCCATGCCGGTGCTGCTGAAGCTGCGCGCCGCCGATATCGGGCCCGGTGCCGATGCCGCGATCGACGCAGCGCGCGCGCGCGTGGTGGCGATGCTGTCGCCGGATGCGGCGGACGATGTGGTGGTGGAAACGCCGGTGCGCGACAGCTTCCATCACCTGCAGGGTGATCGCGCGCAGGAGATCCTGGCGCGGCGGCTGGCGCATATCGAACAAGCGGCCCGCAAAGTGGCGCGGCTGTCGGCGCGGCCAGTACTGGAAACTTTCTAGTTATTTTGGTCGCGCGGCCGGACGGAAAACCGCAAGTACACTTTTCCGGGCCGCGCTCCTAGTGCCCGTCATCCGACCAGTGTGGCGGGTCGGACACCAGCTTGATGACGCCAAAGCTCTTGCCCGCCTCGATCAGGGCGGGATTGGAGCCGTTGCGCGGGGCGGCGCTGATCTTGCGCGTCACGCCGTCGAAATCGGTGATCGTCAGCGTGCCGGTCCAGGCAATGGTCATGTCGATGGCACGCTTCTGGGCGTGGCGGCTGACCAGCGCAGCGGGAAACTGGATCTCGTAATTGGCCATCATCGCCAGCGCGGCGGCCTTGGCGGCGGTGCGGTTGCCCTTGTGGATCTAGTCGATATCGACGCCCGCCATCTTCGTCACGCTGGCGGGGTCCTGCCCCGACTGGCCGATCATGCAGCACCAGTGCATCAGGTAGGCGCGTTCGACCGGGCGATAGGTCGCGCCGATGGAAACGGTGGCGCCGCCCTTTTTCATGGCGGAAATGAAGGCGCGGCAGCCATCGCCGAAATCCGGCAACAGGTCATCAAGCTTTGCGCTGGTGGAAAACTTCGCGCACCATGCCGGACCGGAAACCTCTGCCATTGCCCACCCCTGAATTAGCCACGCGGACGCTACTGTGAGTCGGCGTTGGATAGCGCGGCCAGACCCTCGCGGATTTTGTGGAGAGCAGAAGACAGGTCGCGCGCGGCCTCGGCGCGCCAAAGCCGCAGGATGACATAGCCCTGCTCGGCCAGCAGGCGGTCGCGGACGGGGTGGAGTGCGGCTTTGTCGAGGCCTGGTTCGCCATCGACCAGGTCGATCACCAGCTTCAGTTCATGTTCGACAAAATCCAGCCGGAAGGTCTTGAAGGAGCCACCCTTGCGGAAATGCCAGCCCTGCCCGCGCATCTCGCGCAGCCGCGCCCAGAGGTGGGCGTCGAGCGTATTGCGGGGGCCCAGCGCGCGCTTGCGCTGCATTTTTTCTAGCTCTTGGCGCGGGACGCGGCGATGAATTCCGCCGCCTTGTCGAGTTCGCGCGCCAGGCCGGTGGCACGGACTTCGGCTTCATGGTCGCGGCCCCATTTCGAAGCCTGGTAATTCTCGTCGATGCGCGCCAGGGCGAAGATTTGCGCCGGGACCAGTTCGCCTTCGGCCAGCGCCATCGCCAGCACCACCGACCCGGCAATCGACGCCACGACATGCAGTGCCGCCAGCGAGAAACTGTCCTGCTGCGCCAGCGCGGCGCGAAATGCCGCCAGCGTGGCGGGCGGCTGGTCGGCATGGGTGAAGCCTTCGACCACCACGAATGCGACGCCGAATTTGCGGCGGGCCCAGTCCAGCACCGGGTCCCAGCCATCAGCCTGCAACTTCGCCAGTTCCGGCGGCTGGTGGGCGCGATAGCAGAGCAGGTCATTCTCGCCGAAGCGCAGCACCGCATCGATCACGGCCGCGCGATTGGTGGCAACGCCATCGATCACCGTGTTGGCGAGCTTGAGAAAGGGCATCGCGGCGGAATTGACCGCTTCGCCCTGCCCGGCCCATTCGGCGGCGATGGCATCGGCCAGCGCCCGCGCTGGCACCGCCAGCATGTTTTTCGCCGGAGTCTTTACCGGCCTGCCATCCAGCAGGATGCGAAAGCCATCCTCTGCTTCGCTTACGGAAACGTCCTTGTAGAAGCGATTCATTTGCTTCTGCGCTTCTGGCCCGTGGCGGTCGCCTTGCGCTTGGCCTTCTGCATCGGCTTGGCGCGCTTGGGCTCGTCGCGGTGGGGTACAGGCTTGGGCGGCGCCTTCTTCAGTTCATGCTTCTTAGCCAGAAAGGGATTGCGCCCGTCATCCGGATTGAAGCCCAGGGTGCTCCAGGTCTTTTCCATGTGCGGCGGTAGCGGCGCGGTGACGTTCAGCCGCCCGCCATCGGGACGGGCGATGTCGATCTGGCGGGCATGCAGGTGCAGCTTGTCGGCGATGTCACCGCGCCCGCGCGATTCCGCACCGCCATACTTGAAGTCGCCGACGATGGGCGTGCCCAGCGAGGCGAGATGGACGCGAATCTGATGCGTGCGCCCGGTGATGGGCCGCGCCGCCACCCAGGCGAACTCGGTGCCCGCCGTCGCCACCACGGCATATTCGGTGAGGGCGAATTTCGCGCCCTCCTCGTCCTCGTCCACCGTGGTCATGCGCTCGTCGCGGCCATGCGGACCGTGGCCGCCTTCCTTGGCCAGCGCCGCCTTGACGACGCCGCGCGCCTGTTTGGGCACGCCGCGCGTCAGCGCCCAATAGACTTTCGAGGCATCGCGGTGTGCCAGCGCCTGCGACAGTCCCGATGCCGCCAGCGTGGTGCGCGCCAGCAGCAGTACGCCGGAGGTGTCGCGGTCGAGGCGATGCACCAGCTTGGGCCGCACCGTCTTCTCGTACATCAGGCTGTCGAGCATGCCGTCAACATGCTTGGTCAGGCCGGAGCCGCCCTGCGTCGCAAGGCCCGCCGGCTTGTCCAGCACGATGACATGCTTGTCCATGTAGAGGATGCGATCCTGCAGCGAGCCCATCGGCTTCTGCTGCTCGGCTTTCGGTTTTTCCGGCGCGTCCGATTTGGCGTGGATCACCTGCGGCGGCAGCTTCATCGCCTGGCCCGAAGCAACCCGGTCAGCCGATTTCACCCGGCCGCCATCGAGACGGATCTCGCCCTTGCGCAGCAGCTTTTCCAGCAGGCCGTGGGTGACGGCGGGATAATGCCGCTTGAACCAGCGGTCGATGCGGATGCCGTCATCCTCGGCATGAATGGTGCGGATTTCAGGCATAGAGCGCGCGCACCATGTAAAGACCCGCAAACAGCGCGAGGATGGAAAGAACAACCGAGCCGATGATGTATGCGGCGGCAGTCAAATATTCGCCCTTCTGCAACAGCAACACGCTATCGAGCGAGAAGGTCGAAAAGGTGGTGAAGCCGCCCAGGATGCCGACGGTCAGAAAGGCGCGAAGTTCCGGTGACAGGCTCAACTTCAAGGCCGACGCTTCGACGATCACCCCCATCAGCAGGCCGCCCAGAATGTTGACCGCGAAGATGCCCCAGTTGAAGGCGCTGCCGGCAGGCTGAATCCAGCCCGCAAGGCAATAACGCGCCAGCGAGCCGATGCCGCCGCCCACACCCACCGCCAAAAGCATGTTCATGTTTCGCCGCTCCGCTTCGCCCGCAGCTTTGACCAATAATCGAGCCGCTTGGCAATCTCGCGCTCGAAGCCGGTCTCCTTGGGGACATAGAACTGCTCGCGCGCCATCTCGTCGGGGAAGTAGTTCTGGCCGGAAAAGCTATCCTCGGCGTCATGGTCGTAATGGTAGCCCGCGCCATAGCCGAGATTTTTCATCATCTTGGTCGGTGCATTGAGGATATGGGCCGGGGGCATCAGCGAGCCATGCTCCTGCGCCGCGCGCTTGGCTGCCGGGAAGGCGCGATAAACCGCGTTCGATTTGGGCGCGGTCGCCATGTAGACCACGGCCTGCGCCAGCGCCAGTTCGCCTTCGGGGCTGCCCAGGAATTCATAGACATCCTTGGCCGCCAGCGCCTGGTGCACCGCTTCGGGATCGGCGAGGCTGATGTCTTCGATGGCCATGCGCACGACGCGGCGGGCGATGTAGAGCGGTTGTTCGCCACCCGCCAGCATGCGCGCCAGCCAGTAAAGCGCTGCATCGGGATCGCTGCCGCGCACCGATTTGTGCAGGGCGCTGATGAGATTGTAATGCTCCTCGCGGCTCTTGTCGTAGAGCGGCATGCGCCGCTGCACCGCCGCCATCAACGCGGCAGGATCGAGCGGCTTGACCACGCGCAGGTTCGCCACTTCTTCCGCAAGGTTCAGAAGATAACGGCCATCGCCATCGGCCATCGCCCGCAGGGTGGCGCGGGCGTCGGCATCGAGCTTGAGCGGCTCGCCATAATGCGCTTCGGCCCGTTGCAGCAGCGTCTCCAGCGCGGCGTCGTCGAGACGGCGCAGCACCAGCACCTGGCAGCGCGACAAGAGCGCGCCATTCAGTTCGAAGGACGGATTCTCGGTGGTGGCGCCAACCAGCACCACGGTGCCGTCTTCCACCACCGGCAGGAAGGAATCCTGCTGGCTGCGGTTGAAGCGGTGAATCTCATCGACGAACAGCAGCGTGCCCTTGCCCATGCGGCGGCGCTGGCGTGCAGCTTCAAAGGTCTTCTTCAGGTCGGCAACGCCGGAGAACACCGCCGATAATTGTTCGAAGCCAAGATCGAAGGCGTCGGACAACAGGCGTGCCGTGGTGGTCTTGCCGGTGCCGGGCGGCCCCCACAGTATGATGGATTGCGGCCGCCGCGCCGCCACCATGCGGCCCAGCGGTGCATCAGGGCCCAGCAGGTGGTCCTGCCCCACCACTTCGGAAAGCATCCTGGGGCGCAGGCGGTCGGCCAGCGGACGCGGCGCATCACTTGCGATATCGCTGGATTCGAACAGGTCGGACATGGGGGCAATCTACAAACTATCGCAGCCTGCCGATACCCGGCTCAACCGGCGAAAGAGGCAGTAATCCTGCGGCCGCCACGTTCCAGCGTCACCTGCCAGCGCGTTGCGGCATTCAGCGCCCGCACCAGTTCCCCGGTACGGCTGACATCCGTGCCGTTGATGGCGCGGATGATGTCGCCGGGACGGAACCCCTGCGCGGCGGCCAGGCTGTTGTCAGCAACCTCGCTCACCGCGACACCCTTGGCGAAAAGATCGATGCCCAGGTCCAGCGCGGTGGCGGGCGACAGGTTCTGCACCGCCGCGCCGCTGAGCGGATTGCGGCCCGCGACGGCCTGCGTCTCGCGCGGCGGGTTTTCCGGCGGCAGCGCCACCGTCGCCATCACGTCGCGCACGACCTTGCCGCTGGCCAGCGCCACGCGCACCCGCGCGCCCGGCGGGTGCGTGGCGATGCGGTAATTCAGCGCCTGGACGTCATCCACCGGCGTGCCGTCCACCGCCTGCACCACGTCGCCGCTCTTCACGCCGGCATTGGCCAGCGGCCCGCCGGGATAGACATCCTTGATAAGCACGCCGCCCGGGCGCGCCAGCCCCAGGCTGGCGGCGATGGCGCTGGTGACAGGCTGGCCGTTGACGCCGGCCCAGGCCAGGCGCACGCCGCGCGTGGCGGTTGCCTGCCCGCCTTCGACACCTTCAACGACACGTCGCGCCAGGTTGGCGGGAATGGCGAAGCCGATGCCGACACTGCCGCCGCTGCGCGAATAGATGGCGGTGTTGATGCCTGCCAGCCGTCCTTCGGTGGTCACCAGCGCACCGCCGGAATTGCCCGGATTGATCGCCGCATCGGTCTGGATGAAATACTGGTAGTCGCCGCCCGCCACCTGCGTGCGCGCCTGGGCCGAGACGATGCCCATTGTCACGGTCTGGCCGACGCCGAAGGGATCACCCACCGCCAGCACCAGGTCGCCCACCTGCACCTTGTCGGAATCGGCGAAGGGCACGAAGGGCAGCTTCTCGCCCCTGGTGTCGATCTTCAGCACCGCCAGGTCGGTGCGGGCGTCGGCGGTGAGCACCCGCGCCTTGAATTCGCGCTTGTCCGACAGCGCCACCACGATCTCGTTGCCGCCATCGACGACATGGTTGCTGGTCAGGATGATGCCGTCGGCGCGCACGATCACGCCGGAGCCGAGGCTTTGCTGCACGCGCTGGCGCATCTCCGGGCTGGCGCCGAAGAATTGCGAGAAGAAGGGATCGTTCAGCAGCGGGTTGGACTGCTGCTGAACCACGGTGCGGGCATAGACATTGACCACGGCAGGCGCGACGCGCTTGACGACCGGCGCGAAGGTCATCTGCACTTCGGGCATGGAAGACGGCGAGATCAGCGTCGGCACCTGGCCGCCCGCAGGCGCATTGAGCCGCGCCGGGTTCTGTACGTTCTGCGCCGTACCGGAGCCGACATAGGCATTGGCCAGCGCGCCCGCAGCGAAGATCGCAGCGGCGGAAACCAGGGTGATCAGGCGTTCGCGAGTCATCGGGGGTCCGTAAAAGAAAAAGGGCGGCATCGCTGCCGCCCTTAAATCTATTTCAAACCGTGGCGAAAATCAGGTCGCCCTGATTAAGCTTCCGTATTGTCGGAAACGTCCACCGGGCCGGAATCCAGGCCCTTGGCGGAAACGTCGCGGTCCACGAACTCGATGATCGCCATCGGGGCGTTGTCGCCAAAGCGGAAGCCGGCCTTGAGGACGCGGGTATAGCCGCCCTTGCGGTCGGCGTAGCGGGTCGCCAGCACGTCGAACAGCTTGGTGACCTGCGCGGCGTCCTTGATCTGGGCCAACGCCTGGCGGCGGGCATGCAGGTCGGTCTTGCCGCGGCGCGACAGGGTCACCAGCTTTTCGATCACCGGGCGAAGGTCCTTCGCCTTGGGCAGCGTGGTCTTGATCTGCTCGTGCTTGATCAGCGCGGCCGTCATGTTGCCCCACATCGCCTTGCGGTGCGAAGCGGTGCGGTTGAACTTGCGGCCTTGGTTGCCGTGACGCATCGGAGTTGCTTTCTAAAAAATCAGTATTGGTCTTCGTAACGCTTGGCGAGGTCTTCGATGTTCTCGGGCGGCCAGCCGGGCACTTCCATGCCCAGGTGCAGACCCATCTCGGCGAGAACAGCCTTGATCTCGTTCAGCGACTTGCGGCCGAAGTTCGGGGTGCGCAGCATCTCGCCTTCGGTCTTCTGGATCAGGTCGCCGATATAGACGATGTTATCGTTCTTCAGGCAGTTGGCCGAACGCACCGACAGTTCCAGCTCGTCCACCTTCTTCAGCAGCACCGGGTTGAAGGCCAGGTCGGGCTTGGCTTCCTCGGTGGTGCGGAGCTGCGGCTCCTCGAAGTTGATGAAGACCTGCAGCTGGTCCTGGAGGATGCGCGCGGCATAGGCCACGGCATTGTCCGAGGTGACGGCGCCGTTGGTCTCGACGGTGAGAGTCAGCTTGTCATAGTCGAGGATCTGGCCCTCGCGGGTGTTCTCGACCTTGTAGGAGACGCGCTTGACCGGGCTGAACAGCGAGTCGACCGGGATCAGGCCGATGGGCGCGTCTTCCGGACGGTTGCGGTCGGCGGGGACATAGCCCTTGCCGGTGGCGATGGTGAGCTCCATGCGGAACTCGACCTTCTCGTCGAGCGTGCACAGCACCAGGTCGGGGTTCAGCACTTCGATGTCGGCAGTGGTCTGGATGTCGCCAGCCTTGACCTCGCCCGGGCCCTGCTTGCGCAAGCTGACGCGCTTGGGACCTTCGGCATGCATGCGCAGCGCGATCTGCTTCACGTTGAGGACGATGTCGGTGACATCTTCGCGCACGCCCTGGATGGACGAGAATTCGTGCAGCACGCCCTCGATGGAGATGGCGGTGACAGCGGCGCCCTGCAGCGACGACAGCAGCACGCGGCGCAGGGCATTGCCCAGCGTCAGGCCAAAGCCGCGCTCGAGCGGCTCGGCAGTGATGGTCGCGGCACGGCCGCCGTCATGACCGACATCGGTCTTGAGCTTCTGCGGCTTGATCAGTTCCTGCCAGTTTTTCTGAAACATGTTTTTTCCTCATCGTGTCCCGGCCATGTCGGACCATGGCCATACATTCGACGGGTTAGTGGGTACGTCCGAAACGAAACTCTATGCCGGTGCTTAAACGCGGCGACGCTTGGGCGGGCGGCAGCCATTGTGCGGGATCGGCGTCACGTCGCGGATGGAGGTGACGGTCAGGCCCACGGCCTGCAGCGCGCGCAGCGCGGATTCACGGCCCGAGCCGGGGCCCGAGACTTCGACTTCCAGCGTGCGCATGCCGTGCTCGACGGCCTTGCGGCCGGCGTCTTCGGCGGCCATCTGCGCCGCATACGGCGTCGACTTGCGCGAACCCTTGAAGCCCATCATGCCCGACGACGACCAGGAGATCGCGTTGCCCTGGGTGTCGGTGATGGTGATGATGGTGTTGTTGAAGGTGGCGGCGACATGGGCGACGCCCACGACGACGTTCTTCTTTTCCTTCTTGCGCGGACGGCCGGCGGCCTTCTTGTCGGGAGCTGCCATATTACTTGGTCACTTTCTTCTTGCCGGCGATCGCCTTGGCAGGCCCCTTGCGGGTGCGGGCGTTGGTGTGGGTACGCTGGCCGCGAACCGGCAGGCCCTTGCGATGACGCAGGCCGCGATAGCAGCCCAGATCCATCAGGCGCTTGATGTTCATCGCGACGTCGCGGCGCAGGTCGCCCTCGACGAGGAAATCGCGGTCGATCACTTCGCGGATCTGGATGACTTCGGACTCGGTCAGGTCGCTGACGCGGCGGGTCGGATCGATGCCCAGCTGGGTTATGATCTTCTTCGCGGTCAGGGGGCCGATTCCATGAATATAGCGCAGGCCGATTTCGACGCGCTTCTGGGTCGGGATATTGACGCCGGCGATACGTGCCAAGGTGCTTCTCCGATGGCCGTTAGGCCTTTGAATTCATTGCAAAATTGCGAAGCGGCAGATTACCAGTCAAAACCGGAGCTCCGGGCGTTCCAGCGAACGCACCCAAAACCCTTGAAATGACAGGAAATCTGTCGCGAGGGCGCGGATTATATGAAGGAGCCCCCACCCGTCAATGGCTGGGCGGGATTTATTGCCGCAGGCCCGCAAAAGCCCTGCAAACAGGGCCCTCCAGAGCCCAGAAAAGCACACGGGCGCCCCCTCTGGAAGGGGCGCCCGCGGCTCTTCCCGCCATGGGTATGTTACTGGCGGGCGATCCGGGTGGCCGGAACCGCGACTCGGGCCTGCTGGATCTGCACCAGGGCACGGGCGGCGGTCCGGGTAATGCAGGCCCGGCGCTCGGCCTGGGCCTCGTAAAGGGTCCGGGCGCTGACCCCGAAATCGAACTGGACCGGCGCACAGGCGGCCCCGGCCGCCACCTGGACGCGGCCCTTGAGGGCCGCGACGCCGGCGGGCGTGGCCAGGTTGAGGTCGCCATGCTGGACGGTGGCGGTGCCCGCCTGGGCGGCGCCCAGCGACAGGGTGGTGATGATGGCGGCGATGAGGATGCGGTTCATGACAGTCTCCTTGAGGAATGTGGTTTGGGACCGGCTTCGCCCTTCGGCTGTCACGACCGCTCGCGTATAGTGCCGCCGGGTATGGCTGACTCTGTGCGCGGAGGATGGACGGGACATTGAGGCTCCTTGGGGCGTAGCGCCGGTTTCGCTGTCGATATGGCCGCGAACCGGGCTATTTTTTCCTTGGGCCGGAGCCGATGGATCGCCTTGCGCCACCCGATGGATTGCCGATGAACGCCGAAAACACACCCGATCTGTCGCCCATCGACCTGGCGCGGGCGCCAGACTTCGCTTTGGGGGGGCGCTGCAGGTCAGCCCGTCCAGCCGCGAGGTGGCGCGCGCCGGGTGGAAGGATTCTCTGGAGCCGCGCGTCATGCAGGTGCTGGTAGCGCTGGCCAGCGCCGATGGCGCGGTGGTGTCGCGCGACGAGCTGATCGAACGCTGCTGGGAAGGACGGGTGGTGGGCGACGACGCCATCAACCGCGCCATCGGCCGCCTACGCCGCCTGTCGGAAGCGGATAATGGCGCATCCTTCGAGATCGAGACGATTGCCCGCGTCGGTTACCGGTTGAAGCAGGCCGGTGCGGCACCACAAGCCTCACCCCTGCCCCCGGCCGGCACGCCAAACCGGCGCTGGCTTCTGGCCGGTGGCGGCGCAGTGGCGGCGGCCGCGGCCGCAGGCGCGGGGTTCTTCCTGTTGCGCCGTCCGGACGCGCCCGCCGCACTGGCCTCGCCCAAGGTGGCGCTCCTGCTGGAGCAGGCCAAGCTGGCCATCCGGGCTGGCAGCACGGAAGCGGCCGCACAGGCCGCCGGCATGATCGAGCATGTGACCAGGATCGCGCCGGATTCCGCACAGGCCTGGGGCGGCCTGGCGCTGGCGAACCCCTTTGCCATGAATTCCATGCCGGAGCAGGCGGAAGCGTTTCGCCTGCGCGCCGAAGACGCGCTGCGCCATGCCCGCGTCCTGGACCCGCATGACGCCAATGGCTATGCCGCCGAGGCGGTGATGATCCCCCTGCGTGGCGGCTGGGGCCGCAAGGAGGCGATCTACCGCGAAGGATTGCGGTTCAATCCCGCTTCCGACGAATTGCTGCTGGACCTGGCGGACCTGATGAACAATGCGGGGCGGAACGTCGAGGCGGCCGACCTGGCCGTTCGCGCCGGGGCACATGCCTCGCAGATCGATCCGGCACAGCTATGGCTGTCGATCCAGATCTTCTGGTGTGCGGACCGCCTTGCCAAAGCCGACGCCATCGCGGCGCAGGGCGCCGAGCTTTTTCCGCGCCAGCGTTCCGTCTGGTTCTCCAGGGTTTATCTCTTGATGTTCACGGGCCGACAGCGACCAGGCTATCGCGCTCAACCTGGCGATGGCGCACCAGGGCGCGGGTTATGCCGAGAACATGATCGCCTTCGCCGCAGCGCTGGGACGCCTGGACGAGGCTTTCATGGTTGCCGAGGGCCTGTACATGAACCGGGGCTTCGCGATCGGCCCCTCGCGGTTCTCAACCGTGCAGCGCGCCTTTACGCGGTTCGAACAGCGCCGCACGCGCACGCTGTTCTATCCCAGCGGCCGCGCCATGCAACGCGATCCGCGTTTCGCGGCCTTGATGGAAGAGATCGGGCTGGCGCGCTACTGGCGCGATGCCGGCGTCACGCCCGACTATCAGCGCGCCTAGGCTTTCGCACCTAGGCTTTCGCGTCGAGCTTTGCGGCGATCGCGCTGGTGACGGTGTCGATCGGCGCCATGCCGTCCAGCGTCGTCAGCTTGCCCTGGGCGCGATAGAAATCGATCAGCGGCGCAGTGTTCTTGTAATAGACGCCCAGGCGGTGGGCGAGCGTTTCCGGCGTGTCGTCGGAGCGCAGCACGCCGCCGGCCTTGATGCGGGCTTCGACGCGGCTGAGCAGCGCGGCGTCATCCACCTTCAGTTCCAGCACCGTGTCGATCTTGCGCCCACGCGCCGCCAGCATGGCGTCCAGCGCCTCGGCCTGGGGAATGGTGCGCGGGAAACCGTCAAACACCGCGCCGTTCTTGCAATCGGGCTGGTCGTAGCGGGCGCCGATGATGTCGATCACCAGGTCGTCGGAAACCAGTTCCCCCTTTTCCAGGATCGCCTTGACGCGCAGGCCCAGCGGCGAACCGGCGGCGACGGCCGCGCGCAGCATGTCGCCGGTCGAAAGCTGCGGCAGGCCGCGGCTCTCGGTCAGGATTTTCGCCTGGGTGCCCTTGCCTGCCCCCGGAGGTCCGAACAGGACGATGTTCACCGCCGCGCTCCCCGCAGCTTCGATTTCTTGAGCAGGCCTTCATACTGCTGGGCGACCAGATGGCTCTGGATCTGCGCCACCGTATCCATCGTCACCGAGACCACGATCAGGATCGAGGTGCCGCCGACGGCAAAGGACAGATTATACTCGTAGAAAAAGAATTCCGGGATCAGGCAGACCACGGTCAGGTAGAGCGCGCCGACCACGGTGATGCGGGTCAGGACATAGTCGATGAAATCGGCGCTCTTCTTGCCGGGACGGATGCCGGGGAAGACGCCGCCATACTTCTTCAGATTGTCGGCCGTCTCTTCCGGCGGCATCACCACCGAGGTGTAGAAGAAGGCGAAGAAGAAGATCAGCGTCGCGTAGAGCAGCATGTAGAGCGGCTGGCCACGGCTGAGGAAGGTGACGATGGTCGAAAGCCAGCCGGGCATGTTCGCCGCGTTGAAGCTGGCATAGGTGGTCGGCAGCAGCAGCAGCGAGGAAGCAAAGATCGGCGGGATCACGCCCGAGACGTTCAGCTTGATCGGCAGGTGCGAGCTCTCGCCGCCATAGACCTTGTTGCCCACCTGCCGCTTGGGATAGGTGACGAACAGGCGGCGCTGGGCGCGCTCCATGAAGACGATGCCCAGCACCAGGCCGACGATCGCAAAGAGGATGATGACGAACAGCGCCGGGCTGGCGGCGCCGGTGCGCATCTGTTCCAGCGACTGGCCGATGACGCGCGGGAAGCCCGCCACGATGCCGACAAAGATGATCAGCGAGATGCCGTTGCCGACGCCGCGGCTGGTGATCTGCTCGCCGACCCACATCAGCAGGACGGTGCCGGAGGTCAGGGTGATCATCGAGGTGACGCGAAAGAACAGGCCCGGATCGATCACGGCGGTGCCCCAGTTCTCCAGGCCGATGGCGATGCCATAGGACTGGATCAGGGCGATGAAGACGGTGCCGTAACGGGTGTACTGGTTGATGACCTTGCGGCCTGCCTCGCCTTCCTTCTTCAGCGCTTCCAGTTCCGGGAAGACGCTGGTCATCACCTGGATGATGATCGAGGCGGTGATGTAGGGCATGATCGAGAGGGCAAAAATCGCCATGCGCTCGACCGCGCCGCCCGCCAGGGTGTTGAAGACGTCGAGCAGGCCACCGGCCTGCTGCTGCACCTGCTGCGCCAGCACGGCGGGATCGATGCCAGGCAGCGGGATATAGGTGCCCAGGCGCGCGACGATTAGGGCGCCCAGCGTGAAGAAGATGCGGTTGCGCAGCTCATGGGACTTGCCCAGATTCTTCAAGCTGAAATTGGCGGCCAGTTGTTCGGCTGCAGATGCCATCAGGCTGCTCCCAAATCGCGGCCGAGTCTTACCCTATTTCCAGGGCCCCGGCTCGCGCAATTCCGCCTTATATGGGGTCGCCATCGCCGCATGGGAGCGGCCAAAAGGCAAAAACCCGGCTTTTAAGCCTTGCTGGCTTCGCGCTTCTTGGCGGCGTCGGCACGGCGAACCTGGCGCTTGCCGGGCTGGCCCTTTTTGTTGGCATAGACCTTCTTGGCATAGGTCGTGGTGACGCTGCCGCCGGCCTTTTCGACCGCATCCTTGGCACCGGCCGAAACGCCGGAAACCTCGATGGTCAGCTTGGCCTTGATCTCGCCCTTGCCGAGCAGGCGCACGCCGTCCTTGGACTTGTGCACCAGGCCGGCCTTGCGCAGCACCTCTTCGGTGATCTTGACCGAGGCGTCGAGCTTCTTGTTGTCGACGGCCTTCTGCAGGCGGCCAATATTCACTTCGGCGAAATCGGTGCCGAAGATGTTGCGGAAGCCGCGCTTGGGCATGCGCATGTGCAGCGGCATCTGGCCGCCTTCGAAACCATGCACCTGGTTGCCGGTACGGGCCTTGGCACCCTTGACGCCACGGCCCGAGGTCTTGCCCAGGCCCGAGGAGGAACCACGGCCAACCTTGTCCTTGCGCTTGTGCGCGCCCGGATTGTTCTTGATCTCGTTCAGCTTCATTTCAACGTCTCCTGACCAGCCAAGATGCCGGTCATCAAATTACTTCTTGTCTTCGACGATCTCGACCAGGTGCTGGATCGCCTTGATCATGCCGCGCACGGAGGGGGTATCCTCCAGCGTGCGTTCACGGCGGATCTTGCCCAGGCCCAGGCCACGCAGCGTGGCGGCCTGGATCTCGGGACGGCGGTTGGCGCTGCGGATCTGGCGCACCGTGACGGTCTTCTTTGCGGCCATGATAATTGCTCCTTAAACCTTAGGCCGAAAGCGTGTCGGCAGTTTCCTCGCGACGGGCGAGGATTTCCGAAACGCTGCGGCCACGGCGCTGCGCCACCATGCGGGGGCTCTGCTGGTTCTTCAGCGCGTCGAACGTGGCGCGCACCATGTTGTAGGGATTGGAGGTGCCCAGCGACTTGGACACGACATCGCCCACGCCCAGTGCTTCGAACACGGCGCGCATCGGGCCACCGGCGATGATGCCGGTACCGGCGGGCGCCGGACGGACCACGACCTTGCCGGCGCCATGATGGCCACGGACGTCATGATGAATGGTGCGGCCATCCTTCAGCGGGATCTTGATCATCGCCTTCTTGGCTTCTTCGGTCGCCTTGCGGATGGCTTCCGGCACTTCGCGCGCCTTGCCATGACCAAAGCCGACTTTGCCGGCGCCATCACCGATCACCACCAGCGCGGCGAAGGCGAAGCGGCGGCCGCCCTTCACAACCTTGGCGACGCGATTGATGTGCACCAGCTTTTCAACCAGGTCACTGTCCTTTTCCTCGCGACGTCCGCCGCGGCCACGGCCATCGCCGCGCTCGCCGCCACGTCCACGGCCACCCTGCTGTTCGCCTTCGCGTGCCATATCTTTATTCCTCAGAAATCAAGACCGGCTTCGCGAGCCGCGTCCGCGAGCGCCTTGATGCGCCCATGATAGATGTAGCCGCCACGGTCGAACACGACCTGGGTCACGCCTGCGGCCTTGGCACGCTCGGCGATCTTCTTGCCGACGGTGCCGGCGGCATCGACATTGTAGCCCTTGGCGACGCCGCTTTCCTTCTCGGCGGTCGAAGCCGAGGCGACGGTGACGGCCTTCAGGTCATCGATCACCTGGGCGTAGATGTGCTTGCCCGAACGAAAGACCGACAGACGCGGACGATCCGACTTGGTGCCGATGTGGTGGCGGGTGCGCGACTGGCGCTTTTTGAAGAGAGCGTTGGTCATCTTACTTCTTCTTGCCTTCCTTGCGGCGGACATATTCGCCTTCATAGCGCACACCCTTGCCCTTATAGGGCTCCGGCGGACGCCAAGAACGGATCTCGGCGGCAACCTGGCCGACGAGCTGCTTGTCGATGCCCGAGACGGCGATCATGGTCGGCTTCTCGGTGACGATGGTGATGCCCGGCGGGATCGCATAGGGCACGTCGTGGCTGAAGCCGAGCTGCAGGTTCAGGACCTTGCCCTGCACCGCCGCGCGATAGCCGACGCCCTGGATTTCCAGCTTCTGGGTGAAGCCGTTGGTCACGCCTTCCACCAGATTGTTCACCAGCGTGCGGGAGAGGCCCCACATCTGCGGGCCGCGCTCAGCGCCTTCACGCGGCAGGACGGAGATCGAACCGTCCTCCAGCGTGGCGGCGACATCGGGCACCAGCTTGACGCTGAGTTCGCCCTTGGGGCCTTTGACCTTGACGGTCTGACCTTCCACCGAGGCGACGACGCCCTTGGGAAGCGGAATGGGTTTCTTGCCGATACGAGACATGGCGGCTCCTTAGAACACCTGACAGAGAACTTCGCCGCCAACGTTCTTTTCGCGGGCGGAGTTGTCCGTCATCACGCCCTGCGGCGTGGAGAGAATGGAGACGCCCAGGCCCTGACGATGGGGCTTGAGGTCGCTGATCGAGGAATAGACGCGGCGGCCCGGAGTGGAGACGCGCTTCAGCTCGCGGATGACGGGTTCGCCATCGTGATACTTCAGCTCGATTTCCAGTTCCTTGTGGCCCTTGGTCTCCACCTCGGCATAGCCGCGGATGAAGCCTTCGGCCTGCAGCACGTCGAGAAGACGGGTGCGCAGGCGCGAATTGGGCGAGCTGATCTTGGCCTTGCGGCGAAGCTGCCCGTTGCGGATGCGCGTGATGAGATCGCCAATCGGATCAATAATCATGGTTGCTCCTTACCAGCTCGCCTTGGTCATGCCGGGGATCTGGCCGAAATTGCCAAGATCGCGAAGCGCGATACGCGACATCTTGATCTTGCGGTAATAGCCCTTGGGACGGCCCGAGAGTTCGCAGCGATGATGGATGCGCACCTTCGAGGAGTTGCGCGGCAGCTTGGCCAGCTTCAGACGGGCGGCGAACCGCTCTTCCTGCGGCACCTTCTCGTCATTGGCCTGGGCCTTGAGCGCGGCGCGCTTCACGGCGTACTGCGCCACAAGCTTTTCGCGCTTCTTGTTACGGTTGATCTGGCTCGTCTTCGCCATGGGTCTCGCCTCAATTCGTCGTGAAGGGGAACTGGAAGCCTTCGAGCAGTGCCCGGGCCTCGTCGTCCGTCTTCGCGGAAGTGTTAACGACGATGTCCATACCCCACACCGTCTCGGTCTTGTCGTAGTCGATTTCCAGGAACACCACATGTTCCTTCATGCCCATGGCGTAGTTGCCACGGCCATCGAAGGACTTGGGGTTCACGCCGCGGAAGTCACGCACGCGCGGCAGCGCCATGGTGATCAGGCGGTCCAGGAATTCGTACATCACGTCGCCGCGCAGCGTCACCTTGGCGCCGATCGGCAGGCCTTCGCGGATCTTGAACTGCGCGATGGCCTTCTTGGAGCGGGTCTGGATCGCCTTCTGGCCGGCGATCGCGGTCAGGTCGTTGACGGCCTGCAGGATCTTCTTGCCATCAACCGCAGCTTCGCCAGCGCCGATGTTAAGAACAACCTTGTTCAGCTTCGGCACCTGCATGGCGTTGCTGTAGCCGAACTTCTTCATCAGCTCGGCCTTGAGGACCTCGTTGTAGCGCTTCTTGAAGCGCGGCACGTAGCCGGCCTCGCGGGCATGCTCGCCAACGGCGACATTCGTGCCGGTGTTGACCTCACGGCGCTTGGACGCCTTGTCGGCCTTGTCGGCTTTCGCCTGGGCCTTCTGGGCTTCCTTGGGATTCTTGCTGTTTGTGCCTGCGTCAGACATCGATCACTTCTCCCGACTTCTTGGCGAAGCGGACCTTGCTGCCGTCGGCCAGTATCTTGAACCCGATGCGCGTCGCCTTGCCCGACTTGGGATCGACATGCGCGATGTTGGAAAGCTGGATCGGGGCTTCCTTGGTAATGATGCCGCCCTGCTCCTTCTGCGTCTGGCGCTGGTGGCGCTTGACGACATTGACGCCCTGGACGAGCGCACGGCCTTCCTTCGGGAAAACCTTCAGGACCTTGCCCTTCTTGCCCTTGTCGCCGCCGGTGATGACGATGACGTTGTCATCTTTCTTGATGTTGGCCATCACAGCACCTCCGGCGCGAGCGAAATGATTTTCATCTGACCCTTGCTGCGCAGTTCGCGCGTCACCGGTCCGAAGATGCGGGTGCCGATGGGCTCGCCCTGGGCGTTGACCAGCACGGCGGCGTTGCCGTCGAAACGGATCAGCGAACCGTCGGCGCGGCGAACGCCCTTGGCGGTGCGGACCACGACGGCCTTGAGCACTTCGCCCTTCTTGACGCGGCCACGCGGCAGCGCTTCCTGGACCGACACCACGATGATGTCGCCGACATCGGCATAACGCCGATGCGAACCGCCCAGCACCTTGATGCACATAACGCTCTTGGCGCCGCTATTGTCGGCGACATCGAGCTCAGTTTGCATCTGAATCATAGTCTCAACTCCTCAATCGCGCCGTTACTTGCCGACGCGTTCCAGCACGGCCCAAGTCTTCAACTTGGACAGCGGCCGGCATTCCTGAATGCGGACGGTATCGCCCACCTTGAACTCGCCCTTTTCGTCATGGGCGTGGTACTTCTTCGAGCGGCGCACGGTCTTGCCCAGAACGGGATGCGTGAAGCGGCGCTCAACCTTGACCACGATGGTCTTGGCGTTCTTGTCGCTGACAACGGTGCCTTGCAGGATGCGCTTGGGCATGGGTCTTAACCTTTCGCGGCAGCGCGGCGCTGCTCGGTAAGCACGGTTTCGATGCGCGCAATCTCGCGGCGCAGCGTGCGGATGCGGCCGGTGTTCTCGACCTGGCCGTTGGCGCGCTGGAATCGCAGGTTGAACTGCTCCTTCTTGAAGGAGTTGAGCTGGGTGCCTAGCTCGTCCACGCTCTTGCCGCGGAAGGCGTCGATCTTGCCGGCTGCCTTGGCCGCCGGCTTCTTCGACTTGGTGGCTTTCGCCTTGGTTTTTTTCTTCGCCATGATTCTTCTCTTACAGCGTACGCGCGATGAACTTGGTGGAGATGGAAAGCTTGGCAGCGCCCAGGCGCATCGCTTCCTTGGCGGTATCGACGTCAACGCCGTCGATCTCGAACAGGATGCGGCCCGGCTTGACCTTGGCCACCCAATATTCCGGCGCGCCCTTGCCCGAACCCATGCGGACTTCGGCGGGCTTCTTGGACACCGGAACGTCCGGGAAGATTCGGATCCAGACACGGCCGGCGCGCTTCATCTGGCGCGTGATGGCGCGGCGGGCCGCTTCGATCTCGCGGGCATTGAGGCGTTCCGGCTCCATGGCCTTCAGGCCGAAGGCGCCGAACGCCAGCGACGTGCCGGCCTTGGCAGCGCCGTGGATGCGGCCCTTGAACTGCTTGCGGAACTTGGTGCGCTTGGGAGACAGCATGGTTCTTCTCTTTACTCAGCAGCCGGAGCGCGCTCGCGCTCACGTTCGCGCGGACCGCGGTTGCCGCCTTCGGCTTCACTGGCCAGGCGCTTTTCGGTGGCATAGGGGTCGTGTTCCATGATCTCGCCCTTGAAGATCCAGACCTTGACGCCGCAGGTGCCATAGGTTGTGAACGCGGTGGCAATGCCATAGTCGATGTCGGCGCGCAGCGTGTGCAGCGGCACCCGGCCCTCGCGATACCATTCGATACGGGCGATTTCGGCGCCGCCCAGGCGGCCGGTGCAATTGATACGGATGCCGAGCGCGCCAAGGCGCATGGCGGTCTGCACCGAACGCTTCATCACGCGGCGGAAGGCAACGCGGCGCTCGAGCTGCTGGGCGATGTTCTCGGCCACCAGCTTGGCGTCGATTTCCGGCTTGCGGATTTCCACGATGTTCAGGTGCACTTCGTCGGTCGTGTAGCGCTGGACGTCGCTCTTCAGCTTCTCGATGTCGGCGCCCTTCTTGCCGATCACCACGCCCGGACGCGCCGAGTGGATGGTGACGCGGCACTTCTTGTGCGGGCGCTCGATGATGACGCGGGAGACGCCGGCAGCCTTCAGCTTGTCGCTGAGATAGTCGCGGATCTTGATGTCTTCCTGCAGGAGCTTGCCGTAGTCCTTCTTGCTGGCATACCAGCGAGAATCCCAGGTGCGGTTGACGCCCAGGCGCAGACCGATCGGATTACATTTCTGACCCATTAGGCAGCTTCCTTCTTGGCCTTGGCCGCAGGCTTCTTGGCCGCGGGCTTCTTGCCAGATGTCTTCTTCTTCGCGGGAGCGGCGGCTTCAGCCGTCTTCTCTTCGCGCCTTTCTTCGACCACGATCGTGATCTGGCTGAAGAACTTCTCGATGCCGCCGGAATTGCCACGGGCACGCGGGTGGAAGCGCTTCATCACCAAATTCTTGCCGACGCTGGCTTCCTTGACGATCAGGTCGTCAACATCCAGGTCGTGGTTGTTCTCGGCATTGGCGATGGCCGACTGCAGCGCCTTCTTGACGGCACCGGCAATGCGCTTCTGCGAGAACGTCAGCTCGTTGAGAGCGCGATCGACCTTCTTGCCACGGATCTGCTGCGCCAGCAGGTTTAGCTTGCGCGGAGAGACGCGGATATTACGGGCGACCGCCATCGCCTGATTGTCCTTGAGGACGCGCGCGCGAGATTCCTTGCCCATTACGACCTCTTCGCCTTCTTGTCGCCGCCACCGGTGTGACCGTGGAAGGTGCGGGTGGGCGAGAACTCGCCCAGCTTGTGGCCGACCATGTCCTCGGTGACGTTCACCGGGATGTGCTTCTGTCCGTTGTAGACGCCGAACGTCAGGCCGACGAACTGCGGCAGGATGGTCGAACGGCGCGACCAGGTCTTGATCACATCCTTGCGGCCCGACGAACGGGCGGCTTCGGCCTTCTTCAGGATGTAGCCGTCGACAAACGGGCCTTTCCAAACAGAGCGGGTCATTAGCTTGCCTTGCCTTTGCGGGTGCGCACGATGAACTTGGTGGTGCGCTTGTTGGTGCGGGTCTTGTTGCCCTTCGTGCCCTTGCCCCAGGGGGTGACCGGGTGACGGCCACCCTTGGTGCGGCCTTCGCCGCCGCCATGCGGATGGTCGATCGGGTTCATCGCGGTACCGCGGACGGACGGGCGCTTGCCCTTCCAGACGTTGCGGCCGGCCTTGCCCAGCACTTCGTTCATGTGGTCGGGGTTGGAAACCGCGCCGACCGTCGCCATGCAGGTCAGCGGGATCTTGCGCACTTCCGACGAATTCAAGCGCACCAGCGCATAACCGGCATCGCGGCCGAGATACTGCGCGAAGGCGCCAGCCGAACGGGCGATCTGGCCGCCCTTGCCCGGCTTCATTTCGATGTTGTGGACGATGGCGCCGACAGGCATCGCGCCCAGCGGCATGGCATTGCCCACCTTCACGTCGACCTTTTCGCCCGAGACGACGGTGTCGCCCACGGCCAGGCGCTGCGGCGCCAGGATGTAGGACTGGGTGCCGTCCTTGTAGGTCAGCAGCGCGATGAAGGCGGTGCGGTTGGGGTCATATTCCAGACGCTCGACCGTCGCCGGCTCGTTGAACTTGTTGCGCTTGAAATCGATCAGGCGATACCGCTGCTTGTGACCGCCACCCTGCCAGCGCACGACGATGCGACCAGTGTTGTTGCGGCCACCCTTGGAGTGCTTGCCTTCGGTCAGCGACTTGACCGGGCCGCCCTTGTGCAGGCCGGACTTGTCAACCAGCACCAGCTGGCGCTGGCCGGGCGTGGAAGGCTTGTAGTGTTTCAGAGCCATGGCTTAGAGACCCGTCGTGATGTCGATCTGGTGGCCCTCTTCGAGGGTCACGATCGCTTTCTTGATGTCGCTGCGCGTGTACGTCTTGCCACGGGCCAGCTTGCGCTTGCCCTTGACCGTGATCGTGTTGACCGCCTTGACCTTGACCTTGAACAGCTCGGCAACCGCCTTGGCGATGGCCGGCTTTGTGGCATTCAGCGTGACGCGGAACACGACCTGGTTGTTCTCGGTCAGGCGCGTGGCCTTTTCCGTGATGATCGGCGACAGGATCACATCATAGTTCGTGTTCATGCGAGCCTCGCTTCGATCGCCTTGACGGCGGCGCTGGTCAGAACCAGCGTGCCGCTCTTCATGATGTCATAGACGTTGATACCGGCCATCGGCAGCAGCGACACATCGGCGAGGTTGCGTGCCGAAAGCTGGAAGTTGCTGTCGAATTCTGCATCGATCACCAGCGCCTTGGCGACGCCGAGCGCGCCGAACTGCTTGGCAAGGGTGCCGGTCTTGATGTCCTTGGACTTGGCTTCGTCGAGGATGACGATCGAGCCTGACTTCGCCTTGGACGACAGCGCATGGCGCAGGCCCAGGGCCTTCACCTTCTTGGGCAGGTCAAACTCGTGAGAGTGATTGACCGGGCCCATCGCCTTGGCGCCGCCGACGAACAGCGGGGCCGAACGGGCGCCGTGACGGGCGCCGCCGCTGCCCTTCTGCTTCACCGACTTGTGCTTGGTGCGGTTCACTTCGGCGCGGGTCAGGATCTTGTGCGTGCCGGCGCGGCGCTTGGCGAGCTGCCAGACGACGACGCGCTGGATCAGGTCCTGGCGCGGCTCCAGGCCGAAGATGGCGTCGTTGAGTTCAACGTCGCCGGCGGCCTTGTTGTCGAGATTGAGGATCTTGGTCTTCATGGCTTAGCCTTCCGCCTGCGGGGCTTCGGCGGCGGGCGCCTCGGCGGGAGCCTGGGCAG
>CANHNJ010000012.1 GCA_947462105.1 Alphaproteobacteria bacterium
GGAGGGGTTTTAAATCAGTACTGCTCGTTCGCCACGCGCAGGGCTGGCACCTGCGCCTGCTTCACCGGCTGTTCCGCCTTCTTGGCGGCAACGGTGCGCGGCTTCCGGCGGGGCTTGACCGGCCCGGCCAGCGGATCGAACGGCACGGCCTGCATCACGACGGTGCGGTCGGGCACGCCGCCGGTCTGTTCGGCCACGGCCAGGGCGGTCTGTTCCAGTTCCGCATTGACGACGGCGGCCTGGCGCTGCGGCTGGGGCTGGGGCGCCAGCGAACGCGGCGCGGCGGCCGCAATTTGGCGCTGTGGGGCAGGGGTTTCGACCACCGGGATCGGCGGCGCGGGGCGGGGCGCGGCCTTCGCCACGCTGACGGGCCGGGGCGCTTCGGTCTTGGCGACGGCAACCGGCTTGGCCATCACCAGCTTGGGCAGTGCGGCCAGCGCCGGCAGCGGCGCCATCTGGTTGATCAGCGCCACGTTGCTGGCGATCTTCTCGTCACCGGGCTTGGCCGTGCCCTGCGCCATCGCGATGTACTGGCGGGCCCCTTCCGGGTCCTTCGCCAGCATGCGCGACAGGGCGTAATTGTTCAGCACGCTGGCTTCGCCCGGGCGCAACGTCAGGGCGCGCTCATAGGCGGCGCGGGCATTCACCTGGTCGCCAACCTGGTCATAGGCCACACCCAGCGCGGAATAGAAGGTCCAGTCGTTGGGCGAAATCTCGATGGCGCGGCGCAGGAACTGGGTGGCGTCCTGGGCGCGGCCCTTCTGCGCCAGCGCCTTGCCATACTCGCCGATCACGCGGCCGTCATCGGCGGCCACCAGCGCCAGCTGGGACAGAATCTGGATGGCTTCGTCATGCTTGCCCGCCAGCCGCAGCAACTGCGCCTGGCGCAGATTGCCGTCCAGATCGTTGGCGACATTCTTCGGCACGGGCGGCTTGTCATTGACGCCAAGCTTTTCCTTCAGCTCCGGCGCACCACCCAGCATCGAGCAGGCGGACAGCGCGGCGGAAGCCATGAGAATGACAAGCAGACGGGGGGCAAAACGCGGCATGGAACGGCCCTGCATATAGAAGCGTGGCCGGATGATGCCGCCTTGCGGGTCAACAAACACTTAAGCATCTTTCTAGAAGGTGAGATAAAGCGTTGCCCAAGGCTTAGAACTTGCCGCCCGCAAGGAATTGTTAACCCGTAAAATCATGCAACAGCGTTTCGCCGCCCTTTTCGCGCTTGCCGCCTTCGCCGCCCTGGTGTTGTGGGGCCTGTCCTGGCGCGCCGCGCCGGTGGCCGGCCCGGATGGCGAACGGGTGTCGTTCCAGATCGCCACCGGCCCCAGCGGCGGCACTTTCTTCACCATCGCCCAGGCCATCGCCGGCATCATCAGCCATCCGCCGGGGATGGGCCGCTGCGAAACCTCGATGGTCTGCGGCCCGTCGGGCACCATCCTGTCGGTGCGCACGGCGCAGGGCTCGTTCGACAATCTGCGCGCCGTCAATAACGGGCTGGTGGAATCGGCGCTGGTGCAATCCGACATGGCCGATGCCGCCGCGCGCGGGCAGGGCCCCTTCCGCCGCTTCGGGCCGCAGAAGAATGTCACCATCATTGCCGCGCTGTTCCCGGAAGAAGTGCACCTGGTCGCCGCCGCCCGCGCAGGCATCACTGATGTGCGCGGGCTGGCGCGCCGGCGGGTCTGGCTGGCGCCGCCCACCACCGATTCCGGCATCACCGCGCGCCGCATCCTGGCGGCGTTCCGCGTCTCGGTGCGGCTGGTCGAAGGCGATGATCCCGATGTGTTGCTGGCAGACGGAAAGATCGACGCCTTCTTCCTCACCGCCGCCGCGCCGTTCGGCCCGGTGTCGCAGGCGCTGGCAGGCGGCAAGGCCGGGCTGGTTCCGATCACGGGCGATGGCGTGGAACGCCTGCTGGCGCAGGAACCGCAATTGCAGCACGCCACCATTGCGGCGCAAACCTATCCGGGCGCACCCGCCCTCAACACCATCGCCACCCGCACGCTGTGGGTGGTGAACGCCAGGGTGCCCGATGCCCTGGTCTATGGCATCACGCGGGCGCTGTTCAATCCGGCAAACCGCGCGGCACTGGTGGCCGGTCATCCGGCGGCGCATAAAATTGGTCTTGCCACCGCAGCATTGGAGCTGCCAGCGCCATTACATGCTGGGGCGAGGCGGTATTTCCGCGAGGCCGGGTTGTTGGCGCGCTAGGCGATACCGGCGTCGACGTCCTGCTGCGCCATGCGGCCCCAGGCGAGCATGCCGGGCAGCGCCATGACGCGCGCCATATAGGCGCTGACGCCGGGCGGCGTTTTCACGCCATAGGTGACGAAGCGCGACACCACCGGGGCATACATCGCGTCGGCGATGGAAAAGCGGCCGAACAGGAACGGGCCCTTATGCGCTTTCAGCGCCGAAGCCCATAGCGACAGGATGCGCGCGATCTCGGCTTGCGTGTTCTCGCGCAATGCCGGCAGCGGCCGTCTCTCGACGAAATACATGCTGAGCTGGTCGCGCACATTCGGAAAGCCGGAATGCATCTCGGCGGCATGGGCGCGGGCGATGGCGCGGGTGGCGGCGTCGGCGGGCCACAATCTTGCCTTGGGATGGCGCTCGGCCAGGGTCTCGCAGATGGCAAGGCTGTCCCACACCGTCACGGTCTTGCCCCGCTCGGTGATCTTCAGGGCAGGCACCTTGCCGGACGGCGAATGTTTCAGGATCGCCTTTTTCGTCTCGCCCTGCTGGCGCAGCCTGATCTTCACCGTCTCGAAGGGCATGCCGGCCTGGGTCAGCGCCAGCCAGGGCCGCAGGCTCCAGCTCGACCAGTTGGCGGTGCCGATCACGAGCGTATAGCGGGCGGGCATCGGGCTTTCCTTGCAACAAGCGCCCGCCATTCATAGAGTCTGTACCAGAAGAAAATAAGAGCTATTCATGCATCCCAGCCTCGTTCGCAGCGCCAGAAATGCCGTGCCGGTGCATCTGGTGACGGCCAAGGCGGCAAAGGCGTTTCTCGCCGCAGATCGCAACCGCGCCGCGCTCGCCGCCGCCGGTTTTGCCGGGCGCGATGGTGAACTGATGCCGCTGCTGGCCGGGGCAAAGGTCGCAGGCTGGGTGCTGGGTCTGGGCGAGGGCAATGACAGCTTCGCCGCCGCCACCCTGGCCGAGAAGCTGCCCGCTGGCGTCTATCGCCTGGCCGAGACAAAGCTGGATGCAACGCAGCTGACCCTGGCCTGGCTGCTGGGAACCTACGCATTCACCCGTTACAAGGCCAAGAAGACCCCTGCCCCGCAACTGGTCGTGCCGCCGGGCGTCGATGGGCAAGAAGTCTCGCGCATCGCGCAAGCCGTGTTCCTGGCGCGCGACCTGATCAACACGCCCGCCAACGACATGGGCCCCGCCGAGCTTGCCGCTGCGGCCAAGACGCTGGCGGCGCAGCACGGCGCGAAGGTCAGCGTCATCAGCGGCGCGGCGCTGAAGAAGAATTTCCCGCTGATCGAAGCGGTGGGGCGTGGCTCGTCGCGGCCCCCCTGCCTGATCGACCTGCGCTGGGGCCATCCAAAAGCGCCGCGCGTGACGCTGGTGGGCAAGGGCGTCTGTTTCGACACGGGCGGCCTCGACATCAAGTCATCCGCCGGCATGCTCACCATGAAGAAGGACATGGGCGGCGCCGCCGTCGCGCTGGCCGTGGCCGCGCTGGTAATGGGCGCTAAGCTGAAACTGAATCTGCGGGTGCTGATCCCGGCGGTGGAAAATTCCGTCTCCGGCGACGCCTTCCGTCCCGGCGATGTCTTCAAGAGCCGCAAGGGCCTGACGGTGGAGATCGGCAACACCGATGCCGAAGGCCGCCTCATCCTGGCCGATGCGCTGGCGCTGGCCGATGAGGAGACGCCAGAACTTCTGCTCGACATCGCCACGCTCACCGGCGCGGCGCGGGTCGCCACGGGCATGGAACTGCCGCCCTTCTTCACCAATGACGAGGCGCTGGCGGCAGACCTGTCGCGCCATGCGCTGTCGGTGCACGATCCCCTGTGGCGGCTGCCGCTGTGGCAGGGCTATGCATTTTCGCTCGGCAGCCGCGTCGCCGATCTCACCAACAATCCGGCTTACAGTTATGCCGGCGCAATCACGGCGGCGCTGTTTCTGGGGCGTTTCGTGACGCAGACCAGGGGCTGGGGCCATCTTGACATTCCGGCCTGGAACGACCGCGTCCGTCCCGGCCGCCCCATCGGGGCCGAGGCCAACAGCGCCCGCGCGATCTATGCGCTGCTGCAGGAACGTTATGGCCCTCCCCCTGTGCGCGAAGCACATAAAGGGGTAGGGGACCGTCGCACGCAAACCGCGAAGCGGGCGTCGCGTGCGAAGGCCGGAGGGGGTGCGAAATGACATTTGATAAGCGCATAACGCCCGCACGCGCCGATCTCGCCGCCGCGCATCTGCGGGGCAAGGTCGATGCCTTGCGCTTTGCGGAAGGCGAGGCTGCCTCCGTCGCGGTGGGCCGCGCCTCGCTCCGTGCCGCGCCTGCCTTCACGGCGGCACAGGATAGCGAACTGCTGCATGGCGAGCGCGTCATGGTCTATGAGCGCAAGGATGGCTGGGCCTGGATACAGGCGGCCAATGACGATTATGTCGGCTATGTCCGCGAAGAACAGCTTGCCGCGCCGTTTGATATTCATCTGCAGATCGCGGCGCTGATGACGCCGGTCTTCCCCGCCGCCGATTTCAAGACGCCGGTGAAAGACATGCTGCCCATGACTGCCGAAGTGAATTTGCTCACCCAGCTGGGCAACTTCATCCTGATCGCGCCGGATACCTGGGTGCATCGCCACCATGTCGCCATGCTGGACGAAGTGCAGCCCGACTGGGTGGCGGTGGCGGAATCCTTTTTCGGCGTGCCCTATGTCTGGGGCGGCAAGACTTTTGCGGGGCTCGACTGTTCCGGCCTGGTCCAGACTGCACTGGCGGCCAGCGGCATCCGCAGCCCGCGCGACACCGACATGATGGAAAAGCACTTCCCGGATTCCGGGCCCGAGCTGGCGCGCGGCGACCTGGTGTTCTGGAAAGGTCATGTCGGCGTCATGCTGGATGGCGCGCAACTGCTGCACGCCAATGCCTTTCACATGATGGTCGCGATTGAACCCTTGCCCGACGCGATCCTGCGCATCGAAAAGAGCGCTGGGCCGATCACGTCTATAAAAAGACCGCGCTGATTTTCCTCCCCCGTTTACGGGGGAGGTGTCGCGCAGCGACGGAGGGGGCAACAAACAAAAAGGCCGGTCACGCGAATGACCGGCCCATGCGTTTTATTCTGAAGCCGCTGGCTAGTTCGCCGCCGGTGCGGCGGCAGGCGCAGCCTCGGCAGGCTTGGCGGCTTCGGCCGGTGCGGCAGCAGCACCCTCGGCAGGCTTGGCGCCTTCGGCGGGCGCGGCAGCCGGGGCCGCAGCTTCGGCGGGCTTGGGCGCGGGGATCGGCGCCTGTGTATCGGCATTGGTGCGCAGGAAGGCGATCAGGTTGATGCGGTCTTGGGAATTGCGCAGACCGGCAAAGCTCATCTTGGTGCCGGAGATGTAGGCGCCGGGCGAGCGCAGGAAGTGGTACAGCTCGTCATAGCTCCATGTGCCGCCCTTGGCCTTCATGGCCGCCGAGAAGGCGAAGCCATTGCGGCCTTCGCCCTTGGACTCGTCGACCACGGCATAGATGTTCGGGCCGATCTTGTTGGCGCCGCCCTTTTCGAGCGTGTGGCACTGCAGGCAGCGGCCGGAAACGTCCTTGCCCTTGGCGATATCGGCCGAGGCCAGCACGGTGCCCCAGTCGGGCATCGTTTCGGCGGCGGCGGGCGCGGCGGGGCCGGGGCCTGTCTCGACCACGCCCTCGACGACATAGCCGGGCTTGGCAGGCTCTTCAGCCTCGTAGACAATCTCGGCGGCGGTCTTGATCACAAAAGCGAAGACCAGAGTGCCCAGCACAGCGCCGGCGATCTTGTTCCACTCAAAGGAATCCATGCGGGCAAGCTCCCAAATGCGTGTTCCGTTTGGCCACGCGACAAGCCAAGACACCGGGCAGATTACCCGGCAGAAATACTGGGGGGACCTTACCCGCCCGGCCTTCGCCGTCATTGCGGCGTAGCGTCGCATAAAATATAGAGCCCACCAGACTTTAGAGCCCGTTCCCCATGAAACCTGTGGTCATTATCCCGGCCCGTATGGCCTCGACCCGGCTCCCCAGTAAACCGCTCGCGGATATCGGGGGGGTGCCCATGATCGTCCGGGTCTGGGCCCAGGCCATGAAAGCCGGGATCGGCCCGGTGATCGTGGCCGCCGGGGACGCGGAAATCGCCGACGCGGTGGAGCGGGCGGGTGGCCATGCCGTCCTTACCCACCCGGACCTGCCCTCGGGCTCGGACCGGGTCTTTGCCGCCCTGGAGGGGGTGGATCCAGAAGGGCGGTACGACACGGTGATCAACCTGCAGGGCGACCTGCCCGCCCTCGACCCGGTCCAGCTCCAGGCGGTGGCCCAGGCCCTGGCCGGGCACGACATTGCCACCCTGGCCGCCCCCATCACCGACGAAGCCGATCGGGCCAACCCGGCGGTGGTCAAGGCGGTGGTGGCGTGGGAGCCGGATGGCAGAAGCGGCCGGGCCTTGTATTTCAGCCGTGCCACCGTCCCCACCGGGCCGGGCGAACATTTCTATCATGTCGGGATTTACGCCTATCGCCGCGACGCGCTGGCCCGCTTTGTCCGCCTGCCGCCGTCACCGCTGGAGACGCGCGAGAAGCTGGAGCAGTTGCGCGCCCTGGAAGCGGGCATGTCCATTGCCGTGGCGCGGGTGGACAGCGCGCCGCTTTCGGTGGATACGCCTGAAGACCTCGAGTTTGCGCGGAAGATCATCAAGTGACGGACGCCATCCAGAACGCCAAGCGCATCGCCTTTCAGGGCGAGCCCGGCGCCTATGCCAACCTGGCGGCGCAGCAGGCGGTGCCCAAGGCGCAGGCCATGCCGCAGCCCAGCTTCGAGGCGGCTGTCGAAGCGGTGCGCAGCGGTGATTGCGATCTCTGCATCATCCCGGTGGAAAATTCGCTGATCGGCCGCATCGCTGACATCCATCACCTGCTGCCGGATTCCGGCCTGCACATTGTCGGCGAGCATTTCCTGCCCATCCGTCACCAGCTTCTGGGCCTGAAGGGTGCCACGCTCGAAGGCGTCAGCGATGTCTTCAGCCAGCTTCCGGCGCTGGCCCAGTGCCGCACCATCATCCGCGAGCGCAAGCTGAAGGAGCATCACTGGTACGACACGGCGGGCTCGGCCAAGCATGTCGCCGCACTGAAGGATCCGCAATGCGCCGCCATCGCCTCGCATTTGGCGGGCGAGATCTACGGCCTGCAGGTGCTGGCGGCCGATGTGGAAGACGAACATCACAACGCCACCCGCTTCCTCATCATGGCGCGCGCCGCGCAGTTGCCGAAGAATGAAGGCAAGGTGGTGACGACGCTGATCTTCCAGGTGAAGAACGCGCCCGCCTCGCTTTACAAGGCGATCGGCTGCTTCGCCACGGCGGGCATCAACATCACCAAGCTGGAATCGTATCAGCTCGGCGGCTCGTTCAACGCCACCCAGTTCTATGCCGATATCCAGGGCCATCCCGCCGCGCCCAATGTGCATCAGGCGCTGGAAGAACTGCGCTTCCAGACCGCGAAAATGACGGTGATGGGCGTCTATCCGGCGTCGCCCTTCCGGGAAGACATGCCTTGATTGAACCCCTCCGCCCTTCGCTGGCTTAATCGCCGCTGCGCGGCTGGCCAGCTACGGGCACCTCCCCTTCCGGCGTGCCGCCTCGCTGCGCTCGGCTAGGACCAGCTTTTCTAATTCGCTTCGTTCATAAGAAAAGCTAGGTCTTCGCACGCAAAGGGGAGGAGGGTCAGGGTTTCGCGGCGGTCATGCGCGGGGCGCATGGGCGCTGTCTTGCGGCATAGGGCAGGCATGCCCAGATACCGTCTGCAGAAAAGCGGTGGCTGGCAGCCGCCGGGAGGTCCAGATGAAGAAGATTGTGGAAGTTTTGCATGCCCAAGGCGGCCATTGGGTCGGCGACGGTTTTCCCGTCCGCTCGATCTTTTCCTATGACCGCCAGGCGCAGGAAAACAGCCCCTTCCTGCTCTTCGACTATGCCGGCCCCTACAATTTCCCGCCCGCCACCATCCCGCGCGGCGTCGGCCAGCATCCCCATCGCGGCTTCGAAACCGTGACCATCGCCTATGAGGGCGAAGTGGCGCACCGCGACTCCACCGGCGGCGGCGGCACGATCAAGCCGGGCGATGTCCAGTGGATGACGGCGGCGGGCGGCATCATCCACGAGGAATTCCATTCCCCGGCCTACACCAAGACCGGCGGGCCGTTCCGCATGGTGCAGCTGTGGGTGAACCTGCCGCAGAAGGACAAGATGACCAAGGCGGGCTACCAGGGCCTCACCAGCGACACCATCCCGGTGGTGGCACTGGCGGGCGGCGGCACGGCGCGCATCATCGCGGGCGAACTGGACGGCGCGAAAGGCCCCGCGCGCACCTTCAGCCCGATCAATTTGTGGGATGTGAAGCTCAAGGCCGGGTCGGAAGCGACACTCGATCTGCCGGAAGGCCACACCACGCTGGTGGCGGTGCTGTCGGGCCATGTCACGGTTGACGCGACCGGGGCGGGCGAGGCCGAGATCATCCGCTTCACCCGCGAGGGCAGCGGCGTCACGATCCGGGCCGATGGCGACAGCCAGTTGCTGGTGCTGACCGGCGAACCGCTGAACGAGCCCGTCTTCGGCTATGGCCCCTTCGTCATGACCAGCGAGGCGGAAATCCGCCAGGCCATCACCGACTTCAACAGTGGCCGCTTCGGCCAGGTCGCGCCGGCCTGAGGCCCGGTTGCGCGCGCCTTCTAGTGCGCGCGCTTCTTCTTCTCGATGATCTCTGCCGCCATGCGCGTATAGCGCGCGGCTTCGGCCAGCCCGCCCAGCGCCAGATAGGCGCTGGCGCGGCGCAGGCAGGCGGCGGGGTCACGCTCCGGGGGCAATGCCTGCGGCTTTGGCGCGATCCGTGGGGCGTGGTTCAGTTTCATGCGGGCGGGACTCTGCCCCAGGCGCGGCGCAAAGCAATACACGCGAATAGGGGGTTGCGGTTGCATCCGTGACTGCCGACCCGGGCCGCTCAGCCTTCCGCCCAGTCCTTCAGCAGATGATGCGCGATGGCGATGGCGGCGGGCACGCGCATCTCGTCCATCACTTCGTCCTGCAGCCACTGGCGCGCCTGGGCCTTGGTGACCCAGCGGGCCTCGACGATCTCGGCCCCGTCGATCACGACATCCTGCGACGTCACCTCGGCAAAGCAGCCCAGCATCAGCGCCGACGGAAACGGCCAGGGCTGGCTCCTGTGATAGCGCACCGCGCCCACCGCCAAGCCGGTTTCCTCGCGCAGCTCGCGCTTCACCGCTTCTTCCATGGTCTCGCCCGGCTCGACGAAACCGGCGAAGGCCGAGAACAGGCCGTTGATGAACCGCACATTGCGCCCCACCAGGGCTTCGTCGCCAAAGGTGGGCAGCATGATCACCACCGGATCGGTGCGGGGAAAATGCTCGGCGGCACAGGCCGTGCAGGCGCGGCGATAGCCGCCATCGCGCATGGCGGTGGCGTGGCCGCAATTGGGGCAGAAGCTTTGGCGCGCATGCCAGTCCAGCAGCGCCTTGGCCTGTCCGGCGATGGCGGTGTCGCGGCCGGGCAGCACAAAGGCGGCGGCGCGCAGCTCCTTGAATTCGCCGTTCAGTTCCGGCGGGGTCTCGTCGCTCCCAAGGTCCACCGCGAACAGGGGCTGGCCGCCATCCAGGCCCAGGAAAATTTGCGGCCGGGTTTCCCACTCCGCCCGCCAGGGCAGGAAACGGGCGCGGTCCTCCAGCAACAGGGGCTTGAGCTGCCACAGGGGCAGGAACAGCCCGGCCTGCCGCCGGGCCGCCAGCCAGTCCTCGCCCGGCCGCTCGGCGCTGGCCCGGTCCAGGGGATTTCCGGCAAAAGTGATGGGGTCCATCCTCCCGGACTCGCATTTTTTGGCGCCATTGCCTATATCCCCCGGCGGAAGTCGGTGGACGCAACTGTCGCTAACCTGGTCAGGACCGGAAGGTAGCAGCCACACCGAATTTGTTGCGGGTCGCCGGCTTCCACCTTTCCACACTTTATTCCTGGGTCTTCCGACTCCTGCTGGAGCCGGTTGCTATAGTCCCGTCATGGCCGAAGCCCCGCAGCCCTATCGCGTTCTTGCCCGCAAATACCGCCCCGCCGATTTCACCGGCCTGATCGGGCAGGAAGCGCTGGTCCGCACCCTGTCCAACGCCTTCGCCACCGGCCGCATCGCCCATGCCTTCATGCTCACCGGCGTGCGCGGCGTCGGCAAGACCACCACGGCGCGCATCATCGCCCGCGCCCTGAACTGCATCGGGGCGGACGGCAAGGGCAAGGCCCCCACCATCCAGCCCTGCGGCGTCTGCGAGCCCTGCACCTCCATTGCCGAGTCGCGCAATGTCGATGTGCAGGAGATGGACGCCGCCTCGCGCACCGGCATCGACGATATCCGCGAGATCATCGAAGGCGTGCGCTATGCCCCCGTCGCGGCGCGCTACAAGGTCTATATCATCGACGAAGTCCACATGCTGTCGAAGCAGGCCTTCAATGGCCTGCTCAAGACGCTGGAAGAACCGCCGCCGCATGTGAAGTTCGTCTTCGCGACGACGGAAATCCGCAAGGTGCCGGTGACGGTGCTGTCGCGCTGCCAGCGCTTCGACCTGCGCCGGATCGAGAGCGCCGAGCTGGCCGCCTATCTCGGCACCCTGGCGCAAAAGGAAAATGTGAAGATCGAGGACGCCGCGCTCGCCCTCATCGCCCGCGCCGCCGAAGGGTCGGCCCGCGACGGGCTTTCGCTGCTGGATCAGGCCATCGCGCATGGTGCGCTCGAAGGCGGCACGATCACCGGCGAGATGGTCCGCACCATGCTGGGCCTGGCCGACCGTGGCCGCGTCCTCGATCTTTTCGAAAAGGTCATGGGCGGCAAGCTGCCCGAAGCCCTGGCCGATGTGACCGCGCTGTACGATGCCGGGGCCGATCCGCTGGCGGTGATGCAGGATCTGCTGGAGACGACGCATTTCCTCACCCGCATCAAGGTTGCGCCCGCCGCGCAGGGTTTCTTCGATGGCGGCAGCGCCGAGGCAAAGCGCGCCGGCGAACTGGCGGGCAAGCTGTCGGTGCCCGCGCTCACCCGCGCCTGGCAGATGCTGCTCAGGGGCCTGATGGAAGTGCGCGACGCCACCCGCCCGATTTCGGCACTGGAGATGGCGCTGATCCGCGTCGCCCATGCCGCCGACCTGCCGCCCACCGAAAAGCTGGTGCGTGACTTGATCGAGAATGGCGCGGCGTCCGCCCCGCGCGGTGGTAGTGCGCCCGCGCCGTCTTCTGCTCCCCGCGTGCCAACGTCCCAGGCCTCGGTCACCACGGGCTCGGCGCAACGGGCGCCCCAGCCGCAAATGGCGGAAGCGCAATCCGCCCCCACCCTGCGCAATCTGGAAGACATCGTGGCGCTGGCGATGGCCAATCATGCGCCGATCCTGCGGGTGCAGATCGAGAACAACATGCACCTGGTGCGGCTGGAACAGTCGGACACCGCTGGCCTGCTGGAATTCCGCCCCAACGCCGCCGCGCCGCGCAGCCTGGCCGGCGACCTGCAGCAGAAACTCAATGCCTGGACCGGCCTGCGCTGGAACATCTCCATCGCCCGCGAAGGTGGCGCGCCCACCCTGTCGGAACAGAAAAAGGCCGCCAAGGTTGCGCGCCTGGAAAGCGTTAGCCAGGAACCGATGGTGCGCGCCGTGCTGGATCGTTTCCCCGGTGCCGAGATCGTGCAGGTGCGCGAAACGGTGGCGCTCGACATTGCCGCGCCCATGCCGGACGCGGACGAAAACGCTTAAGCACCCGCCATGCCCGCCCTCGGTTCCGAAATCGAACGCCTGATCCAGCTCCTGTCGAAGCTGCCCGGCCTGGGGCCACGCTCCGCCCGCCGCGCCGCGCTGGTGCTGCTGAAAAAGCGCGACACGCTGCTGGGCCCGCTGGCCGAAGCCATGACGGCAGCGGCGTCTGCCATCCGTGACTGCGCCATTTGCGGCAACCTCGACACCCAGAGCCCCTGCGCCATCTGCACCGATGGCCGCCGCGACAGCCATGTGCTGTGCGTGGTGGAAGACGTCGCCGACCTCTGGGCGCTGGAGCGCGCGGGCGTCTTCCGTGGCCGCTATCATGTGCTGGGCGGGGCGCTGTCGGCGCTGGATGGCGTGACGCCGGACCGGCTCAACGTCGCCACGCTGGTGGACCGCGCCCGCGAAGGCGTTGACGAAGTCATCCTGGCGATGAACGCCACGGTCGAAGGCCAGACCACGGCGCATTACTTGATGGATCTGCTGACCGACGTGAAAGTGACGCGCCTGGCGCATGGCGTGCCGGTGGGCGGCGAACTCGATTATCTCGACGAAGGCACGCTGTCGGCTGCCTTCAAGGCCCGGCGCAGTCTTTAGGCGCGGTTCTTTTGCGTCGTGAGTTCGTCGCGCCTTCGCTCATGTACGCTTCAGTACACATCGCTCGGGGCTCCTGCTCACGCCGCAAAATTACTCGCGCTTCGACGCGCTATCCACACGCGGTTTTGCGCCATTTTCCCTTGCCCGCGAACAGTTTGCTGCGCTTTTCGCCGCTACGCATATCCCCGGTGCTATCCAACAGTGACATGCGCCATGCTGGCGGCATGATGAAAAAACCCGACGCCACGCCCCAAGACTTCCTCTCCGACCAGCTTGCCCTCTGTACCGAGGCCTTGCGCGAGTCTTTCGAAGGCGTGCGCGCCGCCCGTGCCGGCCAGGATCCGAATGGCTATCGCCGCGTCGCCGAACTGAACGGCGCCATCGCCATCCTCGCGGCCAGCGCCAATGTCGGCCTGGCCGTGGCCAAGATCAACGGCGAATTCCGCCAGGACATCACGGTGCGGCGGGGGGAGGGGGGTGCGAAATCCGGTGGTTCAAATGGGTAAGCGCACCGGCAAGCCACGCGGTGCACCACGCGGCAACACCAACCGTCTGATCCATGGCCGCTACGCCAGGGCCACCATCGCCCATCGCGCTGCCCGCGCGCCGCAATCCGCCTGCTGCTGGCCCGTTGCGACCTCGCCATCGCCTCCGCCTGGGCCTTGGCAAGGTGCGGCACCCGGCGGCTCAATCCCCTGTCAGTGCGGGCGGCTCGCCCAGTTCGACCTGGGCGATCTTCTCGGCATGGCGGCCGATGCCCTTCATCGAGGTTTCGATCAGGCCGATATCCTTGTTCGTGGTCTCGAAATGGTCGCGCAGCTTTTCCACCCGCTCGCCCAGCCGCCGCACATCCTGCAGCAGCGATCCCACCGCCGCCTGGATGGCATGGGCCTGCTCGCGCATCTTAGCGTCGCGCATCAGGCTCTGGATGGTGCCGATCACCAGCATGAAGACATGGGGAGAAACAATCACCACCTGGTCCTGCCGCGCCTTGCGCAGCGTTTCCGGAAAATTGGCATGCAGTTCGGCATAAATCGAATCCGACGGCACGAACATGATGGCGGGCGTCTGCACCTCGCCGGGGATCAGGTATTTCTCCTTGATGTCCTTCACATGCTTCTGGATATCGCCCCGCACCGCCACCATCGCGGCCTTGCGCTGCTCCTCGGTCTCGGCCTTGCGCAGCAATTCGAAGGCTTCGAGCGGAAACTTGGAATCCACCACGATGCGCGCCGCCACATTGGGAATGCGGATGGCGCAGTCCGGGCGGGAATTGTTCGACAGCGTCGCCTGGAACTCATACTGGTCCGGGGCCAGGTGTTCGGCGACGATGGCCTCCATCTGGTCCTGGCTGATGGCGCCGCGCGCCTGCTTGTCGGAAAAAATCGCCTTCAGCGACACGACATGGGTGGAAAGCTCGCTGATATTCTTCTGGGCGGCGTCGATCACGCCCAGCCGCTCGGTAATGGAGACGAAAGTCTCGCCGGTCTTCTGGGCGCTGGCCGCCAGGCTCTCGCCCATCTTCTCCTTCAGGGCGTCGATCTGCGCCGTCAGCGCCGCATTGGCGGCGCTGGTCTGGCGGAACTGTTCGGCGATGGTGGCCTGGCCCTGCAGCACCGTGTCCAGCCGGGGGTCGGCCACCGGCGCGGGCGCGCGCCGGGCAAAGGCCAGCATCGCCGCCGCCGCGACCACTGCAACCGCCAGACTTATCAGCGCGATTTCCATAACTTGACCCTTTGGCGATCAAGGCATATCTCAGCCTTTGAATTATGTGGTCGCGGTTCCGGACGGAAAACCGCTACGCACTTTTCCTGGACCCGCTCGATGACCATCCGCCCCATCCTGACCGCACCCGATCCGCGCCTCAAGGCTGTCTCGACCGATGTCGAGGCCGTGGATAGCGCGATTCGCGCGCTTGTGGACGACATGGCCGACAGCATGTACGCCGCCGACGGCATCGGCCTGGCCGCCGTCCAGATCGGCGTGCCGGTGCGGGTGCTGGTGATCGACCTGGACCAGAAAGAAGGCAAGAAGAACCCGGTCGCCTATATCAACCCCAAGATCGTCTGGGCCTCGGACGAGATGGCGGTGTTCGAGGAAGGCTGCCTCTCGGTGCCGGAAATCTGGGACGATGTCGAACGCCCCGCCCGCATCAGGTGCGAGTATCTCGACCGCGACGGCAAGAAGCAGCTGCTGGAAGCCGATGGCATGCTGGCGACCTGCCTGCAGCACGAGATGGACCATCTGAACGGCGTGCTGTTCATCGATCACCTCTCGCGCCTGAAGCGCGGCATGGCGATCAAGAAGCTGACCAAGCTCAAAAAGCTCTCAGAGCCGGCGTGATGCTCACCCTTCGACAGGCTCAGGGTGAGGATGAAAGCAAGACCCTCATGCTGAGCCTGTCGAAGCATGAGGGCTGGTCATGACTCTACGCCTCGCATTCATGGGCACCCCCGACTTCGCGGTGCCGACGCTGGCCGAATTGCTGGCGCAGGGCCATGACATCGCCGCCGTCTATTCCCAGCCGCCGCGCCCCAGGGGCCGGGGCCTGGAAACCGAGCCCGGCCCGGTTCACAAATTCGCCGCCGCGCATGGCATCGAAGTCCGCACGCCATTGTCGCTGAAGGGCGAGGCCGAGCAGGCCGCGTTCGCCGCCCTCGATCTCGATGCCGCCATCGTCGTCGCGTATGGCCTGCTGCTGCCGCAAGCTATTCTCGATGCCCCCAGGCTGGGCTGTTTCAACCTGCATGGCTCGCTGTTGCCGCGCTGGCGCGGTGCCGCCCCGATCCAGCGTGCCGTCATGGCAGGCGATCTTGAGACCGGCGTGATCGTGATGCAGATGGAAGCGGGACTCGATACCGGCCCCATGCTGATGGCCGAGCGCGTCACGATAGGCCGCAAGACCAGCGGCGAACTGACCGAACACTTGTCGCGGCTGGGCGCCGACCTGATGGTGCGGACGCTGGGCGCGCTGGAGCGCGGCGCTGTCGCGGCCCATCCGCAGCCGGAAGACGGCGTTACTTATGCCAAGAAGATCACCAAGGACGAGGCGCGCATCGACTGGTCGAAAAGCGCGGGCGAGATCGACGCGCTGGTGCGCGGACTGTCGCCTTGGCCCGGCGCTTTCACCGAGGTGAAGGGCGAGCGTCTGAAAGTGCTCTACGCTGAACCTGTGGCTGGAAGCGGCGCGCCGGGCGAAGTCATCAGCGACGATCTCACCATTGCCTGCGGTGACGGGGCTTTGCGCCTGAAGCGGGTGCAGCGCGCGGGATCGAAAGTGATGGCGGCGGATGAGCTGCTGAAGGGCTTCCCGCTTGCGCCCGGCACGAAGCTGGGCTGATGCCGCGCTATCGCCTGATCCTCGAATATGACGGCGCACCCTTTGTCGGCTGGCAGCGGCAGGCGGAAGGCGCGTCGGTGCAGGGCGCGCTGGAAGACGCCATCGAGAAGCTCAGCCAGAGCCGCGTGACCGTGACGGGCGCGGGCCGCACCGATGCCGGCGTGCATGCGCTGGGGCAGGTGGCGCATTTCGATCTGGACAAGGCATTCGCCGCCGACAAGGTACGCGATGCGCTGAATCACTATCTGCGCCCCTCGCCCATCGTGGTGGTGGAGGCGGCCGTCACGGCGGAAGATTTCCACGCCCGCTTTTCCGCCACGGGGCGGCATTATCTTTTTCGCATCCTCAATCGCCGCGCCCCGCCCGCACTCGAAGCGGGAAAAGTCTGGCATGTGCCGGTGGCGCTGGATGCCGGTGCCATGCACCATGCAGCGCAGGTTTTGCTGGGCAGCCACGACTTCACCACCTTCCGCGCGGCGGAATGCCAGGCGCAATCGCCGGTCAAGACGCTGGACATGATCGATGTCTCGCGCCGGGGCGAAGAAATCCACCTCACCACCTCGGCCCGCTCCTTCCTGCATCACCAGGTACGCTCCTTTGTCGGCTCGCTGAAACAGGTGGGCGAAGGCAAGTGGCGCGCGCGCGATCTGAAAGATGCGCTGGAGGCGCGCGACCGCAGCGCCTGCGGCCCGGTCTGCCCGCCCGATGGGCTTTATCTGGTGAAGGTGGATTACTGATTTTTTGTAATTGTCATGGCCCACCGGAGTGTGGGCCATCCAGTTGGGCTGGCGAATTGCTTGAAAATGAAACCAAGACGTCACCTGGATGGCCCGCATTTGCAGGCCATGACAGAAATCACAGATCGACGAGCGTCACGCTGCCAGGATCGATCGGCTCGCCCAGGAAGATCTCACCCAGATGGGCGAAACGCCCCGGCGCATCGGTGCAAAGAAAGCGCTGGCGGCCTTCGCCGGTCGCCAGCATGCTGTTCGCGCGCAGGATGGCTTCCACCGCCTTGGCCGTGGTCTCGGCGCTGTCGATGATGGCGACATCCGCGCCCGCGACCTGCGCGATGATATCCTTCAGCACCGGGAAATGGGTGCAGCCCAGCACCAGTCCCTTCGGTCTTGGCAGTGTCGCCAGCAGCGGCGACAAGTAGCGTTCCGCCACCAGCCGCGCGATCTCTCCGGTTGCCAAGCCTTCCTCCGCCAGGGCCACGAATAGCGGCGCCGCCTGCTGCACCACTGGCATGTTGGGCGCGATGGCTTGAATGGCCCGCACATACGCACCACCTCTCACGGTGCCCTCGGTGGCGATGATGGCGATGGGGCCTTGCGGCGCCGCCTCTATGGCGGCGGCGGCGCCCGGCGCGATCACCCCCACCACGGGCAAGGGCAGTGTCTCGGTCAGCGCCGGCAGCGCGGCGGCCGATGCGGTGTTGCAGGCCACCACCAGCAGCTTGATGTCATGTGTCAGCAATGCTCTGGCGGCCTGGATTGCGTATCGTGTCACCGTCTCGGCGCTCTTGGTGCCATAGGGCAGGCGGGCCGTATCGCCCAGGTAGAGGAAGGATTCACCCGGCAGCCGCGCCTTCAGCGCCCGCATCACGGTCAGGCCACCCATGCCGGAGTCGAAGATACCTATCGTCACTTCGGCGGGTTCTCGAAATAGGCTTCCAGCAGCGCGGTATAAATGTCGGCCAGGGCCTCGATCTCGGCCACCGGCACGCACTCATCGACCTTGTGCATGGTACTGCCTGCCAGGCCCAGTTCCACCACCGGGCAGCCATCCTTGATGAAGCGCGCGTCAGACGTGCCGCCGCTGGTCGAAAACACCGGTGCACTGCCGGTGACGCTCTGCACCGCTTCGGACACCAGCGTGGTGAAGGCGCCCGGCGCGGTGAGGAAAGACACGCCACTAATCTGCGGCGTCACCGCGATTTCGGCATCGGTCTCGGCCACCACCTTGGCGACCTCGTTCTCGATCCAGCCGATCAGGCTGGCGGGTGTATGCAGGTCGTTGAAGCGGATGTTCAGCCGCGCCCGCGCTTCGCCCGGGATCACGTTGGTGGTGGGGTTGCCGACATCGATGGTGGTGAAGCTCAGCGTCGAAGGATCGAAATGCGGGCTGCCATCATCCAGCTTGTGGGCGCACAGCCGGGTCACCAGCAGCGCCAGCGGCGGAATGGGGTTCTTGGCCCGGGCAGGATAGCCGACATGACCCTGCACGCCGGTTGCCGCCAGTTCGATGTTGATCGAACCGCGCCGTCCGATCTTCAGCGTGTCGCCTGCCTTTGCCGTGGCGGTGGGCTCGCCCACGACGCAATGGTCGATCCGCTCGCCCTGTTCCTGCAGCCAGCCCAGCACCTTGATGGTGCCATTGATGCTGATGCCTTCCTCGTCGCCGGTGATCAGAAGGCTGATGGAACCTTGTTCCGGCTCGCCATGCCGGGCCGCCGCCGCGACAAAGGCGGCGATGGCGGATTTCATGTCAGCAGCGCCGCGGCCAAACAGCGTGCCGTCCGCGATCACGGCGGCAAAGGGATCGTGCCGCCAGCCTTCGCCCGGTGGCACCACATCGGTATGACCGGCAAAACAGAAATTCGGCGCGTCATCGCCCAGCCGGGCATAGAGATTGTCGACATCGCCAAAGGGCAGGCGGCGGCAGGAAAAGCCCAGCTCTTCCAGCACGCCCTGCAGGATATCCAGCGCGCCCGCATCGACCGGCGTCACCGACGGACAGCGGATCAGGTCCTGGGCCAGGGCAATGGGATCGATGGCGGCCGGATCAGTCACGCAGCAACTCGTTGATGGAGGTCTTGGCGCGTGTCTTCTCGTCCACCCGCTTGACGATCACGGCACAGTAGAGGTTCGGCCCGCCGCCGGAAGATGGCGCAGAGCCAGACACCACCACCGAATAGGGCGGCACCCTGCCCAGGAAGGTTTCGCCGCTGGCGCGGTCGATGATGCGGGTGGAGCCGGAAAGATAGACGCCCATCGACAGTACGCTGCCTTCGCCGACGATAACGCCTTCGGCGACTTCGGCGCGGGCGCCGATGAAGCAATTGTCTTCAATGATGGTGGGCGTGGCCTGCAAGGGTTCCAGCACGCCGCCGATACCGGCGCCGCCGGAGATATGGCAATGCGCGCCGATCTGGGCGCAGGAGCCGACCGTGGCCCAGGTGTCCACCATCGTACCTTCGCCCACATAAGCGCCGACATTGACGAAGCTGGGCAGCAGCACCGCGCCCTTGGCGATGAAGGCGCTGCGGCGGACAATGGCGCCCGGCACGGCGCGGAAGCCCGCAGCGCGGAAGCGCGCTTCGTCCCAGCCCTTGAACTTGGATTCGACCTTGTCCCACCACACCGCGCCGCCAGGGCCGCCTTCAATGATGGCATTATCGTTGAGGCGGAAAGACAGCAGGATGGCTTTCTTCACCCATTCATTGGCCTTCCAGGCGCCATCGATTTTCTCGGCGGCGCGCAAGCGGCCATCGTCCAGCGCCGTCAGCACGGCTTCCACTGCCTCGCGGTGCACGCCCGTGCTGGAAGCATTCAGGCTCTCGCGCGCGTTCCAGGCGGTTTCGATGGCAGAGGAAAGATCGGTCATTGTTCAGATCCTGATGGCGTGAAGAAAGGCGGTGAGGTTGTCGGTTTCGTGATCAATATGGCCGTTGCAGGCGGCGACTTGTGGCCCGCCATCGGAGAAGTCCGAGCCGGTATTGAGCCACACGGTGGTCATGCCCAGCCCCCGCGCCGCCAGCAGGTTGTGCGGAATGTCATCGAACATCGCTGCCGCGTCGGGTGCAAGGCCGGATGCCGCCACCACCGTTTCATAGGCGGCCGCGTTGGGCTTGGGTGTGAAGCCGATGGTGCGAATGTCCCAGATGGCCTCGAACAGGTGATCCAGCCCGATGCGGGACAGGATGCGGGCCGCATGATGGCGGCAGCCATTGGTGAAGATGGTGCGCTGTCCCGGCAGCCGGGTCACCGCCGCCGTCAGCGCCGCATCGGGCGACAGCGGCGACAGGTCGATATCGTGCACGAAGTTCAGATATTCGTCCGGCGCGATGCCATGCAGCTTCATCATCCCGTTCAGGGTGGTGCCGTGCTGGCGATAGAGCGACTTCTGCAGCGCCCGCGCTTCGTCGCGGGCCAGGCCGGTGAAGTTCGCGACATAGTCTGTCATGCGCTGTTCGATCTGGGCGAAGACGCCGCAATGGGCATCGTACAGCGTATTGTCCAGGTCGAAGATCCAGTGCCGCACATGCCGGAAATCGGGACCGGAATCCGGCCCGGCAAGGGTGTCCTGAGCGGTATCGGGCGCGCGCATGGCCCGGAACATGGCCCGGTCGCCGCGCCCGCGCAAGACAACGTTAACGCACATCCACCATGCCTCTTTATGGCCTGTTAAAGCGCAGGGCGGACAATCGGCCGGCAAGGAAGAAATCGGCCATGACCCCACGCGACAGCAACAGCCGCGCCCCCGCCCCGGAGGCGCTCGATGGCCGTTCGGCGCTGGAAATTCTCGAGGCCCGCACCCGGCAAGCGCAGGATGTGCTGGCGCGACGCGACGTTGCCGGGCCCGAAGTGCTGCACTATCTCGCCAGCCAGGGCGCGCCCGCCACCCGCGCCGCCGTCGCCGCCAATCCCGGCGCCAGTGCCGCCACAAATCGCCTGCTGGCCGATGACGCCGAGACCGAGGTGCGCGCCGAACTGGCGGTGAAGATCGCCCGGCTGATGCCCGGCCTGTCGCGGGAAGACAATGCGCACATCTTCGCCCTGACGCTGGAGACGCTGGACCAGCTGGCCCGCGATGCCGTCGTCAGGGTGCGCGCCACCCTGGCGGAAGAGATCAAGACCCTGACCTGCATACCGCGCGCTATCATCCTGCGCCTGGCGCAGGATGCCGAGACGATCGTCGCCGCGCCGATCCTGGAATATTCGCCGCTGCTGTCGGATGCCGACCTGATAGAGATCATTGCCTGCGGCCAGGCCAACGAAGCGCTGGCAGCGGTGGCGCGGCGCAGGCCGGTGAATGAGGATGTCAGCGCCACCATCGCCATGTCTCTGGACATCCCGGCCATCGCCGCGCTGCTGACCAATCCCGATGCCCGTATCCGCAAGGACACGCTGGATGGCATCATCGAGCAGGCGCAAAGTGTCAGCGACTGGCATGTGCCCTTGGCCTTGCGCGCCGATCTTTCCGCCCGCGCCATCCGCCGCATTGCCGGTTTTGTCGGTGCTGCCCTGGTCGAACGGCTGGTGGCGCGGCACGATCTCAGCGATGCGACCCGCCAGCATCTGGCGCGCGAACTGCGCCTGCGCGTGTCTGAAAGCGAAATCGTGGCAGGTGCGCCGGCCGCACCGGGCCGCGCCGCCGAGCTGGTCGCCAAGGCGAAGGAACAAGGCAGGCTCGACGCCATCTTCCTGGAGCAGGTGGCGCAGTCGGGCAACCGCGAACTCACGCTGCTGGCGCTGGCCGAATTGTCGGGGGTGCCGCCCGCCACGGTGCGGCGCATCCTGTCCGCGCGCAACGCCAAGCCCATCGTGGCGCTGGTGTGGCATGCGCACCTGCCCATGCGTGCGGCGTTCAAGATCCAGACTGCCATCATGCGGCTGCCGGCCCATGAGCTGCTGCCGGCACGCGGCGGCACGGGCTTTCCGCTTTCCAAGGAAGAGATGCGCTGGCATCTCGACTATTTCGCTATCGCAGGCTGAAGCGGCCTATTTTGCCTTCGCCGCCGTCATCAGGCCCGTGTTGCCGATGCGCGCGGTAAAGCCTGCCAGCCCGCCTGTCTGGGTGCGCACGAAGCCGGCTTCTTCCTGTTTGCGGGCAGCGCAATCGCCGCGCGCGTGGATCTCGAAGGCGGCGGGCGCGATGCAGAATTTCTCGGCGCCGGCCGCGACGGCCATGCCATCCTTGTGGCGGGCAAAGAGGAAATATGTTCCATCGGCGGGCAGCGATGCGGTCAGGATGCGGGCGCAGGCATTCCTTGGCACCGTCCACCAGCCGCGCGAAACCGGCTTGCCCTTGATCACTTCGGCCAGTGCCACATCCAGCACAGCGTCACCGTCATTGCAGGCGGTGTAGCCGGTGGGAGCGGTGATCTTGCGCGCTTCGCTTTCCAGCCGCGCGAACAGCGCCGCATTGTCTAGTTTCTCCGCCCCGAACTTCTTGCGCGCGGCGGTCAGCGCCGCGCCGGTCTGTTTGGCGGGCGCACTATTGATCGGCCCCGGATCGAAACCATTGTCGCGCAGCAGGCGTTTGACGCCTGCCAGTTGCGCCGCCACCAGCGAAGGCAGCATGGGCTGCTCGTCCAGCGTCATCGTCCAGTTGGGCCGCCCGCCGGTATCCAGCGCCGCAAAGGGCAGGGAAAAGCTGCCTTCGGTATTGCACACCGCCATGGCGCCAGCGTGGCTGAGCGTGAAATCGGTGTCTTTCACGCACATCGGAAAGCTGCCGCCCCAGGCCCGCGCCGGGCCCGAATGGGCCAGCGACGAGCGTGCATGCACCAGATAGGTCTCGGTGGTGAGCACTTCCTTGCGCGCCACCTGGCACTCGCCGGGCGCGATGCGGGTCCAGCCTTGCGTCTGCGATTGCGGGCTCTTGATCGCCGCCGTTGCCGCATACAGCAAATAGCTGGTGCGGTTGCACAGGTTGAGCGCTGCCTGCGCAGGCAGTACGGCGCCCAGCAGCAGGGCCGCGAAAACCAGCGCCGCCAGCCTCATTCCGCAGTGATGAGCGTGCCCGCGCCGTGCTCGGTGAAGAGTTCGAGCAGCAGAACGTGCGGGATGCGCCCGTCCAGGATGACGGCGGCCTTGACGCCGGCTTCCACCGCATCGATCGCGGTCTGGATCTTGGGAATCATGCCGCCGGAAATCGTGCCGTCGGCGATCAGTGCGCGCGCCTCGCGCACCGTCAGCTTGGGAACCAGCTTGCGGTCCTTGTCCAGCACGCCCTCGACATCGGTCAGCAGCACCAGGCGCTCGGCGTTCAGCGCGCCCGCCACCGCACCGGCCACCGTGTCGGCGTTGATGTTGTAGGTCTCGCCCTTGGTGCCGACGCCGATGGGCGCGATCACCGGGATGATCTCCGACTTCATCATGGTGTGCAGCACTTCGGGATTGACGCGATCCGGCTCGCCGACAAAGCCCAAATCGACCGCTTCCTTCTGGCCGGTATCGGGATTGGTCTTGGTCATGGCGACCTTGCGCGCCACGACAAGGTTGCCGTCCTTGCCCGACAGGCCGACGGCGCGGCCGCCAGCGGCGTTGATGGCGGTGACGATCTGCTTGTTGATCGAGCCAGTCAGCACCATCTCGACGATCTCGACCGCCGCAGCGTCGGTGACGCGCAGCCCATCGATGAAGGTGGAGTTGATGTTCATCTTCTTCAGCATGGCGCCGATCTGCGGCCCGCCGCCATGAACCACGACGGGGTCGATGCCGGTCTGTTTCATCAGGACGATGTCCTGGCTGAAATCATCGGTGCCGCCTTCGCCGGTCATGGCGTTGCCGCCATATTTCACCACGATGGTCTTCTGGTCGTAGTTGAGGATGTAGGGCAATGCCTCGATCAGCACCCGGCCAGTCTGGCGCCAGCGCGCCATCACCCGCAGGTTGCGATCTTCGGCAGTGTCGTCGGACCCGGCCATGGCCATCCTCAAGGAAAACAGGCGGGGGCCTTATAGAACCCCGGCCCCATGATTCCAATGGATTAAAGCTTAACCACCGGTCAGGGCAAAGAGATGTTCGCGCAAGGCCGGAACGCCTTCGCCGGTCTGGGCAGAGGTGGCGATGATTTCCTGCAAGGCCACGGTGTGGCGCGCGGCTTCGGCCTGGGTCGCCGCCAGCACGGCGGCGCGGTCCTTTTGCGCCAGCTCGTCGAACTTGGTCAGCACCACCAGGGTGGAAACTGCCGCCTGGTTGAGCAGCTCCAGCACCTGGCGGTCGCTGTCCATGGGCCCACGCCGCGCATCCACCAGCAGCAGCACCCGGCGCAGGGGCGCCCGGCCGCACAGATAGCTGTAGATCATCTCCTGCCAGGCAGCGGCCTCGGTCTTGGACACCTTGGCAAAGCCGAAACCCGGCAGGTCGGCCAGCATCAGCTTTTGGCCAAGGTCGAAGAAATTGATCTGCCGCGTCGCGCCCGGCGTCTGCGACACACGGGCCAGCGTCTTGCGGCCGGTGAGTGCATTGACCAGGCTGGACTTGCCGACATTGGAGCGGCCAACGAACGCGACTTCCGCAAACTTGCCCGGCGGAAAGGCGTCACCGGTCTTCTGCGTGCCCCAGACAAAGTCGCAGGGCCCGGCGAACAGCTTGCGCGCAGCTTCGCCCACGTCGGATTTGTGGGCTTGCGCCGTCATTCCGCCGCCGGCTTCTTCTTGCCGAAATTCTCGAACAGGTGAATTTCCACGCCTTCACGCCGCATGATGAACCATTGCTGGATGATCGTGAGGATGTTGTTCCAGGTGTAGTAGATCACCAGGCCGGCCGGGAAGGTGGCGAACAGGAAGGTGAAGATGAGCGGCATGAAGGCGAACATCTTCTGCTGCACCGGGTCGGTCGGCGCCGGATTCAGCTTCTGCTGCACCCACATGGTGAGGCCATAAAGAATCGGCCACACGCCCAGCGACAAGAACAGCAGGACCTGCGGCAAGGCGGTGTGCGGGTTGAACGGCAAGAGGCCGAACAGGTTGATGTAGGAGGTCGGGTCCGCCGCCGAGAGATCGTGGACCCAGCCATAGAAGGGCGCGTGGCGCATCTCGATGGTGACGAACAGCACCTTGTAGAGCGCGAAGAAGACCGGGATGGTCAGCAGGATCGGCACGCAGCCCGCGATCGGGTTGGCGTTCTCGCGCTTGTACAGCTCCATCATTGCGGTCTGGAACTTCTGCGGGTCGTCAGTGTGTTCCTTCTTCAGCTGCTCCATCTGCGGCTGCAGCTTCTTCATCTTGCTCATGGCGCGGAACGACGCGTTGGCAAGCGGGAAGAATAGGATCTTCACCACCACGGTGAGCGCCAGGATGGCGAGGCCGAAATTGCCCAGCGCCTTGTTGAACCAGTCCAGCACCGTGAAGAAGGGGCGGGTGAGGAACCAGAACCAGCCCCAGTCCACCGCATTGGTGAACTTGGCGATCTGCTGGCGGTCTTCATATTCCTTGAGCGTGCTGACCACCTTGGCGCCGGCAAACAGGCGATGGGTGACGACGGCATTGCCGCCCGCATTCAGGCGGCGCGCGCCCAGGCGGTAATTGGCCTGGTAGGCATCGACACCGCTGGCAGTCTTGGAACCGAGATACTGGCCGTCAAACACCTCGTTCTGCGGCGGGATCACGGCGGCCATCCAGAACTTGTCGGTGATGCCGGCCCAGCCGCCCGTGGAATTGAAATTCACCGGCGGGGTGCCCGGCTCCTTGAAGGCGTCATACTTGGCATCGATCTGGCTGTTGTTGGCGACGCCGACAAAGCCGGTATGCAGGATGAAGTTGCCTTCATGCAGCGGTGCGTTCTGCCGCTCGATCGCGCCATAGGGATACAGCGTGACCTGGCGGCCGGTATTGTTCTTCACGCTGTCGGCGACGGTGAACATGTACTTGTCGTCGATGGCGACGACGCGGCTGAAGACCAGGCCCTGGCCATTGTCCCAGGTCAGCGTCACCGGCTTGCCCGGCGACAGCGTGGCGCCGCTGGTCTGTGTCCAGACGCTCTGGGCGTTGGGCGTGCGCACACCCTGCGCCACCCAGCCGAACTCGGCGTAATACGGATAGGCGGTGCTGCGCGGCGCCAGCAGTACGATCTCGTCGCTCTTGGGGTCGATGGTCTCGTGGTAATTCTTCAGGCGCAGGTCATCCAGGCGCGCGCCGGTGAGCTGGATCGAACCGTCCACCATCGGCGCATCGATGGCGACGCGCGGTCCGCCTGCCTTCAGCGCGGCCAGGCGGGTCTGCGGGCTGCCGGGCACAGTGACGCCCTGCATGCCGGGCGCACCTGGTGCGCCGGGCGCGGCTACCGGCTTTTCCTGCTTGGTCAGCACGGCCTGGCGCGCCTGCTCCGCCTTCATCTGCGGCGTGGCGACGAAATACTGCCAGACCGCGAAGACCAGCAGCGACAGCGCCAGCGCGATCAGGAAATTCTTGTTGTTGCCTTCATTCATGGGTGCAGGTCTTGCTCTGAGAAGAGGGGCCGTGAGTATGGGGAACCGGGTCGAAGCCGGACGAACCACCCAGCCAGGTCAGCGGATGGCAGCGCGACAGGCGGCGCAGCGTCAGGGCACAGCCCTTTAGCACGCCATGTTCGGCGATGGCGTCCAGCGCATAGGCCGAACAGGTTGGCGTGAAGCGGCAGCTTGGCGGCAGCAGCGGCGACAGGAAACGGCGATAGAAATGGATTGGAGTCCCGGCGATGCGCGCAGCCAGTCCAATCTTGCCATGCGCGCTCAAATGCCCTCTCCCGTCATGCGGTCCAGCTTCTGGTGCGCCGATTTGAGGGCTGCTGTCACATCCGCCAGCAAGCCATCGAACGCCCGCGTTCCGGTGCTTGCCCGCGCGACCAGAACATAGTCATGCCCCTTGCGGGCCAAAAGGGGCAGGAGCTGCGACGCGGCGGCACGCAGGCGGCGCTTGGCGCGATTGCGCGCCACCGCATTGCCGACCTTGCGGCTGGCGGTGAAGCCGACACGCCAGGGTCCGCCGGTGATATCCGAGGGCTGACAGATTTCCAGGGTGATGGCGCCTTCTACGCGGCGCACGCCCTTGGCGGCTCGCAGGAAGTCGGCGCGTTTTTTCAGGCGTTCCATGGGCTCCAAGTCTCAGAGCCCGGAGCGGGCGCGATTAGGCAGACAGGCGCTTGCGGCCATGGGCGCGGCGGCGGGCGACGACCTTGCGGCCGCCGGCAGTGGCCATGCGCGAACGATAGCCATGACGGCGCTTGCGCACGAGTTTGCTCGGCTGATAGGTGCGCTTCATGACGGCAGGCTCCGAAAAGGCTGTTTTCCGCCCAAAAATGCTTTTGGACGGGCGAAAGAGCGCGGTTTCTAGAGGCTAGGCGGCTAGGCTGTCAACCTGCTGGTTTTCAAGGTTCGGCCAAGGGCTTGGGTAATAAAATTACTCGCCGACCACGACCCCGTCCCGCCGGGGGTCGGCCCCGCCCAGATAGCCGCCCGGGACCTTCTGGACGACGTGCAGGCCGCTGCCTTCGACCGTGGCCCTGCGGACGGTATGGCCCATGGCGGTCAGCTGGGGGGTGATCTGCTCGGCCCAGGGAGAGGTCTCCAACAAGGTGCCGGCATTGGTGTTGAGATGCCGGGGCAGGCTGATCGCGTCCTGGGGCGTCATCCCACCGTCCAGGATCGCCACCAGCGACTGGGCGACATAGGAAATGATCGCCGGCCCGCCGGGCGAGCCGATTCCCAGCACGAAGTTGCCCTGCCTGTCGAAGACGATGGTGGGCGACATGGCCGACAGCGGCCGCTTGCCCGGCGCCGGCGCGTTGGCAACGGGCGCGCCATTGCGCACCGGCTCGAACGAGAAATCGGTCAGCGTGTTGTTGAGGACGAAGCCGCCCGCCATGATCTTGGCGCCAAAGGCGCTCTCCACCGATGTGGTCATGGCGATCACCTGGCCGCTCTCGTCCACGATGGTCATGTGGCTGGTGCCGTGATTGGCGCCGGAAATTTGTGGCGCATACTGTGTGTGCTGTTCCGGCGGATTGCCCGCCTGGGCTGTGCCCATGTCCTTCGCCGGATCGATCAGCGCGGCCCTACTGGCGATGTAACCCTTGTCCAACAGGCCTTTGAGCGGCACCGCCACCGCAGACGTGTCGCCCAGATATTTGGCGCGGTCGGCATAGGCCAGGCGGCTGGCCTGGGTGAAGCGCTGTGTTTCGCTCAGGGAATTGGGCTTCAGATCGCTGGCGGGGAAGCGTTCCAGCATGCCCAGGATCTGCACGATGGCGACGCCGCCGGAAGATGGCGGCCCCATCGAGCAGACGACATAGATGCGATACGCGCCGCAGACCGGCTCCAGCTCGCGGGGTTGGAAACTGGCCAGGTCGGCCAGCGTCATGCCCGCCGGATTGCGCGGCGCCTGCTGGATGGCAGTAACGATCGCTTCCGCGATGGCGCCGGTATAGAAGGCGCGCGCGCCACCCGCTGCGATAGCGCGCAGGCTCTTCGCCAGTTCGGGATTCTTGAAGATCTCACCCGCCTTGTAGGGCGAACCGTCGGCATGAAAGAAGGTGCGGGCGATGTCCGGCATGCTGCGCTGCGCGCCCGCGATGCTGCGCGCCAGCTTCGGCCCCACCGGGAAGCCATTCTCGGACAGCCGGATGGCGGGCTGGAACAGCCGGGCCCAGGGCAGCCGGCCATATTTTTTGTGCGCCATTTCCAGCATGCCGACCACGCCGGGGATGCCCACTGACAGGCCGCCTGGAATGACATCGCCCCGGCCGCGCGCCGTGCCCTTGGCGTCCAGGAACATCTCCGGCGTCGCCGAGGCGGGCGCGACTTCGCGGCCATCGAAGCTGGTGGTCTTCTTTTCCTTCGGGTCGAAGACCAGCATGAAGGCGCCGCCGCCGATGCCCGACGATTCCGGCTCGACCAGATTCAGCACCAGTTGGGCGGCAATGGCGGCGTCCACCGCCGAGCCGTGCGCCTTCAGCATCTCCAGTGCGGCGGCGGCGGCCAGTGGATTGGCGGCAGCGACCATCGCATGGGCGGCGAAGTTGCGCGGGCCTTGCGCCGTTGCCGGAACAAGCGTGCAGGCGAGCAGCAGAAAAACGCGCGCGTGTTTCAGGGGCCGTGCCGTCATAGCCGCATGTTACGAGCCGCGCAGGCAATAAAAAAGCCCCGCCGAAGCGGGGCTTTTCAGATCGATGATGGCGCTGTTAGCGCACGAAGACGCGGACTTCGTTGCCGCCGGCGCCCGGATCGGTGGTGGAGGCCACGCCCAAACGGGTGGCGGGCACGCCCATGTCGGTCATGGAGCGCATCACGTCCTGGGCATGGCGGCGGGCGGTGGTCTGGGCGATCTGCACCGAGGCGGCGTTGCCCTTGCTCGGCGAGACGGCGACGACTTCGAAGCCGGCGCTGGGGCGGCTCTGCAGCGCCTGGTTCAGCGCGGCGTAGAGGATCTGCTGGTAATCGACGTCGGGACGGTCGAACTTGATCACCACCAGCGGCGATCCGGCCGAAGCCAGTTGCTGGCTGCTCGTGATGCCGGCGCCGATCGGGGTGGTCAGCGCGCCGTAAAGCTCACCGCTCTTGATGGCGTTGCCCAGCACCGTGAGGTTGGAACGCTCATTGGCGGCATAGGCCGTCGAACGCTGGACGTTGTCCGAGATTTCCTTCAGCAGGCGGTCGATCAGCACGGTGGTCTGGCTGGTCTCGTCCTCGAGCAGGGCAAGCTGGCGATGATCCTCGTCCACCGCGCCCGAAACGTTGCGGGTGGCGGCGATCTGGTTGAGCGCGAAATGCGCGCCCGAGGAATCGTTGGTGACCTCGGTGCCCAGCGCGTTAAGGGCATTGATGTTGCCCGACAGCGAGTCCAGCGAGGTCTGGGCGGTGTTCCACTCGGCCACCAGCTCGGGATTGCCACGGGTGGTGCCGATCTGCAGGCGCGCCGTGATGCGGGCCTTGGAACCCTGGTAGGACTGGGCCGCACCAGCGCCCTGATTGCGCAGGTCGGACAGGCGGCCGGCGCTGGACGCGATCTTCTGCTGCAGGCCCTGAATCTGGGCCCGGATGGACTGGATGGTGCGGTTTACCTGGGTGCCGGTGTCGGCCCCGGCACTGATCTGGATCGGGGTGATGGTGGCGACCAGGGCGCTGCCGCTGGCGGGAGCTGCCGAAACGGGCATCGGCACGTTGACATTGCCGTAGCCGCCGGTGGTCGGCGGCGCGACGGCAGCAGGTGCCACGTCCATCGCGGCCAGGTCGGCTTCATCGCCGAACAGTGCCGTGTCCAGGTCCGCACAGCCCGTCAGGCTGGCGCCCGCGAGCGCAAACGCCAGAAAAAGCCCCGGACGGAGCCTTAGCTTAGCTGGAAATCCCCTCATTACTGCTCTCCGCTGCCCCGGCGCTTGCCCCATGCCCCGTACCTTTGACGGTATCGCGGCCATAAGCGCCCAAACCCATCCGGACTTCGCGCCAAGGAGGCGCGCAGTCATCGGCTTTTAAGTCTTAACGAGGGCAGGGGGGCGGGACAAGGGACCACAATGCCGCTTCCCCAGAGATTCACCGCCAAATTCTCATGAAATGGCCGGGACTTGCCGTTCGGCTGCCGCCGATGGCCGCTTTTGCCCCCACCGGAGCGCGGAGCGGCATATTCAGGCATTCCTTTGACTTGCGTTTGGTGAGCCGCCCCCATAGGTTCGCGCGCTCAAAACGCACCCGTAGCTCAGCTGGATAGAGCACCAGACTACGAATCTGGGGGTCAGAGGTTCGAATCCTTTCGGGTGCGCCATTTATCTCCTGCCGATTTCGCGTTTGACGGATTTCCGGCCCTTCGCTGCCGCTCCGGGCGTTCGCCGCTGGCAACATCCTATCGGATGCTGCCTCGCCTGACGGCGATCGCGACTCACCCTTTCGGATGCGCCAGTTTTTCTTGGTGAGCGAAGCGCGTTTAGAGAAACTGAGCGCCACGGAGGGCCGCGATAGCGGCCCGCGTGGGCGTCAATCATCATCCCTTAAAACCAAGCATGCGTTGCCACTCAAGGTCTGAGAGGCATTACAGGGATTGGGCGCTGCAGCATTTTGCGGCGTCCAAGGGCACATCTAACACTTGGACAGATAAAGAGCCGGTCATGACCGGCCGCCGCCCGGTCCAGAGGGCATCGAGAGGAAGCTTGCAGTACGCCGTTCCCGCAGGGAGCCGGCTGGCTGACGGGCAACAAACCAGGGAGTTCGCATGTCGACATTCCGCCGTACTGCAAAAGTGCTGCTCGCCACCACGGCCGTCGCACTGACCATTCCGTTCGCCGCCAGCTTCGCCCAGCGCGCCGGTGGCGCCGCGCCGCAGGTGGACATCGTGGCCACCACACCGCAGCCGCCGCCGCCGGATATGCCGGCGCTGACACCGCAGGAAATCCTGAATCGCCAGAGCCGTGGCGCTGCCGCGCGCGGTTCGCAGCCTGCGCCCAACTACAACATTTCGCGCCGGTCGGATTTCGACAAGCAGCTGCCCAATCCCTACGTCCCCAACCAGACCTGGTACACCATGCCCAAGGGCCGCTTCCTGGGCGGCATCAGCGGCATCATGGTCGACAATGACGGCCGCTCGATCTGGGTGGCGGAACGTTGCGGCGGCACCGGCAATTGCTGGGCCTCGCCCGATGTCGATCCCATCATCAAGTTCGGTCCCGACGGCAAGGTCGTGACGACGTTCGGCAAAGGCCTGATCAGCTATCCGCATGGCCTGTGGATCGATGCCGACAATAATGTGTGGGTCACCGATACCGTGTCGAACGTGATGGCGACGGCCGGCGGCGCGACGCCGCCCAAGCCTGCCATTGCTGCTGGCGCGCAGGTGCTGAAGTTCAGCCCCACCGGCCGCCTGCTGCTGCGCCTGGGGACCCCGGGCATCTATGGCAATGACGAAGCGCATCTGAGCCAGCCCTCTGACGTCGTCACCGACCGCCAAGGCAACATCTATGTCGCCGACTCCCACGACTCGCCGCCCACCAACAGCCGCATCGTCAAGTATGACAGGACCGGCAAGTTCCTGAAGGCATGGGATAGCTGCCATCCCAGCTATGCGCGCCAGATCGACTGCAGCCATTCGATCGAGATCGACACCCAGGGCCGCATCTTCGTCGCCAACCGTGCCAACAACCAGATCGACATCTTCGACCAGGAAGGCAAGCGCCTGGCGGTGTGGCCGCATTTCGGCAAGCCGACCGGTCTGTACATCGACAGGAACGACATTCTCTATGTCGCCGACTCGCAGACCAGCCTGGCCAGCGGCTTCGTGAAGGGCACCCATATCGGCAGCGCCCGCACCGGAATCGTCACCGCCTTCATTCCCGATCCGCTGGGCAACGCCGCCCCCTGGTCGGGCCCGGGCACGCTCAGCCCCGAAGGCGTCACCGCCGATCGTGATGGCAATATCTATACGGCCTCGGTCCGGCCGCAGGGCATCACGCGCTGGTCCATCACCACCAACACCCGTCCCTGGCCTGCGCCTGCGGGCCGCGGTGGTCGCGGCGGCGGCGACGGCGAATAGGATTTCCTGCTGGCGTGCGCAAAACCGCCGCTGGTTCCGGCGGCAAAAGCTTCGACGGCGTGTTGCAGCGCACATTCGCTGCATGAGCGCGCGCGTTTGACAGCAACGTGCGCTGGCGATGGAAATCACCCTCATTCAAAGCGCAACGGAGGCTGGGGCCCATGCAAGCAAAAATCTTCTCGAGAAAATCAAGGATGACCGCGCTCGCGCTTGGCGTGATGGCGCTGGCCGTGCCGCTCACGGACGCCATGTCACAGGCGCAGGCACAGGCACAGGCCCCGGCGGCGGAAGCCGGTCGTGGTGCCGGGCGTGGCGGCGGCGGTGGCCGCGGCGCTGGTGGTCCGGCCAAGACCTGGTGGGTCGAGAAGCTTCCCGCTGGCGGCATGGCCTACAAAGGGCCGATGCGCCCGCTGTGGAAACTGTCGGACCTCAAGGCGATGCATGCCGGCCAGCACAACTGGTCGACGCCGATCATCAAGGACCTCTACCAGGACGTGACCTACCAGTCGGCCGCGCCCGGCACCAAGTTCAACCCCCGCATTCATCCCAACACGCCGATGTCCATCGTGGTCACGGGCGGCCTGATCAATTTCCAGATCGAAGGCCAGCAGCCCTTCACTGCCAAGCGCGGTTCGATCGTGCTGGTGCCGGCCCACACGGTCTATTCCTACGAAGTAGCGGGTAACGAAGACGCCCTGTTCGTCGTGACCCACAATCTCGACTACCAGACGCTCTATCCGTCGTCTGAACCGGCGCCCAGGGCAACCGGAGGCGGCCAGGTCATCCAGGTTTCCTGGAACAACACTCCGCAGGCTTATCCGGCCGGCCAGTTGCCGCACTGGAACCTGTTCGACGCCATCGCGGCGTGCCAGCCGATGGGCGTCAAGGTGCGGGTCGATCACATCCAGTTTCAGCCGCTGCTCGGCTGGTTTAACCCGGCCGACAACAAGTGCGAGGCGGGCGGACGCGGCAACGCCCCCGCTGCGGCGCCGGCGCCAATCGACACCAAGGGCACGACCTTCGGTCACCTGCACAAGGGTCCGGCTGAGTGGTGGATCGTCCAGGCCGGCCAGATCCAGGGCAATTTCGAGAATCAGGGCACCTTCCTCGCGAACGAAGGCGATGTGCTCTACGCCCAGCCTGACATGTGGCACCAGATGTATGCCGTCGGGCCGTCCGGTCCGTCGGTGCGACTTGCGGCCTATGGCGCGCTGGGCCCCAACCTGGGCAACACCGCGAATGCGGGGCGCGGCGGCGGCGACTAGCCGCTCCGCCACGACACAGACCAGGCCCTGCCGGCGATGGCGGGGCCTTTTCTTTGGCGGCCCTTAATCCTTTGCATCAATCGCCTTATGCTCTTGCCACGCTGCGGTGTCGTGTCGTTGCAGGCTGCGCTGTTGCGGGCCTGCGTGGAATCTCCTTTGATGGTGGCAAGCGGTTCACAAGCAACCGCGCCTGAGGGAGAACCGGCATGAAAACGACCACCCGCCTGGCCTGCGCGCTGATGCTCGCGGCGGCCACGACCGCAGCAACGGCGCAGATGGTCACGCCGCTCATTCCCAGCGATGCGCTGGCGCGGCCGCGCTCGCCCGAAGCGCAGGCTGTTCTCGATGCTTCGACCAGGGAGCTGATGCGCGAGATGGGCTTGCTGCAGCTCAATGCGCTGCGCCCGCCCAAGAATGCGGTGAACCCGACGGGCCCGAACTTCACCAACTATGAAGAGCGGCTGGCCAATCCTTATCCGCTGCCTGACCTGCTGGCCTTCAAGAACGGCAAGTCGGTGAAAACCCGCGCTGACTGGAATCGCCGCCGCGTCGAGATCAAGCAGATGTTCGACAGCGAAGTGTACGGCAAGTTTCCTGCGGTCATCCCCAAAGTGACCTGGAGGGTGGACAGCACCGAGAGCCTCACCGTCGAAGGCATCGCGGTGGTGGCCAAGCATGTCACCGGCACGGTGGACAATGCCGCCTATCCGGCGATCAGCATCGCGATCAAGGTCGATGTGGTGACGCCGGCTTCGGCCAAGGGTCGCCGCGTGCCGGTGATCATCGGCGGCGGGGCGCTGCCGCCGCCACCCGCGCCGGGTGCGGCGCCGCTGCCGGGACGCGGCGCGCCCAATCCACGCCTGGCCGGGCCGCCCACGGATTCGTCCGCGAAGCAGTTGCTGGAAAAGGGTTGGGGCTTCGTCTCGGTCAATGCCAACCAGGTGCAGGCCGACAACGCCGCCGGCCTGACCAGTGGCATCATTGGCCTGGTCAACAAGGGTGGCCCACGCAAGCTGGATGACTGGGGCGTGCTGCGCGCCTGGGCCTGGGCGCAAAGCCGCGCCATGGATTATCTCGTCACCGACCGCGATGTCGATGGTGGCAAGGTCGGCGTCTTCGGCCATTCGCGCGGCGGCAAGGCGGCGCTGATCGCGCTGGTGGACGATCCGCGCTTCGCCATCGGGTTCATTTCGTCCTCGGGCGCGGGCGGGGCCAATCTCTATCGCCGCAACTATGGCGAGCTGTCGGAGAATCTCTGTGCCCCGAACGAGTTTCACTGGATGGCGGGCAACTTCCTGAAATACTGCGCCGCCGGTCACACCATCGACGAACTGCCGGTTGATGCGCATGAATTCATCGCCCTGGCCGCGCCGCGTAGCGTCTTCATCGGCGGCGGCGGCCTGATCATGGAACCGGGCATGATCCCGGGCGATGCCTGGCAGGACGCCAAGGGCATGTTCATGGCGGCTGCGGCGGCCAGCCCAGCCTGGGAATTCCATGGCAGGAAGGGCCTGCCCACCGCGACCATGCCGCCGATGGAAACGGCGCTGGCATCGGGCAGCGTCGCCTTCCGCCAGCATCCCTATGGCCATGTCGCGACACCCAACTGGTCGCATTTTATTGCCTTCGCGGCCCAGGAGTTCGCCAAGGGAAAATAATCGGCTAGCATCGTCCACCTTTCCCGGAGGGACGAATGTCGCCGCTGCATCGCGTAATGCCTGCCATCCTGCTGACCGGTATCGGCGTCGCCGCCATCTATGCCGCCAGCCTGCCAGCGCACCGGATCACGCCGCCAGCGATTGCTTTCTCCGAGCCCAGTCCGCTGCCTTACCAGGCGCCGCAATTCGACAAGATCAAGGATGGCGATTTTGCGCCTGCCCTGGCCGAGGGTATGCGCCGCCAGCGCGCCGAGATCGACGCTATTGCGGGTGATCCGGCGGCGCCGACCTTCGACAACACGCTGGTGGCGATGGAACGCTCGGGTCAGATGCTGAGCCGCGTCGCCAGCGTCTTCTTCCACCTGGCGCAGGCCAATACCAACGACACGCTGCAAAAGGTGGAAGCCGACACCGCGCCGAAACTGGCGGCGCATCGCGACGCCATCTACCTGGACGCCAGGCTGTTCGCGCGTGTGCAGGCGCTTTACGCGCAGCGCGATGCGCTGACGCTGGACGCTGAATCGCGCCAGTTGCTGGAAGTCACGCACCGCGAGTTCATCCATGCGGGCGCGCAACTTCCCGAGGATGCCAAGACCAAGATGCGCGATCTCAACCAGCGCATCTCCACCCTGGAAACCAGCTTCGAGCACAAGCTGCTGGCTGCGACCAAGGCGGCGGCGCTGGTGGTGGACGACAAGGCGCAGCTTGCGGGCCTCTCCGACGACGCCATCGCCACGGCGGCCAAGGACGCTGCCGACCGCAAGCTTTCGGAAAAATTTGTCATTCCTCTGCAGAACACGACGCAGCAGCCGCTGTTGCCACAGCTCACCGACCGCGCCGTCCGCCAGCGTCTGTTCGAGGCCAAGTGGAACAGTGCCGAGAAGGGCGACGCCAACGACACCCGCGCCGGTATCTCGGAACTGGCGCAATTGCGGGCGCAGAAGGCGGCGCTGCTGGGTTATGCGAGCTGGGCCGACTACAAGCTCTATGACCAGATGGCGAAGAATTCCGGCACGGTACAGGCCTTCCTGCAACAGTTGGGGCCGGTGACGGCAGCGGCGGGCCGCCGCGAGGCGGGCGTGCTGCAGGGCCAGATCGACAAGGCCAGCGGTGGTTTCCAGCTGCGGCCCTGGGACTGGGATTTCTACGCCGAGCGTCTGCGCAAGGCGCAATACGATCTGGATGAAAGCCAGTTGCGGCCCTATTTCGAGCTCAACCGCGTTCTCAATGACGGCGTCTTCTATGCGGCCAACGGGCTGTACGGCATTACCTTTCACAAGCGCACCGACTTCCCGGTCTGGCAGCCCGATGTGCAGGTCTATGAAGTGCGCGACAAGGATGGCCGCCATCTTGGCCTGATGTATTTCGACTTCTTCAAGCGCGACAACAAGTCGGGCGGCGCCTGGATGAGCACGCTGGTGGACCAGTCGAAACTGTTCGGCCTCAGCCCCGTGATCTTCAACGTCTCCAACTTCACCAAGCCTGCAGCAGGACAACCGGCGCTGCTGACGTCGGACGATGTCATCACCATGTTCCATGAATTCGGCCATGCGCTGCATGGCCTGTTCGCCGACCAGCAATATCCGTCGCTGTCGGGCACGGCAGTGGCGCGGGACTTTGTCGAGTTTCCGTCCCAGTTCAACGAGCACTGGGCATTGCAGCCTGAGGTGCTGAAGAATTATGCCCGGCACAACAAGACCGGTGCGCCCATGCCGCAGGCACTGGCGGACCGCATCAAGCGCGCCGCCGCCTTCAACCAGGGCTATGCCTTCGGTGAATTGCTGGCGGCAGCCAGGCTGGACATGAGCTGGCACGCGCTGAAGGCGGGCGATCCGCGCCAGGATGTTGATGCCTTCGAGGCGCGCACCCTCAAGGAGATGGGGCTGGCGGCGGAGTTTATCCCGCCACGCTACCGGTCGAGCTATTTCCTGCACATCTGGGGCAATGGTTATTCCGCCGCCTATTACGCCTATATCTGGACCCAGATGCTGGACAACGCCGCCTATGACTGGTTCGAGAAGAATGGCGGGCTGACGCGTGCGAATGGCCAGCGTTTCCGCGACCTGATCCTGTCGCGCGGCAACACCCTGGAGCTGGCGCCGATGTACCGCGCCTTTTATGGCCGCGACCCCGATACCGGGCCGTTGCTGAAGCATCTTGGTTTCGCGCCCGGTTAGTGCGTCCGCGCCGTTCCCGGCGGGCCCATCTCGTTCCAAGCCCTTGCCGGGCCTGACATTTTCGCTGCCCCTGCCGTGCTCAAAAGCCGGTGGATTCGCCGGGGCTTAGCCATTATGGTCCCGCCGCCATGGACAAATTCAACAAGCTCGAGGGCGTCGCCGCCCCCCTCCCGATGATCAATGTCGACACCGACATGATCATTCCCAAGCAATTCCTGAAGACCATCCACCGCACCGGGCTGGGCAAGGCCCTGTTCGACGAGATGCGCTATGCCAAGGATGGCAGCGAGATTGCCGATTTCGTGCTGAACAAGCCGGCCTATCGCAAGGCGCAGATCCTGGTGACGGGCGACAATTTCGGCTGCGGCTCCAGCCGCGAGCATGCGCCCTGGGCGCTGCTGGATTTCGGCATCCGCTGCGTCATTGCGCCCAGCTTCGCCGATATTTTCTACAACAACTGTTTCAAGAACGGCATCCTGCCGATCAAGCTGCCGCAGGAAATGGTCGACAAGCTGATGGACGACGCCGAGCGCGGCGCCAATGCCGTCGTCACCATCGACCTGGAAGCGCAGGAAATTCGCGGCCCCGATGGCGGCATGATCAAGTTCGAGGTCGATGCCTTCCGCCGCCAGTGCCTGCTCAATGGCTGGGACGATATCGGCCTGACCCTGCGCGACGAAGACAAGATCTCGGCTTACGAGAAGAACCACAAAGCCCAGGCCCCCTGGGTCTGAGTTCGAGATTCCATCGTGAACGAATACAAGCTGCTCCTGGTGCCGGGTGACGGTAGGGGCGCAGGCGAGAGCCGGAGCGACCGTAAAATGATGCGGAAGAAAGCACGATGAACGAATACAAGCTGCTCCTGGTGCCGGGTGACGGTATCGGCCCGGAAGTGCTGGACGCCACCATGCGGGTGGTCGGCTGGTATGGTCACAAGGGCCTTCCTTACCAGACCGAGGAAGCCCTGCTGGGCGGCGCCGCGATTGATGCCACCGGCCGGCCCGATCCCGACGAGACCTTCGTAAAGGCCCTTGCCGTCGACGCCGTCCTGATGGGTTCGGTGGGTGGTCCCAAGTGGGATGGCCTGCCCTTCGCACAGCGCGCCGAACGCGGCCTGTTGCGCCTGCGCAAGGACATGGGCGTCTACGCCAACCTGCGCCCCGCTTTGTGTTTCGACGCTCTCAAGGATGCTTCAACCCTGAAGCCGGAAATCGTGGCCGGGCTCGACATCCTGATCGTGCGCGAACTCATGGGTGGCGTTTATTTCGGCGAACCCAAGGAAACCACCACCTTGGCCGACGGCCAGAAGCGCGCCGTCGATAGCGGCGTCTATACCACCAGCGAGATCGAGCGGGTCTGCCGCGTCGCCTTCGACATGGCGCGTCTGCGCGGCAACAAGGTGCACAGCGCCGAAAAGTCCAACGTGATGGTCACTGGCGTGCTGTGGAAGGAGGTCGTCACCGATCTGCACAAGCGCGAATATAGCGACGTGGAACTGCATCACATCCTGGCCGACAATGCCGCGATGCAGCTGGTGCGCAATCCCAAGCAGTTCGACGTGCTGGTGACCGACAATCTGTTCGGCGACGTCCTGTCGGACGAGGCGGCGCAGCTCACCGGCTCCATCGGCATGCTGCCGTCCGCATCCTTGGGCGACAAACAGGCCAATGGCCTGCCGTCGGCGCTCTATGAACCGATTCACGGTTCGGCGCCGGACATTGCTGGCAAGGGCGTTGCTAATCCCATCGCGTCCATCCTCTCTTTTGCCATGTGCCTGCGCTATTCCTTCGGCCTGAAGGACGAAGCGGCGCGGCTGGAAAAGGCGGTGGACACGGTGCTGGCGCAGGGTTTCCGCACCGGCGACATCATGCAGCCGGGCATGAACCTGGTCGGCACCACGGCGATGACTGACGCGATTCTGAAGGCGCTCGCCGCCGCGGCCTGATCGAAGCCGCAGACACAAAAAAGCCCGCGCAGCAATGCGCGGGCTTTTTCTTTGGCCATGACGGCGATCAGTCGCCCTTCAGTTCCCGCCGCGCCTTGTGCAGCAGCGGCTCGGTATAGCCCGAAGGCTGTTCTTTGCCCTTGAACACCAGGTCGCTGGCGGCCTTGAAGGCGATGCCGTCAAACGCAGGCGCCATCGGCTGGTAGAGCGGATCGCCGGCATTCTGCTGGTCCACCACCGCCGCCATGCGCTTCAGGGTTTCGGTCACCTGCGCCGTATTGGTGATGCCATGCTCCAGCCAGTTGGCGATGTGCTGCGAAGAGATGCGCAGCGTGGCGCGGTCTTCCATCAGGCCGACATTGTTGATGTCCGGCACCTTGGAGCAGCCGACGCCCTGGTCGACCCAGCGCACGACATAACCCAGGATGCCTTGCGCGTTGTTGTCCAGCTCCTTCTGCACCGCGTCGGCCTGCCAGTTGGGGCGGTCGGCCACCGGGATGGTGAGGATGTCCGACAGCTTGGCGCGCGGGCGCGACTTAAGCTCCTGTTGCTTCACGGCGACGCTGACCTGGTGGTAGTGCAGCGCGTGCAGGGTTGCCGCCGTGGGTGACGGCACCCAGGCGCAGCTTGCGCCCGACTGCGGATGGCCGATCTTGGCCTTCAGCATGTCGGCCATCCTGTCCGGCATTGCCCACATGCCCTTGCCGATCTGCGCCTTGCCCGGCAGGCCGCAGCTGAGGCCGATTTCGACATTCTGGTTCTCATAGGCGAGCAGCCAGGCGCTGGTCTTCATTTCGCCCTTGGGCACCATCGGGCCGGCCTGCATCGAGGTGTGCATCTCGTCGCCGGTGCGGTCGAGGAAGCCTGTATTGATGAAGACGATGCGGTCCTGTACCGACCGGATCACTTCCTTGAGGTTGGCAGAGGTCCGGCGTTCCTCGTCCATCACGCCGATCTTCATGGTGTGGCGCGGCAGAGCAAGCAGGTCTTCCACCGCGTCGAACAGCGTGTTGGCGAACGCGACTTCCGCAGGGCCATGCATCTTGGGCTTGACGATGTAGATCGAACCCTTGCGGCTGTTGGAAAGCTTGCCGGTGTGCTTGAGGTCGTGCAGCGACACCAGGCTGGTGACCACGCCGTCCAGGATGCCTTCGGGGATCTCGCTGCCGTCCTGCAGCAGGATGGCGTCGTTGGTCATCAAGTGACCGACATTGCGGATGAAAAGCAGGCTGCGGCCTGGCAGCGTCAGCGCCGATCCGTCCGCGCCGGTATAGACGCGGTCCGGGGCGAGGGCGCGGGTCATGGTCTTGCCGCCCTTGTCGAAGCTGGCGGTGAGCGAACCGTTCATCAGGCCCAGCCAGTTGCGATAGGCCACCACCTTGTCCTCGGCATCCACGGCGGCGATGGAGTCTTCGCAGTCCATGATGGTGGTGATGGCGCTTTCCAGCACCACATCGCTGATGCCCGCCTTGTCGCTTTTGCCGATCGGCGTGGATGCGTCGAAATGCACTTCGAGGTGCAGGCCGTTTTGCTCCAGCAGCACCAGCGCCGGCGCGGCAGCGTCGCCGGTATGGCCCTTGAACTGGGACGGGTTCTTCAATGACGGCGTCAGCGCGCCATTTTTCACCGAAAAACCGCTGGCGTCCTTCCACGATCCGGCCGCCAGCGGCGCCGCCTGGTCCAGCGCATCGCGCGCGAAGGCGATCGCGGCCTGGCCGCGCTTCTCGTTATAACTCTTGCCCGCTGCCAGATCGCCGTCCTGCGCAATCGCGTCGGTGCCATAGAGCGCATCATACAGGCTGCCCCAGCGCGCATTGGCGGCGTTCAGGGCGAAGCGGGCATTGGTCAGCGGCACCACCAGCTGCGGCCCCGCCACGGTGGCGATTTCCGGATCGACATTCTGGGTGGTGATCTGGAAGTCGGCGCCTTCGGGCACCAAGTAGCCGATGCTCTCCAGGAAAGCGCGATACGCGGCGGCGTCGTGCGGCTTGCCCCGGTGGGCCTTGTGCCAGTCGTCGATCGCGGTTTGCAGCCGGTCGCGTTCCGCCAGCAACGCCTTGTTCTGTGGCGCCAGGCGGTGGGCCAGGGCGGCAAAGCCCGACCAGAAGGCGTCGGCGGCGATGCCGGTGCCGGGCAGGGCTTCGGCCGCGATGAAATCGTGCAGCGCGCGGGCGACCTGCAGGCCGTGGACAGAAATGCGATCCGACATATTTTCTTCTATTCCCAAGGAGAGGCCCAAGCCTAGAGCCGCGCTCCGGCAGGGTCAAAATGAAAAAGGCCGGGACTGCTCCCGGCCTTTCTGCATGGCTTGTCGCTTGCCGCCACCTAGTGGGGCGGGATCATCCAGGGCCAGACATGCTGCTGGAGGAACACGATGATACCCAGGATCACCGTGAAGACGATCGAGTGGATGAAGGTGCGGCGGAAGATCAGCGATTCCTGACCCTTGAGGTCGGAAACCGCCACGCCCGTCGCGATGTTCTGCGGCGAGATCATCTTGGCGAAGACGCCGCCCGACGAGTTGGTCGCCGCCATCAGAACCGGGTCGAGGCCCAGCTTGTTGGCCGCGACAACCTGCAGGTTGCCGAACAGGGCGTTGCCCGAGGAGTCGCTGCCCGACAGGAACACTGCCAGCCAGCCCAGGAAGGCCGACAGCAGCGGGAACAGGACGCCCGAAGCGGCGACGCCCAGGCCCAGCGTGTAGGTCAGGCCCGAATAGTTCATCAGGTAGGCCAAGCCCACGATGGTGGCGACGGTCAGCGACGGCAGCAGGATCTGCTTGAAGGCCGTGCTCACGGCCTGGAAGAAGTTGCTGATGCTGAGGCCCACGGCGATGGCCGTGATGATCGCCGTCACCAGGATGGCGGTGCCGGTGGCGAAGGGCTGGAAATTCCAGATCGCCGCATAGGGCTTCTCATACAGGGTGATGAAGACCTGGTTGTGCAGGCCCGGCCACTGGATCGGCTGGGCGAACTTTGTGGCGATGGCGTAGTGGGTCCAGACCAGAACCACGGCGCACATGATCAGCCAGGGCAGCCAGCCCTGCCACAGCGGAACGTTACGGTGCGGCGAGTTGGGATCCTCGGCCGGGACGACCAGCGCATACTCGGCATTGTAGGCCGGCTTCCAGACCTTGAGGAACAGCACGGTGCAGATCAGCGAGGAGCCCGCCGAGATCACGTCTGTCAGTTCGTAGGTGTAGTTGGAGGCGACGAACTGGCCCAGCGCGAAGGAGAAGCCGGCGACAAAGATGACCGGGAAGATCTCGCGCACCGACTTCAGGCCGCCATACATCGCGATGACATAGAAGGGCAGCAGCATGGCGAAGAAGGGCAGCTGGCGGCCGACCATCGAGCCCAGCGTCTGGGCGGGAAGGCCCGTGACGCCGGCCAGGGTGGTGATCGGGATGCCCAGCGAGCCAAAGGCCACCGGCGCGGTGTTGAAGATCAAGGCATAGACGACGGCGTCCAGCGACTTGAAGCCCAGCATGATCAGCAGCGAGGCGGTGATCGCCACCGGCGCGCCGAAGCCCGACACGCCTTCCAGCAGCGAGCCGAAGCCATAGCCCAGCACGATGAGGACGATGCGCTTGTCGTTGGGCAGGTTGGCCAGCACCCAGCGACGGAAGGCATCGAAGCGGCCCGACAGCAGGGCGATATTGTAGAGAATGAGAGCGGCGAACACGATCCACATGATCGGCCACAGCGCGAAGGCGACACCCGCAGCGGTGGCGTTGAGCGCCATGCCCGCCGGCATCTGCCAGAAGGCAATGGCGATGATCAGGGCGCTGGCCAGGCCCGCGATGGAGGATTGCCATGCCGGGCGGCGCAGCACACCCAGCATCACCAGCACCACGATGACCGGAATGGACGCCACCAGGAACGACAGCGGCAGGCTGCCGCCGATGGGTGTCAGTAATTGTTGGAACATCTCGCCTCTCCATTGGCGGCGCCGGATGGCGCCGCGTTTCCCCACATCACCTGGTTGTGTCCGGTGATGCTTCTGTTGTTCGGGAATTTCCGTTGCGCGGGTGCAAACGATCTTCCGGACCGATCACTCGGCGCCGTAGGTCACGGTTGCTCTCGCAGATCCCCTTCGTGCGTGGGGCCTGTTAGAGCAAAAAAATCGGTTTCAGAAAAGGTAATTGCCTGTGTGCAGTGCAGCAACGAAAGGTGCAGTGCGGTCCAAATGGTCGCGCTGCGGCGATGCTGACGCGGCCTATTTATTCCAGGTCGAGGCAACGTGGTCGGGATCGTCCTGCGAGCTGCGTTCGGAGAGCAGGAAGTCGAAATAGCCGCAGGTTCTGCCGCCGGGATATTCGCGGCAGATGGTCGGGCGCGCCGTGTAAATGGTGCAGCCGCGCTTTTCCGTATCGAAGAAGCGGCAGATGCGGCCGAAATGCTCATCGTCCTTGCGGCGCATGGCATAGGGCTCGTCGCCCTCGACCTTGGTGAACTTCTTGCGCGCGTCCTTGAAGGACAGGCCGAAATGATCGGCCAGCCGCTCCACATCGCGCTTCTTGAGGGGGATCACCGGGTAGGAGCAGCAATAACCCGGACACTTCGAACAATTATAGACCGCCACGATGCCCTGCGCGTGATGCTGCTTCGACCCTTATAACGTGAGGCGGCTCGCATGGTGTGGCCATGTCGTCGCGCCGTCATCCAGGCTTGTGGAGAAGCCCTGCGGCTCGCTTCGGTGGGCCCCCGGTGCGCCGGGTCGCCGCGCCCAGCGGGCGCCCGTCTTGGGGCAAGCCGTAAAACATAATTAAGTTCATGATTATGCTTGATATTTATAGAAATTCAGACCCGCGTCATTTCTGCGATTGGCTCGCAACATGCCAAAGGATCGCAGGCCACGCACATCTGTCATGTTGCGCCGCAAATGGCGGCATGGTGACATAGCGCGTAAATCTAATAAGAAGCGGGCAAATTCCCTGTGCCTTCCCTCAGCTTAGGGGGCGGGACGGGTATTCATGCCCGCGATAGGCACTTTTGGGGTTTAGTATGAGCCTGCCGCCGAAACAGGGTCTTTATGACCCTCGCAACGAGCATGACGCCTGTGGCGTCGGTTTTGTCGCCAACATCAAGGGCGCGAAGTCCCACACCATTGTCGGCCAGGGGCTCCAGCTCCTGATCAATCTCGACCATCGTGGTGCCGTGGGCGCGGACCCGCTGGTGGGCGACGGCGCCGGCATCCTGATCCAGGTTCCCGACCCCCTGTTCCGCCAATGGGCGGACGCGACCGGCGTGCCCCTGCCGCCGCCGGGCGATTATGGCATCGCCATGTGCTTCCTGCCGCGCGAGCCCAAGGCCCGCGAGATCGTGGTTAAGCAGTTCGAGCATTTCATCCGCGTCGAGGGCCAGAAGCTGCTGGGCTGGCGCGATGTGCCGACCGATCCCGCCGGGTTGGGCCAGACCGTGCTGGACGGCATGCCGCTGATCCGCCAGGCGATCATCGCCAAGGGTCCGCACACCCGCGACCAGGATGCGTTCGAGCGCAAGCTGCTCACCATCCGCAAGCAGACCCAGAATCCGCTGGCCGAGCTCGCCGCCAAGCACAAGCTGCCGGCGATCAACGACCTCTACATGCCCAGCCTCTCCAGCCGCACTCTCGTTTATAAGGGCCTGTTGCTGGCGCATGACGTGGGCCACTTCTATCGCGACCTGCAGGATCCGCTGTGCGTTTCGGCGGTGGCGCTGGTGCATCAGCGTTTCTCCACCAACACCTTCCCGTCCTGGAAGCTGGCGCATCCCTACCGCTTCATCGCCCACAATGGCGAAATCAACACGGTGCGCGGCAACGTCAACTGGATGAATGCGCGCCGCCGCAGCCTGCAGTCGGACCTGCTGGGCCCCGACCTCGACAAGATGTGGCCGCTGATCGCGCACGGCCAGTCCGACACCGCCAGCCTCGACAATGCGCTCGAACTGCTGGTGGCCGGCGGCTATCCGCTGGCGCATGCCGTCATGATGCTGATCCCCGAAGCCTGGGCCGGCAACAAGATGATGGATGCAAAGCGCAAGGCTTTCTACGAATACCATGCCGCACTGATGGAGCCGTGGGATGGCCCTGCGGCCATCGCCTTCACCGATGGCCGCCAGATCGGCGCCACGCTGGACCGCAATGGCCTGCGTCCCGCCCGCTACATCGTCACCAATGACGACCTCATCATCCTGGCGTCCGAATCCGGCGTCATCCCGGTGGCCGAAGAAAAGATCATCAAGAAGTGGCGCCTGCAGCCCGGCAAGATGCTGCTGATCGACTTCGAGGAAGGCCGCATCGTCCAGGACGAAGAGATCAAGGCCAAGTTCGCCAACGCCGAGCCCTATGAGGATTGGCTGAAGGCCACCCAGTTCAAGCTGGAGGAACTGCCCGAGCTGCCGGACGATCGCCGTCCCGCCGCCAACGATCCGTCGCTGTTGCTCGATCGCCAGCAGGCCTTCGGCTACACCCAGGAAGACCTGTCCTTCTTCCTGGAGCCGATGGCGCGCCTGGCCGATGAACCGCTGGGTTCGATGGGCACCGACACGCCGCTGGCCGTGCTCTCCAGCAAGCCGAAGCTGCTCTACAACTACTTCAAGCAGAATTTCGCCCAGGTCACCAATCCGCCGATCGATCCGATCCGCGAGGAACTGGTGATGAGCCTGGTGTCGATGATCGGGCCGCGTCCCAATCTTTTGGGTTTGGGCGAGGCGGGCGCGCACAAGCGGCTGGAAGTTTCACAGCCGGTGCTGACGAACAGCGATGTCGAGAAGATCCGCTCCATTTCCGAACTGGTGGATGGCGCTTTCCGCACCGCCACCATCGATTGCACCTGGCCGGCGTCTGAAGGTGCCGACGGCCTCTCCAATGCGATGGTGCGCATCTGCCTCAACGCCACCGACGCCGTGCTGGCGGACAACAACATCCTGATCCTGTCGGACCGGGCCGTGTCGCCGGACCGCATCGCCATTCCCGCCGCGCTGGCGACGGCGGCCATCCATCATCACCTGGTGCGCCAGGGTCTGCGCATGCAGACCGGGCTGGTCGTGGAAACCGGCGAAGCCCGCGAAGTGCATCATTTCTGCGTGCTGGCCGGCTATGGCGCCGAAGCGGTCAATCCGTATCTCGCCTTTGAGACGCTCGAGCAGATTCGCCAGAGCCAGAATCTGGCCCTCAAGCGCAATGAAGTGCAGAAGAACTACATCAAGGCGGTGGGCAAGGGCATCCTGAAGGTGATGTCCAAGATGGGCATCTCGGCCTACCAGTCCTATTGCGGCGCGCAGATCTTCGACGCTGTCGGCCTGTCCTCCGAATTCATCGTGAAATACTTCACCGGTACTGCCACCACCATTGAAGGCATCGGCCTGGCCGAGCTGGCGTTGGAAGCCGTGCGCCGCCATCGCGACGCCTATGGCACCAACCCGATCTACCAGAATGCGCTGGATGTCGGCGGCGACTATGCCTTCCGCCTGCGCGGCGAAGAGCATGCCTGGACGCCGGATTCGGTTTCCCGCCTGCAGCATGCGGTGCGCGGCAAGAACCCGGCAGAGTACCAGCTTTTCGCCAAGACCATCAACGAACAGTCCGAGCGCCTGCTCACCATTCGCGGCCTGATGAAGTTTAGGGCCAGCGAAGGCGTGCCGCTGGACGAGGTCGAGGCTGCCAGCGATATCGTCAAGCGCTTCGCCACCGGCGCGATGAGCTTCGGCTCGATCAGCCGCGAGGCGCACACCACGCTGGCCATCGCCATGAACCGCATCGGCGGCCGTTCCAACACGGGCGAGGGCGGCGAGGAGCCGGATCGTTTCGTGGCCCTGCCCAATGGCGACACGATGCGGTCCAAGATCAAGCAGGTTGCCTCGGGCCGTTTCGGCGTCACCACCGAATACCTGGTCAACGCCGACGACATCCAGATCAAGATGGCCCAGGGCGCCAAGCCCGGCGAAGGCGGCCAGTTGCCCGGCCACAAGGTCGACAAGAACATCGCCAAGGTGCGTCACTCGACGCCGGGCGTGGGCCTGATCTCGCCGCCGCCGCACCACGACATCTATTCCATCGAAGACCTGGCGCAGCTGATCCGCGACCTCAAGAGCGTCAACAGCGCCGCCCGCATCTCGGTCAAGCTGGTGTCGGAAGTGGGTGTCGGTACCGTGGCGGCAGGCGTCGCCAAGTGCCGCGCCGACCACATCACCATCTCCGGTTACGAAGGCGGCACCGGCGCGTCGCCGCTGACCTCGCTGACCCATGCCGGCAGCCCCTGGGAAATCGGCATGGCCGAAACCCAGCAGACGCTGGTGCTCAACGGTTTGCGCGGCCGCGTCGCGGTGCAGGCCGATGGTGGCCTGCGCACCGGCCGCGATGTCGCCATCGCGGCGCTGCTGGGCGCCGACGAGTTCGGCTTCGCCACCGCGCCGCTGATCGCGGCGGGCTGCATCATGATGCGCAAGTGCCATCTCAACACCTGCCCTGTCGGCGTCGCCACCCAGGACCCGGTGCTGCGCAAGCGCTTCACTGGCCAGCCCGAGCATGTGATCAACTATTTCTTCTTCGTCGCCGAAGAACTGCGCGAGATCATGGCGCAGTTGGGCTTCCGCACCGTGGCCGAAATGACCGGCCGGGTGGACATGCTGGAAACAACCACGGCCGTCTCGCACTGGAAGGCCAAGGGCATCGACCTGTCGCGCCTGCTCTACAACGCCAAGCCCAAGGACGGCGCCGCCATCCGGCATTGCGAAATCCAGAATCATGGCCTGGAAACCGCGCTGGACCATGACCTGATCGCCGCCGCCCGTCCCAGCATCGAAAACGGCCAGCCGGTGCGGCTGCAGCGTTCCGTCCGCAACGTGGACCGCACCGTCGGCGCCATGCTGTCGGGCGAAGTCGCCAAGAAGCACGGCCATGCCGGCCTGCCGGAAGACACCATCCATGTCACCTTTACCGGCACCGCCGGGCAGAGCTTCGGCGCCTTCCTGTCGCGGGGCGTTTCGGTCGAACTGATCGGTGACGGCAACGACTATGTCGGCAAGGGCCTGTCGGGCGGCCGCATCGTCGTGAAGCCGCCCACCGGCCTGTCGCGCGATCCGTCCGAGAACATCATTGTCGGCAACACGGTGCTGTACGGCGCCATCGCGGGCGAAGCCTATTTCCAGGGCGTGGCGGGCGAACGTTTCGCCGTGCGCAACTCCGGCGCCATCGCCGTGGTGGAAGGCACTGGCGATCATGGCTGCGAATACATGACCGGCGGCGTCGTGCTGGTGCTGGGCAAGACCGGCCGCAACTTCGCGGCAGGCATGTCGGGCGGCGTGGCCTATGTCTATGACCCGGACGGCGATTTCGAGAAACGCTGCAACATGGCGATGGTCAAGCTCGAGCGCATTGCGCCCTTCTGTGGCGTCGAGGACCCCGAGCTGCCGCGCCAGCGTTCGCTCAATGTCTCCGATCCCGGCATGGGCGACCTGCTGCGCTTCGACGCCGAACGCATTCGCATCCTGGTGGAGCGCCACCTGCTGCACACCGGCAGCCCGCGCGCCAAGGACATCCTCGACAATTGCGAGGCCAGCCTGGCCAAGTTCGTGAAGGTCATGCCGATGGACTACGCCAAGGCATTAACCGACATGAAGGGCGAGCGCACCGCCGCCGTCGCTGCTGAGTAAGAACCATGGGAAAAATCACAGGCTTCCTCGAGATCGACCGGCTGGATCGCGGCTATGAAAAGCCCGACACGCGCCTGCACAACTACAAGGAATTCGTCCATCCGCTGCCCTATGCGGAAGTGGGCCGCCAGGCGGCGCGCTGCATGGATTGCGGCATTCCCTTCTGTCACAATGGCTGCCCGGTCAACAATCTGATCCCGGACTGGAACAACCTGGTCTATCGCGACCAGTGGCGCAGTGCCCTCGAGACGCTGCACTCCACCAACAACTTCCCGGAATTCACCGGCCGCGTTTGCCCCGCGCCTTGCGAGTCCAGTTGCACGCTCAACATCCAGGACACGCCGGTCACCATCAAGACCATCGAATGCCAGATCGTCGATCGTGGCTGGGAAGAAGGCTGGATCCAGCCGGTGCTGGCGCCCAGTAAGAGCGGCAAGACGGTGGCGGTGGTGGGTTCGGGCCCGGCGGGCCTGGCCTGCGCCCAGCAACTGGCGCGCGCCGGTCATTCGGTGACGCTGTTCGAAAAGAGCGACCGCATCGGCGGCCTGCTCCGTTACGGCATTCCCGATTTCAAGATGGAAAAGCATCCCATCGACCGCCGCATGCGCCAGATGGAGGCCGAAGGCGTGATCTTCCGTCCGGGCGTCGAGGTTGGCGCCGGCACCTCGGTGCAGCAGCTTCTCACCGACTATGATGCGCTGGTGATGTCGGGTGGCGCCGAAGCGCCGCGCGACCTGGCCGTGCAGAACCGCGAACTGGATGGCATCCATTTCGCGATGGACTTCCTCACCCAGCAGAACAAGCGGGTGGCGGGTGATGCCGAGGAAAAGGCGGCCCCGAACGGAACGCTGACCGCCAAGGGAAAGCATGTCGTGGTGATCGGCGGTGGCGATACCGGCTCGGACTGCATTGGCACCTCCAACCGTCATGGCGCGCTATCGGTGACGCAGCTGGAAATCATGCCCAAGCCGCCGGCGAAGGAAAACAAGCAGCTGGTGTGGCCCGACTGGCCCCTGAAGCTGCGCACCTCCTCGTCGCATGACGAGGGTGCGGGCCGTGACTGGGCCGTCTCGGCCAAGCGTGCTGTCGGCGAGAACGGCAAGATCACGGGTCTTGAGTGCGTTCGCGTCGAGTGGAAGCTGGGCGATGGTGGCAAGATGAACATGGTCGATGTCCCGGGCAGCGAATTCACCCTGAAGGCAGATCTGGTGCTGCTGGCGATGGGCTTTGTCGGCACGCGCAAGGCTGGCCTGGTGGAGCAGGCGGGCGTGGCGCTGGATCCGCGCGGCAATGTTGCGGCCAATACCGCCGACTACAAGAGCAGCCAGGACAAGGTCTTTGCCTGTGGCGACATGCGCCGGGGCCAGTCCCTCGTCGTATGGGCGATCCGCGAAGGCCGCCAGTGCGCGCGCTCGGTGGATGAATTCCTGATGGGAAGTACACAATTGCCGCGCTAAGGCGCAGCACCGCTTCCTGCTCGCTAACTTGCCAGCACCAGTCCGACCGGCGCCGCGCTGGCGTTTTGCAACGCCTGCGTCGCATGGACCAGCGAACGCGCCTGCAGCTTGTCGCGCCGCGACACCAGCAGCGTGGCGTCGGCGTGGCGCGCGATCAGCGATGCATCGGGCCCCGAAAGCGTGGGCCCGCAATCCAGGATCACGAAATCACAGGCATCGCGCAGGATATCAATCAGCCGCGCCATCTGGGGTGACGCGAACATGGTGGCGGCGTTGGTGGGCCGCGCCTTCAGCGTCAGCAGGAAGGCCTGGCCGCGTGGGTCCTTCACCAGCGCATCGTTCAGCGTCACCGCGCCGCTCAGCACTTCCAGCAGGCCGGCGCTGCCGTCGGCGCCCAGCGCGGCGGCGGTGCGGTGCGCCGGATCGCAATCGATGATGATGGTCTTTTTGCCCATGCGCGCCGCAGCGCGGGCCATCGCCACCGCGATCACGCTCTTGGCATCGCCGGGCTCGGGCGCGGTCAGTGCCACCACCGAACCTTCGCCGCCGCGCTACTCCAGCTGGCGCAGCAGCGAGACGGTGGCGTGGGCGAAGCGGCTGGAAGGCCAGTCCACCACATAGTCGGCGGCCTTGAGTGAGCCGGTATTGCTGATCTCGCCCAGGATGGGCGGTCCATGCCATTCCACGTCGGCGGTGGCGGGCAGGCGGCGCGCCAGCCGTCCTTGCGCCGTGCCGTTGCGGCGCATGGCGCGTGGTCGCAGCAGGTAGCCGAACTTTTCCAGCAGCAGCGCCAGCAGCGTCCCCAGCATCAGGCCCAGCGGCAGCGCTGCGCCGATGATCATCTTGCGCTTGGGCGATGCGGGCGATTGCGGCACGGCGGCGGGGCTGAGCAGGCGCGCCTCGGTGGTCAGCGCCGAGTCCTGGTCCTGCGCGTTGCGCAGGCGGCCGATGAAGGCTTCATAGGCGGTGCGGGTGGAGGTGGCGTTGGCTTCCATCGACGCCAGCTCGCCGTGCGCCAGGCTCTGGCTGGCCGCATCAGCAGCATGCCCAGCGCCGGCAGCGCGAAGGCGCCGGGACCGGCGATCAGGGTGACGAGATAGGCATGGGCATTGAGCGTGGCTTCGGTCAGCGCCACGCCCAGCAGCGACCAGCCGGTGAGTTCGCGGAAGATCGGGAAATAGGCTTTGAGGCGGCCCTTGCGCAGCGCCTGCCACTGGCCGAGGAAGAAGGGCTTGCCGAAGGGCAGGAAGCTCAGCAGCGATGCCAGCAGCAGGAGCTGGCCGCCACGCGCCAGCGTCGTGGTCCGGGTGAATTCCATTATCCCCAGGCCGATGACGATGATGACGCTATAGACCAGGTCGGACAGGATCGCCGACACCATGCGGTTTTCGACATAGGCCAGCGCGCGGGCGAACCAGCGATAGCCGAACAGCGCGCCGAACAGCGCCAGCGGCACCGTCTCGGCCATGCCCGCGCCACTGAACAGCAGCAGCGCGCCGATCAGCAGCGTGAAGAGGACGCTGACCGCCAGGCTCATCTTGAAGCAGGCGTTGGTGTCGCGCTTCTCGCCGGCAATGACGCTGCGGGTGGCGGGCAGCACGAAGCCCGCGCCGGCGATGCTCACGGCGAAGGCGCCGATGATCAATACGAAGGAGAAGAGGCCGAACTTGTCGGCGGTCAGGTCACGCAGGAAGACGACCGAGGCGATGAAATGCGCCCCCGACACCGCCACCAGTCCCATCGTGGAAACGCCATAGCGCCAGGCAAGCGCCAGCAACGCTTGCAGCCGCCCGCTTTGTGGGGACGGCGCCAGGCCCAGGGCGGATGCCGGCAGTGACATGAACGGTCTTTCTTACGCGGCGAGAACCTGCAGGTCCGCTTCGGCCACGGTGACAGGTGCTTCGACCGCCCCATTGGTACGGGTCAAAAGTAAAAAAACCGCCAGCGGATTGGTCACGGCATAACGCCAGAACAACCTTTTGGGCTCGCGGGCCAGGCGGTAGAGCCATTCCAGGCCCGTCGCCTGCATCCAGTCCGGCGCGCGCTTGTAGGCGCCGGTGACGAAATTGAAGCAGCCGCCACAGGTGACCAGCCAGCCGGCCTTGAGCCGGTACTTGTTGCGCACGGCGAATTCATATTCGCGCGGCACCGACAGGCCGCCCCAGATCACATCGGGCTGGGTGAGGTTAATTTCGTCAACGATATCGTCTTCTTCATATTCGCTGAAATAGCCGTGCAGGCGGCCGACAATCTGAATTCCAGGATAGGTTTCGGAAAGAATCCGCGCCGACTCCGCATTGGCTTCCTCGGTCGCACCCAGCAGGAAGAAACGCAGGCCATGTTCGGCGCCAATCTTGGAAGCGTCACGGATGAAGTCGGTGGTGGCGCTGCGCTCGGGAATCGGCGTGGCGGTCAACAGGCGCGAGGCGAACACCGCCGCCTGGCCATCGGCATGGATGATGTCGGCCTGGGCGAAGGTGGCGCCGAAAGTCTTGTCCTGCGCCGCCAGCGCGATGGCATGCCCGTTGGACGCAAAGACCAGCTTGGGCGGATGGATGTCGGTGCGCCGCGCCGCCAGGCAGTCGGCGAGCATCAGGCGGGCCATCTCGTCGCGCGACAGGCAAGCGGTCTTGAGGCCACCCAGCATGATCTCGGCATAGCTGTCATTGGCGGCGCTTTGCGGCGCCGTGAAGACTTCGTATTGCGGCGGCAGTTCCGGGGAGTTGATCGAGGTGCGCATCAGTGGGCGTTCCTGCCGCTGAGCACGGCCAGCGGGGTGCGCAGCAGGATCAGCAGGTCGTGGGTGACGGTGGTGTGCTCGACATACCAATTGTCCAGCGCGATGCGCTTTTCCATGTCGGCAAGTTCGGGCGTCTCGCCGCGCGCGCCATTCACCTGGGCCCAGCCGGTGATGCCGGGCTTGACGCGCTGGCGTTGCGCATAGGCGGGAATGCGGGCGCCGTAATATTCGTCATGGGCGATGGCGTGGGGGCGCGGGCCCACCAGGCTCATCTCGCCGGACAGCACATTGAAGAGCTGCGGCAGCTCGTCGATGCTGGAGCTGCGCAGGAAGCGGCCGATGCGGGCGTCGTTCGCCGTCGCCTGCACCACATTGTCACCATCCTCCAGCACGTGCATGGAGCGGAATTTCAGGATGCCGAAGACCTCGCCATTGCGGCCGTGGCGGCGCTGGCAGAACAGCACGGGGCCACGGGAATCCAGCACGATGGCCAGGCTGACCAGGGCCAGCAGCGGCAGCAGGAACAGGATGGCGGTCAGGCTGACGGCGATGTCCAGCACGCGCTTGGCGTCGAGTGCCGGTGCGCGCGAGGGTACCCAGAGGCGCAAGTCCTCGAAGGTGGAAAGGGCGGGGGTCTGATCCTGAATCGGCACGCTCTTGGCCTGTGAATGGCTTCTGCGAGCAGTCGTTGCAGGGGACGGGCCAAGGGGAACCCGGCCGAAAACCCCGGTTTATGTGGGATTTGGCACGGAATTTGGCCCGTCCGGTCCCGAAATGGGAGGTGGCCGCCGCACCGAGCCGGTGCGCAGGCCGGTTGGGTTCAGGCCAGGGACGCCTGCCAGGACCGGAGCCGGGCGTTGCCCGCGAAGAGCAGGGGCACCAGGGAGGCGATGTGGTTGTCCCGGGGCCCCAGGCCATAGCGGGGCAGCAGCCAGGGATTGCCCCCCGCCGACAGGGAGCCGGACAGGGTGGTGAACGCGTGGCTGAAGCCGGCATCGCGTACCGCCTGCCACGCCTTGGCGCCCACATCCGGCTTGTTGCCGAAGGGATAGGCGAAGAAACGGCAGGGGCCGACTTCCCGTTCAATCACGGCCTTGGCGCCTGCCGCTTGCTGGCGCAGATATTCTTCGTCCTGCGCCGCATGCATCGGCCAATGGGTGTCGGCATGCGCGCCGATGGTGACGCCGCGCTTGGCCAGCGCGCGCACTTCGTTCCAGTCCAGGAAATGTTCAGAAGAGAAATTCTCCACCAGCGCTTCCAGCGCGCCGGGTGCAAAGGCGCTGCGCATCATCGCCAGGGCTTCCTCGGCCTTCGCGGCGGGCAGGAAGCGTAGATGGTCCGAGCCCAATCGTGCCCATTTCATGCGGCTTTCGTCGCCGTCCAGCCGTACCACTTCGGCGAAATGCGGCAGGCGATATGCGCCGCGCGGCGCGCGCAGGAAGAACAGCCAGGTAAGAAAGACGGGATTGGGCAGGCCGCTGCCGATATGGGCGGTGCTGACAAACAGCGTCCAGGGCATGCGGAATTCGTCCAGGATGTCGGCCGCCACGCCCAGCGTGTTGCGATAGCCGTCATCCGACATCAGGAAGAGGCTGCGGCTGTACTTCTCCGGCTGGGCCATGACATCGTCGATGGCGTCCAGCGGCAGGACGTCGAAATCAAACTGCTTCAGCGCCGACAGGATGGCGCGGAAGTGCGCGACCTCGTGGTGATTGGTCTGCAGTTGCGGGTCGCGGGTGCGGCGCTCGACGCCATGAAAGAAGAGCGCGGCAGGCTGGCCGGTACGGCGCAGCGCGGCCGGGGGTATCCACCGGCCGAGTTCACGCGCGATCCGTCCAGCGGCAAGACCCATACCCTATATTGGCTAACCCGGCTTAACCGGAGGTTGCCGGGACGCCAATCCGGTCAGCCCATGCCCAGCGAGGCGCTGAGGGCGTGGAAGGCCCGCATGACCAGCCCGGGGAAGGCGATGATGGCGACCGCCCAGATGGCCGTGGCGGCGGCGTTGGGGATCTGGAAGTGCCAGAACTTCACTTCGCTCATCCCCGCCACCAGCGGCACGATGGAACGGAAGGGGCCGGTGAAGCGGCCGATAAAGACGGCCCAGACCTCCCAGCGGCGGAAGAAATCCAGGCCCTTTTCCAGTTGGGCTTCGAAATGGCGGAATGGCCATAAGTGTATAATCTTATGGTGGTATTTCACGCCGATGGCATAGCAGATCCAGTCGCCCGCCATCGAGCCCAGAAAGGCGCCCGTGATGGCCGGAAAGATGGAGATGTGGCTGGCCTCGATCACCCCGCCCATCGTCAGCAGCAGGACGGTGCCGGGGATCAGGGCGGAAATGCCGACAAACGATTCCGTGAAGGCGATGATGGCGGCGATGGGAAAGCACCAGAGGGGATGGGCGCGCGCGGTTTCTTGCACGAAGATGAACAGGTCGTGAAACAGCTCCTGAAACACGCTTTGTCCCAATTCTTGTCCGGGCCCGGGCCCGGTATTGCCGCGAAGGTCAGGCTGCACATAGCGCGCCCGTCACAGATGTACCAGCCGCCCAGGAAACTGGGACAGATTCGACATATTTTCGGTTCAAGTGGCTGCTATCTCACGCCCCAGCACTAGGGTATAGGTGCCGGGATTCCAGCCCTTTGCGGCGGTAACATCCCTGTTCCGACGCCCCTGTCCAACTTTTGCTCTTAGAATTTCGAAACGGACCGCCAATGACCATCGACCGCCCGCGCCATGACGAAGACCTGACCACTTGGGGCAAGGTGAGACGCTGGAACGCAAACCATCCGCGCATCTCGCGCGTCGTGTGGTTCGGGCTGGCGCTGGCCCTGCTGGCGGGCCTGGTCTACGCCCTGACGCCGGACCCGCGCCTTGGCTTCCGCACCGCCGGTGGTCCGGGCGGTGGACGCGGTGGCCCGGGTGGTGCGCAGCAGGCGCAGCCGGTGGGCGTCGCCACTGCCGTGCGCGGCCCGATCAATGTCTCGGTCAATGCGCTGGGCACCGTCACGCCGCTGGCCACCGCCACGGTGCGGCCGCAGGCTTCGGGCATGCTGATGAAGATCAATTTCACCGAAGGCCAGTTGGTCCGCGCCGGCGATGTGCTGGCCGAGATCGATCCGCGTCCCTACCAGGCGACGCTGGCGCAGGTCGAAGCCGTGCTGGCGCGCGACCAGGCCACGCTCACCAACCAGAAGACCGACCTGGCGCGCTATGAAGAGCTGGCCAAGCAGAACGCCATCTCGCAGCAGCAGCTGGCGACCAGCCGCGCCCAGGTGGCCGCGACATCCGCGACCATCCAGGCCGACCAGGCCAACGTCCAGACTGCGCGCATCAATCTTGGCTATACCCGCGTCGTCTCGCCGGTGACCGGCCGCGTCGGCCTGCACCTGGTCGATGTCGGCAACATCGTCTCCAACGGCCAGGCCGGCGGCCTGGTGGTGGTGACGCAGCTGGATCCCATGTCGGTGCTGTTCACCGTGCCGGAAGATAATGTCTCCGCCATCATGCGCCGCATGAGCGAGGGCAACACGCTGAACGTGGATGCCTATGATCGCAGCCAGACCGCGCTCATTACTTCGGGCAGCCTCGCCACCGTGGACAATGTGATCGATCCCACCACCGGTTCGGTGAAGCTGCGCGCCCTCTTCGACAACAAGGAAGGCAAGCTCTTCCCCAGCCAGTTCGTCAATGTGCGCCTGCTGGTCGATACGCTGCAGGATCAGGTCATCGTGCCGCTGCCGGCGATCCAGCGCGGTTCAGACGGCACCTTCGTCTTCATCGTCACGCCCGAAAAGACCGTGATGACGCGCACGGTGAAGACCGGCGTGGAAGACGGCGAGCGCATCGCCATCACCGAGGGTCTGCAGCCCGGCGATACGGTTGTGGTGGACGGCGCCGATCGCCTGCGCGACGGCGCCACGGTCACCGTTCCCGCCCGCACCGCCGCCATCGCGCCGCCCTCCGCCGGTGCTGGTGCGCCGGGCCGTGCGGCCGGCCGTGGCTTCAGCCCGGCGCAGATCGCGCGCGTCAAGGCGGCCTGTGGTGACGACATCAAGAAGCTTTGCTCGACGCCGGAACAGCTTGCGGCCCGTGGTCCGGCGGGCGGCGGCGGCGCCAATCGCGGTGCCGCTGGCGGCGGCGCTGCTGGCGGTGGTGGTGCTGCTGGCGGCGGCGCTGCGGCGCGTGGCCCGCAGACGCCCGACATGCAGATGGTGCGTTGCCTGACGCGCAATCGCGAAGAACTTGGCCGCCAGTGCACGGCGGCGCTGCCTGCGGGCCGTGGCCGTGGCGGCAACTTCGCCGGCGGTGGCGGCGGCGGTTTCCCCTGATCCTTCAGTATTAGGCTATTGTTGACATGAATCCCTGCGCACCTTTCATCCAGCGGCCGGTCGCCACCTCCCTGTTGGCCATCGCGATCCTGCTGGTGGGCCTGACCGGCTTTAAATACCTGCCGCTCTCGGCCCTGCCGGAAGTGGATTATCCCACCATCCAGGTGCAGGCCTTCTATCCGGGCGCCAGCCCGGACGTGATGGCGACGTCCGTCACGGCGGTGCTGGAGCGCAATTTCGGCCAGATGCCGGGCCTGAAGGAAATGACCTCGGTCTCCTCCGGCGGCCAGTCCATCGTCACGCTGCAGTTCGACCTGACGCTCAGCCTCGACATCGCCGAACAGCAGGTCCAGGCCGCGATCAACCAGGGCGGCTCGCTGCTGCCCGCACTGCCGCAGCCGCCGATCTACCGCAAGGTCAATCCGGCCGACGCGCCCGTGATCACGCTGGCGCTGCATTCCAAGACCATGCGGCTGACCGAGGTGCAGGACATTGCCGACACCCGCATCGCCCAGAAGATCTCGCAGCTTCCCGGCGTCGGCGTCGTCTCCATGCCCGGCGCGCCGCGCCCGGCCGTGCGCGTGCAGGCCAACCTGCAGCAGCTCTCGGCCTATGGCCTGAACATCGACGACCTGCGCACCACCATCTCGAACAACAATTCCAATGCCGCCAAGGGTACCTTTGACGGCGCCACCCAGTCCTACACCATCAACGCCAACGACCAGTTGCGCACCGCCGACGAGTATCGCCGCATCATCGTCACCTACAAGAACGGCGCCCCGGTCTATCTCGCCGATGTCGCGTCGGTGGTCGAAAGCGCTGAGAACAACATGCTGGGCAGCTGGGCCGGTCTGGCCGGCGGCAACGGCACCATCCCGGCCGTGCTGGTCAATGTGCAGCGCCAGCCGCTGGCCAACGTCATCGGCGTGGTCGACGCCATCAAGGCCCTGGTGCCGCAGATGCGCGCCAACCTGCCCGGTTCGATGACGCTGGACATTCTCACCGACCGCACCGATTCGATCCGCGCCTCGGTCCATGACACCCAGATCGAATTGGTGCTGGCCGTGATCCTGGTCGTGCTGGTGATCTTCGTCTTCCTGCGCAACATCCCGGCCACCATCATCCCGGGCCTGTCGGTGCCGCTCTCCATCATCGGCACCTTTGCGGTGATGTACCTGCTGGGCTTCTCGCTCAACAACCTGTCGCTGATGGCGCTCACCATCTCCGCCGGCTTCGTGGTCGATGACGCCATCGTGATGATCGAGAACATCTCGCGCTATCTCGAACAGGGTGAAACCCCGTTCAACGCCGCCATGCGGGGCGCGGGCGAAATCGGCTTCACCATCGTCTCGCTGACCGTGTCGCTGATCGCGGTGCTGATCCCGCTGCTGTTCATGGAAGATGTCGTGGGGCGCCTGTTCCGCGAATTCGCCCTGACCCTGACCATCTGCATCCTGATCTCGGCCGTGGTGTCGCTCACCGTGGTGCCGATGCTCTGCGCCAAGCTGATGCACAGCCACGATCCGGCCCATCCCCAGCTGCATGGCAAGTTCTTCACCGTGACCGAGGAATGGTACGAGAAGCTGGTCGCCGGCTATGACCGCATCCTGGTCTGGGTGCTGAACTATCAGCGTTTCACCCTGATGGTGGCGGTAGGCACGCTGGCGCTGACGGTGCTGATGTACACTTTCATTCCCAAGGGCTTCTTCCCGCTGCAGGACACCGGCTTCGTCCAGGCCATTACCGAGGCTGGCCCCACCGTTTCCTATGAAGCGATGGCGCGCCGCCAGGACGATCTGGCCCGCGAAGTGCTCAAGGACCCGGCGGTGGACAGCCTGTCGTCCTTCATCGGCGTCGACGGCACCAACAACACGCTCAACAGCGGCCGCTTCATGATCAAGCTCAAGGCCAAGGGCGAGCGCGACAACATCACGGCGGTCGTGGCCCGCCTGAAGCAGCTGGGCAGCGTCGTGCCCGGCATCACCTTCTATCTGCAGCCGGTGCAGGATCTTTCCACCGACTCCGCCGTCGGCCGCGCCCAGTACAATTTCGTGCTGCAGTCCGCCTCGACCGCCGAGCTCACCGCCTTTGTCCCCAAGCTGATGGACCAGTTGGCCAAGACGCCGGGTGTCGCCAACGCCACCACGCCGTTCCTGGCCAAGGGCCTTTCCGCCTATCTGGTGCTGGACCGCGACACCGCCGCCCGCTTCGGCATCACCTCGGTCACCATCGCCAATGCGCTCTATTCCAGCTTCGGCCAGCGCATCGTCACCACCATGTACACCCAGTCCAACCAGTATCGCGTGATCCTGGAAGCCGACCCCAAGGTGCAGGATTCGATCCGCTCGCTGGAGGAGATCTATGTCCCGGCGGCCGGTGGCGGCCAGGTGCAGCTCGCCACCGTGGCGAAGGTCGAACAGCGCACCGTGCCGCTGCAGATCACCCATCTGGGCCAGTTCCCCTCCGCCAACATCTCCTTCGATGTGGCGCCGGGCTATTCGCTGGGCGCCACGGTCAATGCGATCCTCGAGGCGCAGCAGGCGGCGGGCATGCCGCCCTCCATCACCGCCCAGTTCCAGGGTTCGGCCAACTCGTTCCAGTCGGCGCTTTCGAGCCAGGTGCTCCTGCTCATCGCCGCCATCATCACGGTCTATATCGTGCTGGGCGTGCTGTATGAGAGCTTCATCCACCCGGTGACCATCCTCTCCACCCTGCCGTCGGCGGGCGTGGGCGCGCTGCTGGCGCTGATCCTGACCGGCCGCGACCTATCCATCGTCTCGATCATCGGCATCATTCTGCTGATCGGCATCGTGATGAAGAACGCGATCATGATGATCGACTTCGCGCTCGAAGCCGAGCGCAACGAGGGCAAGGATGCCACCACGGCCATCCACCAGGCGGCGCGCCTGCGCTTCCGTCCTATCCTGATGACCACCGTGGCGGCGCTGTTCGGTGCCCTGCCGCTGGTGTTCGGTTCGGGCATGGGCGCGGAACTGCGCCAGCCGCTGGGCATCTCGATCTGCGGCGGCCTGATCATGAGCCAGCTGCTCACGCTCTTCACCACGCCGGTGATCTATATTTACTTCAGCCGGCTGGGCGATGATTTCCAGGCCTGGCGGAACCGCCGTCGCGGCGTTCCCGCCACCCCGGCACCGCAGACAAACGGATAGGATCGCGCCATGATCTCTGCCTTTGTGCGCCGCCCGATCGCCACCACCCTGCTGGCCATAGGGTTGGCGCTGTCGGGCATCGGCGCCTTGTCGCTGCTGCCGGTGGCGCCGATGCCGAACATCGACATTCCCACCATCAACGTCTCGGCCAACCTGCCGGGCGCCAGCCCAGAGACGATGTCCTCGGCGGTGGCGACGCCGCTGGAGCGCCATCTGGGCGCCATCGCCTATGTCACCGAGATGACGTCGCGCTCCAGCCTGGGCAGCACCAACGTCACGCTGCAATTCGACATCAGCCGCGACATTGACGGCGCGCTGCGCGGCGTGCAGGCCGCGATCCAGGCGGCGATGACCGACCTGCCATCCTCGCTGCGCAACCCGCCCAATGCCCGCAAGTTCAACCCCGCGCAGCAGCCCATCCTGTCGCTGGCCCTGACCTCCTCGACCATGACGCCGGCGCAGATCTACGACCAGGCGTCCAACATCCTGCAGCAGCGCCTGTCCCAGATTCCCGGCGTCGGTGACGCCACGCCGCAAGGCGCCTCGGCCCCCGCCGTGCGGGTGGAGCTCAATCCCCGCGCCGTCTTCAAGCTGGGCATCAACCTCAACACCGTCCGCAATGCCATTTCGTCGGCCAATGCCGGCGCCAACAGCCCCAAGGGCTCCATCGAGCAGGGCGACCAGCGGGTCCAGATCTACGCCAACGACAATGCCTCGGCCGCCAAGGACTTCCAGAACCTGATCGTCGCCTACCGCAACAATTCGCCGGTGCGGCTGTCGGATGTCGCCACCGTCTATGACGGCCAGGAAAATGTGCGCAATCTGGGCGTCGCCAACGGCAAGCCGGCGGTGATCATCAATGTCACCCAGCAGCCGGGCAGCAACGTCATCCAGGTGGTGGACCGCATCAAGGCGATCCTGCCGGAGCTGCAAAAGTCGCTGCCCTCCGCCATCGACCCCATCGTGGTGGTGCAGGACCCCACCGTCTCGATCCGCAACTCGGTGCGCCATGTCGAGATGACGCTGATCCTCTCCACCCTGCTGGTGGTGCTGGTGGTCTTCGCCTTCCTGCGCAATGTCCGCGCCACGATGGTGCCGGCGGTCTCGGTGCCGCTGGCGCTGCTGGGCACCTTCAGCGGCATGTATGTGATGGGCTACAGCCTGAACAATTTCTCGCTGATGGCGCTGATCATCTCGACCGGGTTCGTGGTCGATAACGCCATTGTCGTGCTGGAAAACGTCACCCGCCATCTCGAAGCCGGCCGCAACCGGCTGGAAGCGGCGATGATCGGCACCAGCGAAGTCGCCTTCACCGTGATCTCGATGAGCATTTCGCTGATCGCGGTGTTCATCCCGATCCTGATGATGCCGGGCATCGTCGGCAAGGTGTTCCACGAATTCGCCATGGTACTTTGCATCGCCATCGCCGTCTCGATGATCATTTCGCTCAGCGTCACGCCGATGATGTGCTCGTTCCTCAGCGTGCCCGACCCGGACAGGGAAAATGCGCTGGCGCGCGGCGCCCGCAAGATTTTCGACATCAGCCTGGATTTCTATCGCCGCACGCTCGGCTGGGCGCTGGACAATCCCAAGACCATCATGGCGACGCTGGCCGTCGCCATCTATCTCACCATCCATCTCTATTCGATCCTGCCCACCGGCTTCTTCCCGCAGACCGACGAAGGCCGCCTCAACGGCAATATCCGCGGCGACCAGACCGCGTCGTTTGAATCGATGCGGCCCAAATTCCTGAAGTTCATGGACATCATCCGCCAGGACCCTGCGGTCGCGACCGTGGCCGGTTCACTGGGCGGCGGCGGTGGCTTCGGCGGCGGCGGTGGTGCCAACGGCAATCTGTGGATCACGCTCAAGTCCCCGGCCGAGCGCGGCTATGTCACCAGCGAGGAAGTCCGCGTCCGCCTGATGCCGAAATTCGCCGACATCACTGGCGCCCGCGCCTTCCTCAATTCGGTGAGCTCCACCGGCGTGCGCGCCGGCGCCCGCCAGGGCACCGGCAATTACCAGTACACCGTGCAGGCCGACACGATTGAAGACCTGAAGGAATGGGTGCCCAAGATCCAGGACGCGCTCTTCAACGTGCCCGAAATCGAATCCGTGGACCCCGACCAGCAGCCAGGTGGCCTGGAGCTGCAGTTGCAGATTGATCGCCAGACCGCCGCGCGCATGGGCCTGGCCACCAACCTGATCTCCGGCACGCTGGGCAATCTGTTCAGCCAGGCGGCGGTCTCGACCATCTATCAGGACAAGAACCAGTATCGCGTCATCATGGAAGTGGCGCCCAGCTTCTGGAAGAGCCCGGATTCGCTGCGCGACGTCTATGTCTCGACCTCCGGCAACGTTTCCGGCTCGCAGGCCACTGCCGGCAGCGTTGCCAGCAACGTCGCGCCCGCAGGCTCCGACGCCGGCGCGCTGTCCTCGGCCCAGGCTGCGGCGGAAGCGGTGCGCAACCAGCAGCAGAACGCGCTGTCCGGGCGCGCCGGCAACACCAGCGCCGCCGTCTCGACCCGCGTCGAGAAGATGGTGCCGCTGTCGGCCTTCGTCACGATGGCCCCGGGCACCTCGCCGCTGTCGGTCAACCATCAGGGCCCGTTCGTAGCCACCACCTTCTCCTATGGCGTGCCGGAAGGCATTTCGGTGGGGCAGGCGACGGATGCGATCAACAAGACGCTGGAGCGCATCAACGTGCCGATCTCGGTACATGGCGGCTTCGCCGGCACCGCCCAGCTCGCCAACAATTCGATGGCGGCGATCCCGATGCTGATCCTGGCGGCGATCGTCATCATCTACATCGTGCTGGGCATGCTCTATGAGAGCTACATCCACCCACTCACCATCCTGTCGACGCTGCCGTCGGCGGGTGTGGGTGCGCTGCTGGCGCTGCTGCTGTTCCGCATCGAGTTCAGCCTGATCGCCTTCATCGGCGTGATGCTGCTGATCGGCGTGGTCAAGAAGAACGCCATCATCATGATCGACTTCGCCATCCAGTTGCAGCGGGCCGAAAATCTGAGCCCGCGCGATGCGATCTACCGCGCGTCGGTGATGCGCTTCCGTCCCATCATGATGACCACGCTGGGCGCCATCCTGGGCGCGCTGCCGCTGGCCATCGGCATCGGCGAGGGTTACGAACTGCGCCAGCCCTTGGGTATCGCCACCGTGGGCGGCCTGGTGGTCAGCCAGGCGCTGACGCTCTACACCACGCCGGTGATCTACATGTATCTCGACCGCTTCGGCTCCTGGTGCACCCGCACCTGGCACCGCCTGTATGGCGGCCTGTTCCGCCAGGCCCCGGCCGTGGCGCCGGCCGAGTAAAAGTGGCTCCGCACAAACAAAAAAGGCGCCCATGAAGGGCGCCTTTTTCTTTGCGCTGGCGCGCAGTTCTCAGAAGTTCGGCAGGTCCTCGTTCGCCGCTTCGCCCCGGATCTGGGCGTTGCGGTTCTGGCGATAGAGGCTGCGGCTCGTGGCATAGAAGTCGATCGAGGTGCGCTCGATGGATTCCACCGTGTCCAGCGCGCCTTCGCGCTTGTCCAGCACGGTCAGGCCACCGCGGATCATCGTGTAGAGGGTGGAGTTGTTCCACGTCATGTAGGTGAGGGGGTCGAAGGCGATGTCGACGCCGGTGCCCAGGATGTCGCGCGGCGGCTTGGGTCCGACAAACGGCAGCACGATATAGGAGCCTTCCGCCACGCCGCCCTTGCCCAGGGTGATGCCGAAGTCATTGTCATGGCCGGGGATGCCCATGTCGGCCGCGACATCCAGCAGGCCACCCAGGCCGATGGTGGAATTGATCATGAAGCGGCCGAAGGTGTTGACGGCCTTGTCGCCCTCGCCCTGCAGCACGTCATTGGCCAGCACCACCGGCGAATTGAGGCTGGTCAGGGCGTTGCGCACGCCCTGGCGGGCGGGCTGGGGCACGGCGGCGCGGTAGAACGTGGCCGCCGGCTTTGCCACCGCCTTGTCGAGCGCGATGCTGAAGGCAAAAATCTCGCGGTTGCCCGGCTCGAACGGATCATTCGCCGCCAGGGACTGGGGGTCTGTCGTGGTGCAGGCCGTCAGCACCAGGGTACCAAGGAGGGCCGCAATCAGGGGGGAGCGGTTTTTCATGGTGGCCGAAAATAGCGGGATCAAAATAAAATACGGTTACCCCCGGTCCGGGGATCAGCGTGATAACTCACAATATTGGGATTCGTGCCGTGCGCGGCAAGGCCCGGCGGCGCCGAATCTGGGGATGCGACCAGATGGCCACGGGGCGGGGCGATCCTGCCGCCGTCCACATCCCGGATTCCTCAACCAATGGTAAAGGCGAAGGCCAGGGTCATGCCCGGCCGCCGGGGCTAGCCCCGGCCCACAAACGGCATGTTGGTGGCCATCACCGTCATGAACAGCACATTCGCCGACAGCGGCAGGCTGGCCATGTAGGCGACGGCGCGGGCGGCTTCATCCAGATCCATGCGCGGTTCCGGCAGGATACGGCCATCGGCCTGCGGCAGGCCTTCGAGCGCCTTCAGCGTCATGTCGGTGGCGGCGTTGCCGATATCGATCTGGCCGCAGGCGATGTCGAAGGCGCGGCCGTCCAGGGCGGTGGATTTGGTCAGGCCGGTGATGGCGTGCTTGGTGGCGGTATAGGGCGCGGTGTTGGGCCGGGGCGTCGTGGCGCTGATCGAGCCATTGTTGATGATGCGCCCGCCGCGCGGATCCTGGGCCTTCATCAGGCGGAACGCCTGCTGCGTGCAGAGGAAGGCGCCGGTGAGATTGGCACCCAGGGCGGCCTGCCATTGCACGAAGCTGAGCTCTTCCACCGGCACGTTCGGCGTGCCCACACCGGCATTGTTGAAGAGAAGATCAAGGCGGCCGAATTTCTTCTTCAGCGTCGTGAACAGCGCAGCAACGCTGTCGGGGTCGCCGACATCGGTGGAAATGGCGATGCTCTCGCCCGCCAGCAGCGCGGAGGTTTCCTCCAGCGGCTGCAGCCGCCGCCCCGCCAGCACCAGCGCGAAACCGGCCTGCGACAGCGCCTGGGCCGAGGCGCGTCCGATGCCGGACCCGGCGCCCGTGACCAGCGCGACCCTTACCGCCGTCACTGCGCGAATTCCACTTTGAGCAGCGTCATGCGGAAGACCAGCGCCTGCTTGGCCGGGATCACCGGCGGGCGGCCTTCCTCGCCATAGGCCAGCGCATAGGGGATCACCAGCTCCCACTCGTCGCCTTCCTTCATCATCGCCAGCGCCTCGACCCAGCCGGGGATCAGCCCGCCCGCCGGGAAGGTGCGTGGGCCGCTATTGGGATCGGCGGGATCGGCAGGCACGGTCTGGTCGAAGACGCTGCCATTGATGAGCTGGCCCTTGTAGAGGACCGTCACCTGGTCGGCGGTGGTCAGCGGGGTCTTGCCGGTGCCCGCCTTGATGACCTTGTAGAGCAGGCCATCGCCCGTCTTGATGACGCCCGGCTGCTTCTCGTAGTCGGCCAGGAACTTGGCGTTGGACGCCTCGGTGGTGTCGTAATGCGGTCCTGCCACGCCCGGCGCCGTGGCCGCAGCCTGGGCGGGCTTCGGTTCGCCGGCCTGTTCGGCGGGTTTCTGGTCGCAGGCCGCCAAAGTCAGGGCGGAAAAGGCGAAAACGGCGGCAAGCAGGGGACGCATCGGGGCTCCTAGGGAAAGACGGGCCGTTATAGCAGCCAAGGACAGGGGCAATTCAATGTCCGCCGAAAGCCCTATATTCTACCAAGTTTATAGGGTATTTTCCGGGCCATGATTTCACAAAAAGCCCGCTATGCCCTCCGGGCGCTGCTGTACCTGGCGGCGAAGGGCGGCGACACGCCCATCCAGATCAGCGAGATCGCCGAGGCCGAGCGGCTGCCGCGCAAGTTCCTGGAGCAGATCCTGGCCGAGCTGAAAAAGCCCGGCATCGTGCGCAGCCATCGGGGCCGGGCTGGCGGCTATTCGCTGGGGCGCGCCGCCAAGGACATCAGCTTTGCCGACGTGCTGCGGGTGACCGACGGCCCCCTGGCGCTCAGCCCCTGTGTCAGCGTCATGGCCTACCGCAAATGCGACGACTGCTTCGAGGAAACGGTCTGCGCCATCCGCAAGGCGCTGCTGGCCGCCCGCGACGCCACCGCCGAAATCCTGGAATCCCGGAATCTGGCGCAGGCTGCGGCGCAATTGAAACGCTCCGGCGCCCTTTAACCCCGGCGAAGCCAGCAGCTTCGTTTTCCCTGGAGATCCCGTATTTTGCACGTCCCCGCTACCAGATGCAGAGTGCCGTTCGGCTGGTGCCGCCAGATGGAGCGGCGCGGGCGCGGGCGTTTGACCGTGGCGCGAAACTTGTCGGATAAGCGCCTGCCATGAGCGCGCCCGGCCTTTCCCTGATTGCCCGCCCCCGCAGCGTCCTGCCGGGATTCCGCCTCTCGATGGGCTTCACGCTCTTTTATCTCGCCTCGCTGGTGCTCATCCCGCTGATGGCGCTGGTGCTGCGGCCGTTCGAACTGTCCTTCGAAGACCTCTGGACCGCCGTCACCGCCACCCGCACCCTGGGGGCGCTGCGCCTGTCCTTCGGCACGGCGCTGGCCGCCGCGCTGATCGATTCGGTGTTCGGCCTCATCATCGCCTGGGTGCTGGTGCGCTACCGCTTCTTCGGCAAGGGCCTGCTCGATGCGCTGATCGACCTGCCTTTTGCGCTGCCCACGGCGGTGGCGGGCATCGCGCTGTCCACGCTCTACGCGCCCAATGGCTGGATCGGCGCAGTCTTCATGGAATACGGCATCCGCATCGCCTACACGCCCTGGGGCGTGCTGGTCGCCATGACCTTCATTGCGCTGCCTTTCACCGTGCGCACCATCCAGCCGGTGATGGCGGAGCTGCGCGGCGATGCCGAAGAAGCCGCCGCCACGTTGGGGGCGACCCGGTTCCAGATCCTGTCGCGGGTGGTGCTACCGGCGCTGCTGCCCGCCATCCTCACCGGCATCGCGCTCGCCTTCGCCCGCGCCGCCGGCGAATATGGCTCGATCATCTTCATCGCTGGCAACCTGCCCAACATCTCCGAGATCGCGCCGCTGCTGATCGTGATCAAGCTGGAGCAGTATGATTATGCCGGCGCCGCCGCCATCGGCGTGATGATGCTGCTGGCTTCCTTCATCATGCTGCTGGCCCTGAACGCGCTGCAGTCCTGGGCGTCGAAGCGGCGCTGATGGCAAGATTCTTTTTCAATGGTCGCTCTGGCTCACGCCGACGCTCCTTCCGCAGCCCGACCGAAGACTCAGCAGCGCTGAAGCTGACGCTGAGCGCCATCGCCATCGCCTTTGTCGGCGTCTTCCTGCTGCTGCCGCTGCTCGTGGTCTTCACCGAGGCCTTTGCCGAGGGCTGGGACCATGTCTGGACCACCATCACCGATCCGGACAGCCTCGCTGCCATCAAGCTGTCGCTGACCGCGGCCGCCATCGCGGTGCCGCTCAACACCGTCTTCGGCATTTCCGCCGCCTGGGCCATCGCCAAGTTCGATTTCCCCGGCAAGACCTTCCTGGTGACGCTGATCGACCTGCCTTTCTCGGTGTCGCCGGTGGTGGCGGGCCTGATCTATGTGCTGGTGTTCGGCATGCAGGGCTGGCTGGGGCCGACGCTGGCGGGCTACGACATCCGCGTCCTGTTCGCCCTGCCGGGCATCGTGCTGGCCACGATCTTCGTGACGTTTCCCTTCGTGGCGCGCGAGCTGATCCCGCTGATGGTGGACCAGGGCCGCGACGAGGAAGAGGCGGCGGTGTCGCTGGGCGCCAACGGTTTCCAGACCTTCCTGCGCGTGACGCTGCCCAACATCAAGTGGGGCCTGCTCTACGGCATCCTGCTGTGCAATGCGCGGGCGCTGGGCGAATTCGGCGCGGTGTCGGTGCTGTCCGGCCATATCCGCGGCGAGACCAACACCATGCCGCTGCATGTGCAGTTGCTCTACGACAATTATGATTATGTCGGGGCCTTTGCCATCGCCGCCATCCTGGCGATGCTGGCGCTGCTCACCCTGGCCGTGAAGTCTTTCCTCGAATGGCGCTACGCGGACGAACTGGCCGCGTCGCATCGCCACTGATAGGTTCCAGCATCATGTCGCTCGTCATCGACGCCATCACCAAGAAATATGGCCGCTTCCCGGCGCTGAACGGCGCTGGCTTCACCGCGCCGGATGGCGCCTTCGTGGCGCTGCTGGGGCCGTCGGGTTCGGGCAAGACCACGCTGCTGCGCATCCTGGGCGGGCTGGAAGCGCCGGATAGCGGCACCGTGCGCTTCGCCGATCTCAACTGGCTGGACATGCCGGCGCGCGAGCGCCGGGCGGGCTTTGTCTTCCAGCAATATGCCCTGTTCCGCCACATGACCGTGGCCAAGAACATCGCCTTTGGCCTGGAAGTGCGGCCGCGCAGCGAGCGCCCGGCCAGGGCCGATATCGCGCGCCGGGTGGAAGAGCTGCTGGAACTGGTGCAGTTGCAGGATCTGGGCAAGCGCTATCCGTCGCAGCTTTCCGGCGGCCAGCGCCAGCGCGTGGCGCTGGCGCGCGCCCTGGCGATCGAGCCGCGCATGCTGCTGCTGGACGAGCCCTTCGGCGCGCTGGACGCCAAGGTACGCAAGGAATTGCGCGAATGGCTGCGCCACATCCATGACAAGGCGGGCGTCACCTCGGTGTTCGTGACGCATGACCAGGAAGAAGCCTTCGCCATGGCCGACCTGGTGGCGGTGATGAACAAGGGCCGCATCGAACAGGTGGGCACGCCCGCCGATGTCCGCCGCGAGCCGAAGACCGCGTTCGTCTCGGACTTCCTGAGCAATTAGCGTCTGTCCCGGTACCGCACCGCGATGCCAGTGCTAGCCGCCGACAAAGGTCTGCTTTTGACCCAAAGCAGTCATTCGCTGCCGTCTCGGATTCCTGTCCGTTTAGCGGGGAACCCGCCTCCGCCCGGACCAGAAGTTTAATCGCGGGCGAACAGGTCGAATAGCCAGTTCTTCACTTGAACCAGCAAGTCGCGAAAGGATTCACGGGAAATGTTTTCTGCTTCGTGGCGGTTTCTCACCAACTGGTAGGGAATGAAATACATTGGGCGGGCTTTCGTTTGTTACCCGCAGGAGTGTGAATGGTGCTGCTTAATCCGCGCTTAAGTTGCCGTAGTGGCCACTGCGAAATTTCGATGACAAAAACTGGTTAGCGGTTTCTCACCGCAGCCTATGGCGGGGCCAAAACGGCGGCCTTCGCACTGCAAACATCCATTTATCGAATGTCCACTTTTGACCCAAAGCTGACATTCCCTGTTGGGAGTTTAGTCGGCAAGTCCTCGCTATCTGACTCCAATGACCGCTTCTGGCGCAAATCGCCTCTACAATCTGATAAGATGAGAGGGCTGAGAATCGGCTGGTTTTTCGGAGGGGGACAGTATGAGAAGAATGACATGTCTTGCTGCAATTCTGTTGGCAGGCGCGGGGCATCCGGGGTCCGCCCTGGCGCAAGGGCGCGGCGCGCCCGCCTACTGGGCCGCCAAGCCAGCGACGCTCACCCCCTATGTCGCACCCAACCGGGTGCACTGGAAGCTCTCCGAAATCCTCGCCACGCATAAGGGTCGCGCCGACTGGGTGCAGCCCATGGTGCGCAACCCGGAGATGGAGGGTGACTACATTTCTATGGGTCCGGGACGGAAAACGAAGCCGCAATTCTATGCCGACGACCGCCTGGCCTTCATCGTCTGGCAGGGTTCTCTGCGGGTCAGCGTGACGGGCAAGGACCCGTTCGGCGCCGCCAAGGGCTTCATGGTCAACATCCCGGCGCGTCATGTCTATACGCTGGAAACGGTGGGCGATGTCCCGTCCCTGCGCTTCGAAGTGCGGCAGGCAGGCGCGCCACCTCTCTATCCGGGTACCGAGACGCCGACGCCGCGTGAAGGCTGGAACTATGTGAAGGTCACCGGCACGCCCGGTCTGTGGGAAGACCGTCCATCCAATCCGCTCTATTTCGATTTCTTCAAGACGGTGGCGGAAGGCGGCAAGATGCCCGCGCCCGCCTTCGTGCGCGATGATCATTTCACCGTCAACGTCATCCGCCAACCGGCTGCACCGGTTCCCCCGGACACCAACCTGGGTCATTTCCATGTCGGCATCACAGAGCTCTGGTTCGTGATGGAGGGAAGCATCGGCTACAAGATCGAAGGCTTTCCTTACTTCAGTACCGAACCGGGCGACGTGGTCATTGCGGCCAAGGGCCGTTGGCACCGGACCGGAAACGATCCCGCCGCGCCCTTCTCAACCCGCATCCCGATCAATCCGCGTCCACCCGCCCTGCACAATTTCGAGGTTGGTGCGGTGCAGGGCGACTAGGACCACGAATATTCCGGCCTTGCGGGGGAGTCGCAACCCATGAGCTGCAAGACTTCTTCCTGAAGATCGCTTTCGAGCGCCGGGCATATAGCGCCTGCTGTGAAGGATGCCACTGCCTACAGGCCCGCTGGCAGACGGGGTTGAATGTCCGCTTTTGGCGCAAAGCGGACATTCAAGCAGCGCTTCGGCATGGCGCATGGCGTGAAGATTACAACTCATCCTCCTGCCTTCGCCATCCGCAGACCGCGCGCTATACTGTGCGATGAGAGCCCCGCCCTATCCACCTGCTATCCACCACCCGTCCGCTTCGCCTGACCACGCGATGCAGGGCTCCCGTCCGCGCAAGTCCTTGCACGGTCACGTACACAGGGAGGAGGGGGGTGTTGTTTTCGTGTGGTTCAAATGGGCAGGCACGCAGGGCCCTGTCCACCTCTTATCCTGTGATCGACGTCGCGATGGCTTCCGCCACCTTGATGCCGTCCACGCCCGCCGAAAGAATGCCGCCGGCATAGCCGCAGCCTTCGCCCGCCGGATACAGCCCGCGCGTGTTGCTGCTCTGGAAATCCTCGCCGCGCGGCACCCGCACGGGGGTGGAGGTGCGGGTCTCGACCCCGGTCAGCACGGCATCGTCCATGTCATAGCCGCGAATCTGCCCCCCGAAGGCGGGAATGGCCTCAGCGATGGCGGCGATGGCGTAATCGGGCAGGCAAAGGGAAAGATCGGTCGGCGTCACGCCCGGCCGATAGGACGGCACGACGCTGCCCAACGCCGCCGAGGCTTTGCCCGCCAGGAAATCGCCAACGCGCTGGCCCGGCGCATGGTAGTTGCTGCCGCCCGCGACATAGGCATGGCTTTCCCAGTGCCGCTGCAGCGCCACGCCTGCCAGCACGCCGGTTTCGCCCGGCACGCCCTTGTCATAAGGCGCATAGTCTTGCGGCGTGATGCCGACCACGATGCCGGCATTGGCGTTGCGCTCATTGCGGGAATACTGGCTCATGCCGTTGGTGACGACGCGGCCTGTCTCGGAGGTCGCCGCCACCACCGTGCCGCCGGGGCACATGCAGAAGCTGTAGACGCTGCGGCCATTCTTGGCGTGATGCACCAGCTTGTAGTCGGCGGCGCCCAGCTCGGGCACGCTGCGGCCGAAGCGGGCCTTGTCGATCAGGCTTTGCGGATGCTCGATGCGCAAGCCGATGGAGAAGGGCTTGGCCTCCAGCGCCACGCCGTTATCCAGCAGCAGCTTGAAGACATCGCGGGCGCTGTGGCCCACCGCCAGCACGACATGATCCGACGCGATCTCTTCGCCACATTCCAGTTTCACGCCGCGCACGGCACGGTTCTCGATCAGCAGGTCGGTGACCTTGCTCTGGAAGCGGTATTCGCCGCCCAGCCCTTCGATGGTCCGGCGCATTGCTTCCACCATCGTCACCAGGCGGAAGGTGCCGATATGGGGATGCGCCTCGGTGAGGATTTCCGCTGGCGCGCCCGCCTTGACGAACTCTTCCAGGACTTTGCGGCCCAAATGGCGCGGGTCCTTGATCTGGCTGTAGAGCTTGCCATCAGAGAAAGTACCGGCGCCGCCTTCGCCGAACTGGACGTTGGATTCCGGCTGCAGAACGCTGCGCCGCCACAGGCCCCAGGTGTCTTTCGTGCGTTCGCGCACTTCCTTGCCGCGTTCCAGGATGATGGGCCGAAAACCCATCTGCGCCAGCAGCAGCCCCGCGAACAGGCCACAGGGCCCGGCGCCGATCACCAGCGGGCGCAGGAAGGTGGAAGGCGCACGGGTCACGAATTTGTAAGCCGCATCGGGGCTGGGCTTTACGTCGGGATCGCGGGCGAAGCGCGCCAGCAGCGCCGCTTCATCCTTCACCGTCACGTCCAGCGTATAGATGAAGAGGATGGCCGAACGGCTGCGGGCATCATGGGCGCGCTTGAAGACGCGGACATCCACCAGCTCGGCGGCGGACAGCTTCAGGCGCTTCGCCAGCGCGGCCTTCAGCGCCTCGGGCGCATGGTCGAGCGGCAGTTTGAGCTGGGTGACGCGGATCATGTGCCCCTTCTAGCGGCAAGCCGCCCGGTCTTCACGAATAATTTCGACGGCGGTTCCGTGTTGACCCTGCTGCGTCCGGGGCGCAGGCTCTCTTCGTGCCGTAAAGGCGCGATGAAGAAGAGCCGCAGTTACCGACTTGTTCTGTGCTCCAACCCGCGATGAAAATCGCGCTTCTCCAAAGTCCGGCAACAAAACCGGACTGTGAGCATGCTGAGTTCGGTCGCGCGATCTTTGGCTGTCGTCCTCTGCGGTTGTTGCAACCGAATGCAGGAGGGCTTCGCATGGAAGAAACTCCACCGGATAGGTTTTTCGGCTCCGCCTGATCGCGGGGCCACAGGCAACTTGAAACGCTGCCTGCCGCCGAAAGTCCCTATCCCTGCACGGGTACGGCCCCGTGAGCACGGAATGAAAATTCCGCGATAAAGCGTCCGGCCTGATGTCGGACAATGACCCCGCCGCAAAAACGGCGGGGTTTGCTTTTTTGTTTCCTGAAGCTGTCTTCAGTGATTGTCGCGCGGCAGGCCCTTGGTCTGGGCGATCCGCTGGTACTTCACAGCGGGCTCCAGCGTCATGCCGGTTTCCATCTGTCCGACCACGGCGCGCTGCATTTCCTGCCACGGCGTCTGGCTTTCCGGATACTGGTAGCCGCCCGCCGCTTCCAGTTCCCTGCGCCGTTTGGCCAGTTCCTCGTCGGAGATCAGCGCGTTGCAGGTACCCTTGTTGAGGTCGATGCGAATGCGGTCGCCGGTCTTGAGCAGCGCCAGGCCGCCACCAACGGCGGCTTCCGGCGAGGCGTTGAGGATCGAGGGCGAACCCGAAGTGCCCGACTGGCGGCCGTCGCCGATGCAGGGCAGGGCGCGCACGCCCTGCTCGATCAGGCCCACCGGCGCGCGCATGTTCACCACTTCCGCCGCGCCGGGATAACCGACAGGACCGGCGCCGCGCATGATCAGCATGGTGCGGTCGGTGATGCCCGTCTTGGGATCGTCGATGCGGTGGTGGTAATCTTCCGGGCCGTCGAACACGACGACCGGGCCTTCAAAGGCGTTGAGATCGTTGGGGTCCGAGAGATAGCGGTCGCGGAATTCCTTGTCGATCACCGACAGCTTCATGACGGCGCTGGTGAAGAGGTTGCCGCGCAGCACCGAGAAGCCGGCGCCAGTGCGGATCGGTGCTTCGAAGGTCTTGATGACTTTGCCGTCCTCGATGGTGGCGTCCTTGCAGTTCTCGCCGATGCTCTTGCCGTTGGCGGTGACGGCGTTTTCCTTGATCAGCTTCTGGTTCATCAGTTGCTTGACCACGGCAGGCACGCCGCCGGCATGGTAGAAATCCTCGCCCAGATATTCGCCCGCCGGCATCATGTTCACCAGCAGGGGAATGTCGCGGCCATACTCTTCCCATTCATCGATCTTCAGATCGACGCCGACATGGCGGGCGATGGCATTGAGATGGATCGGCGCGTTGGTCGAACCGCCGATGGCGCTGTTGACGCGAATGGCGTTGATAAAGGCGTCCTTGGTGAGAATGTCCGACGGCTTGCGGTCGGCCTTCACCATTTCCACGATCTGCAGGCCGGTGCGGTAGGCCGCCTCGTTGCGGTCGCGATAGGGGGCGGGGATCGCGGCCGAGCCCGGCAGCGACATGCCCAGCGCCTCGGTCAGCGAGTTCATGGTACTGGCGGTGCCCATGGTGTTGCAGAAGCCGACCGACGGCGCCGACGAGGCGACCAGCTTGATGAAGCCCTGATAGTCGATCTTGCCTGCGGCCAGCAGCTCGCGCGCGATCCACACGATGGTGCCCGAACCGGTGCGTTCGCCCTTGTACCAGCCATTCAGCATGGGGCCGACCGACAGCGCGATCGACGGGATGTTCACCGTCGCCGCCGCCATCAGGGCGGCAGGGGTGGTCTTGTCGCAGCCGATGGTCAGGACGCAGCCATCGAGCGGATAGCCGTACATCAGCTCGACCAGGCCGAGGTACGTCAGGTTGCGGTCCAGGCCGGCTGTGGGGCGCTTGCCGGTTTCCTGGATGGGATGGCAGTGGAATTCCAGCGCGATGCCGCCCGCCTCGCGGATGCCTTCGCGCACGCGCTCGGCCAGCACGATGTGATGCCGGTTGCAGGGCGACAGGTCGCCGCCGCTCTGGGCGATGCCGATGATCGGCTTGCCCGACTGCAATTCCTCCAGCGACAGGCCGAAGGTCATGTAGCGCTCCAGGTAGAGCGCGGTCATGTCGGCATTGTCGGGATTGTCGAACCAGGCGCGCGAACGCAGCTTGCTGTCGGTTTTCTTGGTCATGGTATGTCCTTCCCCGCGGGCACTCTTATGATCTTGTCTATGAGGATGATGGCGTAGCGCCTGAACTTTCGCGCGTCAAAAATGGCGGTGCCGGAGGGATTCGAACCCTCGATACGGCTTTTCAACCGTATAACGGTTTAGCAAACCGCCGCCTTCAGCCTCTCGGCCACAGCACCATTCCAAACTTCAGCCCTGAGAGAGCAGGCTGAAGGCCCCATTGCGGTTTCAGGTGCGAAATGCCCTTGCCGCCGCGGGGGGCAGGTTTCACCTGTTTTTGGGGGGTGGGGCAAGCCTTTTTTACCCCTCTTAGGCCGCACTTCGCGGTTTTCGGCCCTCCCGTGCTTGTGCCGGGCCGGGGCGCAGCGCACGATATTGCCGTCAGCAGCATCATGCCAACCACGGAATGAGGAGCCTGTCATGCAAGTCCGGCATCTGCTCAAGGATAAAGGCGCAATCGTCGTCGGCATCTCCCCCGCCGCCAGCCTGGCGGGGGCGGCGCGGCTCCTGACCGAAAAACGCATCGGCGCCGTGGTGGTGCGGCAGGACGACGGCCCGCTGCTGGGCATCCTGTCCGAACGCGATCTGGTGAAGGCAATGGCGGCCTATGGCGCCACCGCGCTGACGCAGACGGTGGATCGCCATCTCACCCGCGAGGTCGTGACCTGCAACCTGGCCCACACCATGGAAGACCTGATGGAGATGATGACCCGTGGGCGCTTCCGGCATGTCCCGGTGCTGGATGATGACGGGCGGCTCTGCGGCGTGGTTTCCATCGGCGACGTGGTCAAGAACCGTATCGCTGAGACGGTGCGCGAAGCCGAGGATCTGCGGGTCTATATTTCCGCTACGGCATAGGACGGAAAGTTCCGCCGCATCTTTTTGGAACGTGGTGTCAGGCGCGGGCGTTGCTAGGGCGAGATCTCCCTAGGAGCCGCGCATGCGCATGCAACTTTCCCTGGCCGCGTCCGGCCTTGCCCTGTCTGCCTTTCTGCTCGCCGCACCGGTGACGGCACAGCCCAAGGTCGACGCCACTGGCTTCCCCACCAATGACTCCACGCCGGCGGAAAAGGCGGCGACGGCAGGCCTGAACAACCAGATCCAGCAGAACAATGCGGCCTCGGAAATGCAGGCAGCGCAGGCGCAGGCCGATCATGCGGCGCAGGTCGCCGCCACCAAGGCGCAGGCCAACGCCAATGATGCGCAGTACCAGGCGCAGCAGCAGCAATATCAGAACCAGTTGCAGCAGAACCAGGATGCCCAGGCTGATTACACGGTGCGCGCGCAGCAATATTACGACCTGCGCGCCCGCTATGCGGCGGAACGCGCCGCCTATCGTCGTGGCGCCTGGCCCGCGAGCTGGCGTGACTGGCGCATCGCCACAGATTCGCGCCTGATTGGCAGCCGCGTTGAGACCATCAATGGCGTCCGTGTCGGTACGGTGGATGCGGTGGCGCGCGCGCCCTCGGGCCGCATCGAGGCGCTCCATGTCATCCTGGACAATGGCAAGCAGGTCTGGATCGACGAGAACGACATCCGCTTCAACCGCAGCAATGGCGTGGTCGCGACCAACCTGGATCGCGCCGACCTCAATAGCATGACCGACCTGCGGGGCTGATCAGGTTTCATCCATGTGAAAACGCGCGGGAGAGATTCCGCGCGCTTTTCCGTGCGTGGGCCGGATTATGGCCGGGTTTTCCGGACTTCTGCGGCGCTGGGCGGCCAAATTTCTATAAATACTGTTTACTATCAATATTTTATAATAAATCCTGACTGGGCTGGAGGTCGTCGCCTTCGCCGATGAAGCGGTGACATGGCCACCTCCGATGCCTATCTGGCCTCGGCCAGGGCGGGAATCAGGTTGCTGTTTGGGGCAAATACGTGCCTGGGACTGGCTGAGGCCCATGCCATTGTCGCCCATACCCCCGGCAGGCGCGTCAGAAGCGGGCTGTTTCTGGCTGGCACCGGCGCCGGATTCTGCGTGGGTTTAGTCGCTGACAGCCGTGCGCGCGCTAGATGTGGGAGAAAAAAGCCCGATTTTGCTGGGCTTGGCGGCTTTCCACAGGCGTTGAAAAAAAAGCGAAATAATCGCGGTTTTAGCGTTTGACTTCAGGGGACCCCCGAACCTATAACCCGCGCCCACGCTGCTTCGCGGCTTCGGTTGCGACGCGGTGGTTCGTTTGAAATTCGACGTGAAAATCGTCCAGACGGCGCTGTTTGACATTGTGATTTAAGGAAGGGGAACGTGGGCGGCGGCTCGGTATGCCACTCGCGTCAAAGGTCAAACTTTGGCGCAAACAATCGAGCAACGACGCATAATGCTCGCGTTCTTCTGCAAGACTAAAATTGTACAAATGTTCGGCCGGCGAAAGCCGGCCAAACCCTAGTCAATACAGTTTTGCGAACACGCAACTGACCGGCGCAAGCCGGTCATAGAGAGCGTTAGCGTCGTCTGCGTATAGGATCAAAACATGAGAGTTTGATCCTGGCTCAGAACGAACGCTGGCGGCAGGCCTCAAACATGCAAGTCTAGGGGGGTAGCAATACCCACCGGCGGACGGGTGCGTAACGCGTGGGAACATACCTTTCGGTACGGAACAACTGCGGGAAACTGCAGCTAATACCGTATACGCCCTTACGGGGAAAGATTTATCGCCGAAGGATTGGCCCGCGTTCGATTAGCTAGTTGGTGAGGTAAAGGCTCACCAAGGCTACGATCGATAGCTGTTCTGAGAGGAAGATCAGCCACACTGGGACTGAGACACGGCCCAGACTCCTACGGGAGGCAGCAGTTGGGAATCTTGGACAATGGGGGAAACCCTGATCCAGCCATGCCGCGTGAGTGATGAA
>CANHNJ010000013.1 GCA_947462105.1 Alphaproteobacteria bacterium
CCCAGGAAACGCTGTTCGACCAATATGGGCGGGTGCGTGACATCAAGCTGGGCCCGGATGGCCTGCTCTATGTCCTGGTGCAAAATCCCACAGGGCGCGGCACGGCAGTTCCCGTGATGTCGGCGGCGTCGCCCGGCATCGTGATGCGGCTGGTGCCGGTCAACTGACCGGTGCCAGCGCGGTCATGTCCGCGCGATGGACATCAGATAAAACTTTGGGTAGGTATGACTATTGCCGACTTCAGGCTCAAAAGCCTGGAGCCAGGCGGGGCGTTGGACCACCTTCGCATGGCAATGCTATTATATTAGCAGCAGGGACCTGTCGGCGTGCGCCGTAATGGCAACTGCACGCTGCGGGGTTTTGTGTGGAGCCGTCCGGACGCAAGTTGCTGGCCTGCCTTGCCGCCACCGTGGCGTTGGTGGGGTTTGCGTCGTTCCCCGGCAAGGCCATCGCGCAGGAAAACCCGCCCGAAGATGCCGTAACCCTGGCGGATGATGCCGAGACCGTTACCGATGCCGATACGGGCGTTACCTCGTATGTTCCGGCCTTCTTTCTCGAATCCAATCCCGCCAATGCGCGCGATATGGTCGGGCGTTTGCCCGGCTTCATTTTCAACGGCGGCAATGCCTCGACCCGGGGTTTTGCTGGCAGCGCCGGCAATGTGCTAATCGACGGGGCGGGAGCCTCGACCAAATCCGTCAGCCTGAACGACGTCCTGCAGCGCATTCCGGTCAGCAATGTCGAACGCATCGAAGTGATCCGGGGCGGCGCGCCCGGCATCGACATGAAGGGCTTCCCCGTCGTCGCCAACGTCATCCGCAAGACGGCACAAACGACCGGCGGCGCGATCCAGGCCACGCCATCCATCAACCAGCTCGGCAATGTTCATGTGCAAAACAGCCGGGCTGAAATCTCCCACCGCACCGACCATTTCTCGTTCGATGGCGCGATTTCCACCGACAGCAATGCCTTTGGCGGCAACGGCACCGGCGGCAATTCTTATGGAACCCAGGCGCGCTACGACAGGTTCGGCCGCCTCCGCGACTCCGGCGACTATCGGGCGCCGGGCTACGAGAACAATTATTCCGGCAACGGCGTGGCGGAATATCGTCATGACTGGCTGGGAACATTCCGTCTCAACGCCAGCGCCAGCGCCGGCAAGGAAGCCCTCGAAACCAACTATTATGCCGTTGATACGCTGGGCGTCACCACGCTGAGGGACAGCCCTTCGCGCAGCCGCAGCACGGGTTACGAATTCGGCGCCGATTATGACGGCGAGTTTTATGGCTATCGGGCCACGCTGCTGGGGCTTTATCGCCGCAGCTTTCCGCAGAGCAGTTCCCGAAACAACTCCACCGCGACGGAATCCGGGAACAGGTCCCCGAACGGCGAAACCATCGCGCGGGCCACCCTGCGCAACGAACTCACGCCCTGGCTGACGCTGCAGGCCGGCGCAGAAGGGGCGCTCAATTTCCGCGACACGAAATCCTTCCTGACCATCGGCGGCGTTGCGCAGCGGCTGCCGAACGCGAATGTGCGGGTCGAGGAAAACCGTGCCGAATTCTCCGGAACAGCCAATATCGTTTTCTGGCCGGAGTTCCGTGCCGAAATTGGCATGAGATACGAGACTTCGGTCATCAGCCAGATCGGCGACACCAACCGGAAGCACGCCTTCACCTTCGGCAAGCCGATGGGGATTCTCACTTACGATCTCGCGGAGGGAACACAGCTGCGCTTGCGGTTGGAGCGGCGCGTTGGACAACTGGATTTTGGCTCCTTCGCCGCGTCCAACGACGCCGTGCTGGAAACGGTCACTGCTGGCAATGCCGATCTCGAGCCGGAACGGGCCTGGGGTTACGAAGCCGCCATCGAGCAGAACTTCTGGGGCAAGGGCGCCATTACGCTCAGCTATCTCCATTCCAATGTCGAAAAGATCAATGATCGCATCGTGGTCATCACGCCGACCTCCATTTTCGATGCGCCCGGCAATATCGGTGACGGCACGCGCGACCTGGTCTCCCTCGACGCCACGATACCCTTCGACAGGCTGGGCCTGAGGAATTTTCGCGCGACGCTGGATTTGAACTGGAAATGGTCAGAGCTCACCGATCCGGTGACCGGCGTCTCGCGCGGGGCTAGCGGCGAAAGTCCTTTTGGCGGCAACATCTCCCTGATCCAGGACGTCCCGGCTTGGAATTCCAGCTTTGGCATCCAGGGCGTCATCATGCCGCGCACCACGACCTACCTTTTGCACGAATTGCGGCAGGAACAGACCCTGGTGCCCCGGAACGTTATCTACTGGAGCTGGCAGGCCCGGCCGGACTTCCAGCTGCGTCTGACGGCTGAAAATCCCCTCCGGCGCGAACGGGTGCGAAACCGGACGCTCTTTACGACCAGCCGCGCGGTGGCCGATTTTTCCGGCAGTGAAACCTTGCGGACAGCGTCCTATCCGGTCTTTCGCCTCCTGCTGCGTAAGACATTCTAGCCTTCGCGCTTTTATCTGGCCGTCAGGCATAAGCCTGCCGGACTCAGCCTAGCTCCCAGGCGCAAGGACGGTTAGCGTGGGGCCGCTTTCCGGGCGGATCGCCATGAAAAAAACGGCTGGAGCCGAACTGCTGTTCGTCTCGCTTGCCATGCCTGCCATCGCCGCAGAATCGTCCAAGCCGGATTGGGCTTATGCCGTTCCTGTTCCGGGCCAGCCCGCGCTGCCGAAGATCCATGAAGACGGTAAGCTTTATGGCGTGCCCGGCTCGAAGCTGCGATTTACCCGAAACAAGGTCCAGGGCCTCAATGATGACGGAAAGCGCACCCGGGTCGTGGCGGCGGACTGGTTTCCGGGCGAACATCACCGCATGCCCAGGATCGTGGCCGATGGTGACGCTGGCCGGAAAATCGTCGCCTGCGCTCTGTGCCATTCGCCCAACGGCAGGGGGCGGCCGCAGAATGCCGGCATCGCGGGACTGCTGGCCGAGTATTTCATCGGGCAACTGCGCGACATGCGCGCCGGCTTGCGCCACAGCGCCGAGCCGCGGAAGAAAAATGCCCATGCGATGATCGATTTCGCCAAGGCCATGACCGAACGGGAAATGCGCGATGCCGCACTTTATTATGCTGCGCTGCCCTGGACGAGTTGGGTCAGGGTAGTCGAAACCGACACGGTGCCCAGATCGGTCAGCGCCGATGGCATGATGCTGCCGCTGGCCGGTACGGGCCGCGAGAAGCTGGGCAACCGGATTGTCGAAACGCCTGCAGATGTCGCGCGCACCGACCTGCGCGATCCCCTTTCCGGCTTCATCGCATATGTGCCCAAGGGCGCGGTGGCGAAGGGTCGCCAGATCGTTACCACGGGCAAAAACGGCAAAACGCTGCCCTGTGCCGTCTGTCATGGGCAGAATTTGAATGGCGTCGGGCCGATCCCGGGCATTGCTGGCCGCTCGCCCCGCTACATGGCGCGCCAGCTTTACGATATGCAGCGGGGCGCCTGGCACGGCGCCATGGCCAGCATGATGAAGCCGGTTTTCGCCAAGCTCACGGCGCAGTATATCATCAATGTTGCCGCCTACACCGCATCGGTGCCGGTCGCAGCACAAGGCAAGCCGCGATAAACGGCCAAAAGATCAAAGACAGGGGAGAACAGCGATGAAACGGTCTTCAATCAGCAATAACCTGCGCACCGCAGGCCTGACGCTGGCGCTGCTGGCGGGCCTTGCCGCGCCGGCTGCTGCCGCCAATATCACCACGAAGGATTGGGGCACCACCGCCAAGGGCGAGACGGTCCAGCTCTTCACCCTGAAGGGCGCGCGGGGACTGGAAGCGCACATCACCAATTTTGGCGGCGTCATCGTCGATCTGCTGGTTCCGGCCAAGGGCGGGCGCAAGGTCGATGTCATGCTGGGCTATGACGATTTTGCCAGTTACGAGAAGGGCGGCGTCTTTGGCGCCCTGATCGGCCGCGTCGTCGGGCGCGTCAGCAATGGCGGCACTTTTCCGCTCGACGGCAAGACCATCCAGCTTGAGAAAACAAACCCCGCCGCCAAGTTCGTGATCCATGGCGGCACCGCCGGATTCCAGAAAAAACTCTGGCATGCGGAGATGGAAGACGGGCCGGAGCCCAAGCTGATCCTGACCCTGGCCAGCTCGGATGGCGCGGGCGGCTTTCCCGGCCTGCTGGTCACCACCGTCACCTATACCGTGACGCGCAACAACAGCCTGAAGCTGGACTACAGCGCTGTCGCAACTGCGCCCACCATCGTCAATCTCACCAACCACGCCTATTTCGCCATCCAGGGCGAGGGCAATGGCGATGTCTCTGGCCAGACGCTGCAGGTCTTTGCCGACAAGTATATGGAGCAGGATGCGGATATCCTGATCACCGGCGCCACGCCGTCGGTGGATGGCACACCGCTGGATTTCCGCAAGCCGGTGCGGATCGGCGAGGTGCTGAACGCACCCTTTCCGCAGATCGCCATGCGCGGCGGCGGCCTAGACATCGGCATGATCATCAACGGCAAGCCGGGCACCCTGCGTCCTGCGGCACGGCTCAGCGATCCCAATACCGGCATCGTGATGGATATCGCCACCACCCAGCCCACAATGCAGCTTTACAGCTATGGCATCGGCACTCGCACCAACATCGGCAAAGGCGGAAAGACCTATCGCTCGTTCTATTCCATGAGCCTGGAGACGCAGGGCTATCTGGATGCGTCCAACCACCCGAATTTCCCCAGCAATGAATTGCGGCCGGGCCAGCTCCTCCACGAAGTGACGACCTTCCGGTTCGGACTGGCGCGCTGACCCGAGCATCCTTCAGGGCGGCAGAGTAATTTCACCAGTCCCTGTCGGGGCGGATCAGCTCCACGCGCTCCACCGAGGCGATCGGAATGCGCTTGAGGATATCTTCCAGCTTGTCCTGCTTGCTGGCAGGCGGGCTGCCATCGATCAGGACATTGCCGACGGCGCCGAAATAGCCGCGCACGGTGGCGTCGCCTTCCACCAGGCTGAAGCCGGGCAACAGGCGCACCATCTCCAGGGCCGAAGGCGGGCGCGTTTCCGCGAAATGGTCCGGCGCGAAGCTGTTCACGGAGGCGCGGATTTCCGCCTGCGCTAGGGCCGGGGCCAGCGGCGCTGTCGCCACCAGAAACAGGAACGAAGGGACAAGCAGGCACCTGGCGCTGCGGCCGTTCCACTGTTCCAGGATTGTTCGGTGCACGGTTGTGACATTCCAAAGAAAGAGCCCGGCGTGTATACAGCGCGCCGGGCTTGCGAAGTCTCGATCCTCGCCAATACGCACGTCATTACGGCAAATTTCCAGCCGCTACATGGCCGCACTCTCATTCTTTGAATTTTTGCCCTAGTATCTCTTTCCCGCTATCACCGGCAAAGGACGACAAATCCATGACCAAGGATGAAATCACCGCCTGGGCGCTCGCCAGCGGCTGGCAGGTGATTGCGGGGTTCCCCAGCCTCACCAAGCCGTCCAGGCCAAACGAGGCCATTGTGCGCCTGGTGCTCAAGACGACGGTCGCGTCGCTGGAGATCAAGAAACCCGCTGGCAAATGGGAAAAGATGGCCAGCGAAAGCTATTCCAAGATCGAGGCCGATCCCCATACCGGCATCCCGGGCGGCCTGGGACTGAACACCATCTCGGGGCTGACCATGCTGATGCAGGACAACAAGGACAGACTGTTGTTCAAGAAATAGGTGCAGGCAGGACCACGCCGCGCGTCAGCGCGGATAAGCTTTCCCCCTATCCGCGCGTCAGCGCGGATAACCTTTCCAGGTCCACTCGATCGATTCCGGGAAGGTCTGCGCCATCACCCGGGCGTCGCAATGGGCGGCGCCGCGCGAGAAGACATAACGATAGTCATAGCCCTTGGCCTTCAGCGCCGCTGCCATGCGCTGGTTGGCCATCGGCCAGTTGTGCCAGCTCTGTTCCGGATCTTCGAAATGCAGGTCCTTTTCGCCCACCTGCATCCAGATGCGGAACGGCTTCTTGGGTGAATTGGGGATCAGGCTGGCGTGATACTCCCAGGCGCCGCGCGGCGTCGCTGCAACCTGCGGCGAGGCCTGGTTCACGAAGGTGCCGGAATAGCTCAGCACCCGGCTGTACCATTCGGGGTGATACCAGGCCATGCTCAGCGCCGCCGCCGCGCCGCTGCTGCAGCCGGCGGTGGCGCGGCCGGCGCGGTCGGTGGTGAAGGTGATGTTGGCTTCGCGCGCCGCGCGTGGCAGCACTTCGGTTTCGATGAACTCGGCATACTTGCCGTCCATCGCGTCATACTCCAGGCCGCGCTGCGAGTTCTGCGCATCGCTGCCGCCGGAATTGACGAAGATCACGGCGATGGCGGGAATGCGCTTCTGCGCGATCAGGCTGTCCAGTACCGGCACCATGCGCGCGACATAGGAGCTGCCATCCTGCACCACCATGAAGGGCAGGGCCGGGCGCATGGCGCCACGGCCCAGCGGCTGCTGCAGCGGCGGCACATAGACGGTGACGCGGCGCGAATAGGCTTGCGCCCGCGCATTGCCTTCCAGCGGCGCGGCCAGGCGATTGCCCCAGGCGTCGCGGCGCGCCATCGTTTCATTGTCGATGCGCGCGATGCCCGGATAGATCTTGCTGTCGGTCGACTCCATGGCGAAGCCGATGATGTTGCCGTGGGGAATCGCCAGCTCCGGAACCGGGGTGTAATCCGGCCCGATGGTCGCTTCCGACTGGTCCACCGGCTGGGCCAGCAGCGGCGTTGCCGCCAGCAGCACCAGCGCCGAAACGCTCGCAAACCTCTTCATGATGTTCCCCTGTTTTTCCGCAAACGTTCTAATGCGGCGGATTTTGGTAAAACGGCCCTACGCGGCATGTAATTTCGCAACTGCAGCAAAAACCCTGTGGGCCCTGGCCAACTCTCGCGTTGTTCTCACTGGATAAAAGACAGATACTTGTCTGACAAGAAGGCGATACACGCCTGAGAAAGACAAGGGCCGGCGGTTGGGAGCTGACCGGCGCGAGGAAGCACACCGTGACGGCAGGGCATAACAGGCATTTCGGGCTGGCCAAGGCATTGATGGCGTCGTCCTGCGCGGTGCTACTCGCTGCCAGCGGCGTCGCGTTGCTGGGCCGCGCCACGGCGCAGACCACTGCGCCGCCCGATCACCAGCGGGTGCTGACGCAATATTGCCAGGGCTGTCACAACGACGTTTCCAAGATTGGCAATTTCTCGGTGCAGGGTTTGCGCACCGACAATCCCGCCGCCAACGCCGCCGCCTTCGAGAAGGTGCTGCGCAAGGTGCAGCTGGGCGAGATGCCGCCGCGTGGCCGCCCTGCGCCGCCGAAACAGACCCTGCAGCAATTCACCTCCTATCTGGCCGGCAATCTGGACCGCGCCGCCGCCACCCGGCCTGATCCGGGCAAGGCGACGCTGCGCCGCCTCAACCGCGTGGAATATGCCAATGCGGTGCGTGACCTGCTCGATCTCGATATCGATGTCAGCAAGGATCTGCCCGCCGACGATTCCGGCTATGGCTTCGACAACATCGCCGAGGTCCTCACCGTCTCGCCGACCCTGATGGACCGCTACATCCGTGTCGCGGGCAAGGTCAGCCGCACCGCCACCGGGTTGGCGTCGAAGGCGCCCGTCACCACCGATTTCAAGCCGTCGCAGGATGCCTATATCAACCAGCGCGCCAGCGATGCGCTGCCGCTGGATTCGCGCGGCGGCGGCGCCTTCAATTTCTATGCGCCCTATGACGCCACCTACAGGATCACGGTGGACATCAACCAGGCCTCGGGCACCGAGACGCGCCGCCTGGCCGAAAACCGCATCGAAGTGTCGGTGCCGCTGACGGCGGGCCAGCACAGTATCGGTGCATCCTTTCCGCGCCGGCTGACGCTGGAGCAGTCGCTGGTACCGCTGACGCCACAAACGCTGCGCGGTCCCAAGCAGGCCGCCCGGGCACCGGATATCGCGCTGGACATCCATGTCGATGGTGCGCGAGTGAAACGCCAGATGGTGGCGGCGCATGCTTCGGGCGTGATCGACACCGGCGAGTTGTCGCCGCAGGTGATCTATGCCCGCGATGTGCAGCAGATCTCGGTGCAGGGCCCGTTCAATCCGAAGGGCGCGGGCAACACGCCCAGCCGCCGCCGCATCTTCAGTTGCCGGCCCTCCGCTAGGCCGGCGGAAACAGCTTGCGCCCGCAGCATTCTCAGCCGCCTGGCGCGCATGGCCTATCGCCGCACGGTGAGCGATGCCGAGATGGTGCCGCTGCTGAAGATGTATGATGAAGGCCGCAAGGATGGCAGCTTCGAGAATGGCATCGAGGCGGCGATCCAGATGGTGCTGGTGTCGCCGCATTTCCTCTTCGTGCGCGAAGGCGATCCGGCAGGCTCCAAGCCCGGCGCCGTGCATCCGCTCAGTGACCTGGAACTGGCGACGCGCCTGTCATTGTTCCTGTGGAGCAGCATCCCGGACGCCCAGTTGCTGCAGGCGGCAGAAAAGAACCAGCTCAGCCAGCCTGCGATCCTGAAGCGTGAAGTCACGCGCATGCTGGCAGACCCGAAGGCGTCGGCGCTGACCGAGAATTTTGCCGGCCAGTGGCTTTACCTGCGCCGTCTGGAATTCCAGACCCCGGACAAGCTCAATTTCCCGGACTTCGACACGCGATTGCGCGCGGCGATGCTGACCGAGACCAACATGTTCTTCGACTCGGTGGTGCGCGAAAACCGTCCCGCCACCGACTTCCTGGATGCCGACTACACCTTTCTCAACCAGCGGCTGGCCGAGCATTACGGCATTCCCGGCATCTATGGCGCGACCTTCCGCCGGGTGAAGCTGGACCCCGCCACCAATCGCGGTGGCCTCCTGGGCCAGGGCAGCATCCTGACGGTGACCTCGTACAACAACCGCACATCCATCGTGCTGCGGGGCAAGTGGATCCTGGACAATCTGCTGGCCGCGCCGCCGCCGCCGCCACCGCCCAACGTGCCGGCGCTGGAAGAGGTGAAGGGCGCCAAGGACCTCACCGTGCGCGAGCAGATGGAATTGCACCGCGCCAACCCGGTCTGCGCCTCCTGCCATTCCAAGATGGACCCGCTGGGCTTCGCGCTGGAAAATTTCGACGCCGTTGGTGCCTGGCGCAACCGGCAGGGCGGCAAGCTGATCGACGTTGCCACCGAGATGCCCGATGGCACGAAATTCACCGGTCCCGGCGGCCTGCGCGACGTGATGCTGGGCCACAAGGATGAATTCGTCGAAGCCTTCACCGAACGGCTGATGATCTATGCCCTGGGCCGGGGCGTCACCGCCGCCGACATGCCCGCCATCCGGGCCGTGCGCGCCGGCGCGGGACGCGACAATTTCCGCCTCCATGCCATAATCATGGGTATCGTCCAGAGCGTACCTTTCACGATGAGAAGGACACCGCAGAATGATGATCACACGTAAGCCGCTCGGCCGCCGCACCCTGTTGCGCGGCCTGGGCGCCAGCCTGGCGCTGCCGGTGCTCGAAGCGATGAGCACGACCGTGAAGGCGGCCGAAGCCGCCGCCGCGTCGCGCAAGCGGCTGCAGGTGCTCTACACGCCCAACGGCATGATCATGCAGAACTGGTCGCCGGCCCAGCTGGGCGCGGACTATACCATTTCGCCCATCCTCAAGCCGCTGGAGCCGTTCCGCGACAAGTTCGTCGTCATCAAGAACCTGGACCATGTCATGGCCGAGGCGATGGGCGACGGCGCGGGCGACCATGCCCGCTGCTGCGCCACCTTCCTCACCGGCGTGCACATCTACAAGAGCGACTCGGTGCTGCTGAACGGTCCGTCGATGGACCAGATCGTGGCGAAGTCGTTCGGCCAGTACACTCAGATCGCTTCGATGGAGCTGGGCCTGGACCAGCCCAGCATGGTCGGTTCCTGCGACAGCGGTTACAGCTGCGCCTACAACAATACCATGTCCTGGACCGGGCCGAAGACGCCGCTGCCGATCACGGTCAATCCGCGCGAAGTGTTCGAGCGCATGTTCGGTGATGGCGACCTGGCCGATGCCGCCACCCGCCGCCGCCAATTGCTGCGCCAGGCCAGCCTGCTGGATTTCGTGGCCGAGGATGCCAAGCGGTTTGCTTCCAATCTGGGGGCGGGCGACCGGCAGAAGCTGGAAGAATATATGACGGCGGTGCGCGATGTGGAGCGCCGCATCCAGATGGCGGAAACCCAGAACGCGGTGGCGCTGCCGCAAATGACGCGCCCTTCGGGCATTCCGGAATCCTTCTCGGCCTATTCGCGCATGATGATCGACCTGCAGGTGCTGGCGATGCAGGGCGACCTGACGCGCGTCGGCACCTTCATGTTTGGCCGCGAATCCGGCGCACGCTCCTATCCGGAAACCGGCGTGGCGGACGGGCATCATCCGCTCAGCCACCATGTCAACAATCCGGAAAAGATGGCCAACCTGACCAAGATCAACACCTATCACATGGAGCAGGTGGCCTATTATTTCCAGAAAATGGCCGAGACGAAGGACGGCGAAGCCAGCCTGCTCGACAGCACGATGGTGCTGGCGGGCGCGTCGCTGGCCGATCCGAACCGCCATGAGCATCGCGATCTGCCGATCATCGTTGGCGGCGGCCTGTTCAAGGGCAATCGCCACATCGACGCCAAGAGTGTTCCGATGAGCAACCTGATGCTCACCATGATGGATACGCTGGGCGTCAGGGAAGAAAAGCTGGGCGACAGCAGTGGCCGCATGGCCGGCCTGGTCTGAGCGGACGGGACATGAAGAAGGTTTTCGCCGCTGCCCTGTTGTTGCTGGGCACCACGCCTGTTTTCGCGGGGCCGGCGGAAATGCGCCTGGCACAGGCGGTGCGCGCCAACGACCTGCGCGGCATCCGTGCTGCGCTGGCGGCCAAGGCCAACGTCAATGCGCCGCTGCCGGACCAGTCCACGGTCCTGGCCTGGGCGGTGGACCGCCAAAGCGAAGAGGCGGTGAAGCTGCTGCTGGCGGCGGGGGCGCTGCCACACGCGCTGGTGCCCGTCGCGCCCGCGCCGCTGGCGCTGGCCTGTGAGCTCGGCAACCCCGCCATTGTCACCGCGTTGCTGAAGGCAGGCGCGGACGCAAGATATGCTCGCCCTGCCGGTGCCTCGGCGCTGGCGCTGTGCGCGTCCGCTGCCACGCCCGTCGCCCTGGCGGCGATGCAGGCGAAGGGCGCCAGCGTCAACGCAACGGACACACAGGGCCAGACGCCGCTGATGTGGGCGGCGATGTACGGCAATACCCAGAATATCGCCTGGCTGCTCCGGCATGGCGCCAGGGTGAACATCGTGGACAAGCGCGGATTCACGCCGCTGTTCTTTGCCCTGCGCAGCAAGACGCCACAGGCCGCCACGCTGCTGATGGATGCGGGCGCCAGCGTCAATGCCATCCTGGTGGATGGTACCTCGGTGGTGCAGGCGGCGGTGCTGGTGGGCAATGTGCCCTTCGCAATCCAGGCGGTGCAGCATGGCGCGGATGTGAAACGCATGGACAAGGACGGCAAGCAGGTGATCCACCTTGCCGCGTCCACCGGCGATGCCGATTTCGTCAAGGCCGTGCTGGCCAAGGGTGTTGATCCCAACATCCTGACGGAGCGCCCGCCGATTGCTGCGGGGCGCGGCCCCGGCCCGACGCCGATGCCGATAGCCGCGACGCCGCTGCAGTTCGCCGCCCGCGCCGGTTCGCCGGCGGCGATGAAGGCGCTGGTCGATGCCGGCGCCAGGCCCGACATCAAGGGGCCGGACGGCATGACCGTGGCGGTGGCGGCTGCGGGCAGCGGCAAGCTGGAAGCGATGCAGTATGCCTATGAGCTGGACCCGCACCTGGATGTGCGGGTGCGCGGTGGGCGCAGCCTGATGCATGTCGCCGTGGCGGCGCGCGGCACGCAGCAGCCGCTGGAAGTGATCCAGTTCCTGGTCGACAAGGGTGCGCCGCTGGCAATCGCGGACGACAGCAAGGACACGCCGGGTGACGCGCTGAACCGCAATGGCGACCAGGCGATCCGCGAGTTCTACATCAAGCTGCTGCGCGAACGCGGCATCGTCAGCGAGAACCACTAGGCTGTTCGCTGCCGCACAATTTCTGCGTTTCGCAAATTGTCAGACAAATAAGCGGCGGATTCGACCCATGTCTGGGGATTGAAGGGCCTTGGGGCGGGTGTATGATGCCGCCATACAAACAACTGCCCAGGGGAGATTCATGAAGCTTCGTTTCAGTCGCGCGTCCAAGCGCGCAATGACAATCGTTTCCATGCTCGGAACGGCCGTCGCCGGCGCCCTGCTGGTTGGCGGCGCCTTCGCGCAGCCCGCCGCGCCGCTGGTGAACCCGCCTGGCGTTTCAATTTCGCGCGCGCCGCTCAACACCGATCCCAGCACCTGGGTCGGCTGCAGCCATGTCGCCAAGGGTGGTCCCGCTGGCGTTCCCGGCATGCTCTGCGCGCCGTCGATCCAGACCGGCACGCCGGCGATCCAGGCCCAGCTGACGGCGCAGCGCGACGCCTATCTCGCCGCCAACCCGCCGCCCGCGCCCGGCACGCCCAATCCCGCCGCTGCTGCTGCGGCTGCCGCCGCCACAGCGCCGGTCGTTTGCGGTCCCAATCCGTATGTCACTGCTGCTCCGGCGCCTGCCGGTGGCCGTGGTCCGGCCCGCATGCCGCAGAACGGTCGCGGTCCGATCCGCGTCGCCTTCATCACCCAGGGCCATGAGTATGAGCGCGAGCAGCTCGCGCAGATGCTCGATTGCCTGGGCGATGACATCAAGTACAGCCACATCGAATACCCGGCGGCTGAACTGGCGCTGACCCCGGCAGCAGGCAAGAACTTCTTCGACGTCTATGTGTTCTTCGACCTGGGTGGTCCGGGCGTTGGCGTGCCGGGCCCCAAGGGTGAACCCGGCTATCGCTTCTATCCCGATCCGTCGCCGGCGCTGAAGCGCAACTTCGAAGCGCTGGTGAAGTCCGGCAACTCCGGCATGGTGTTCCTGCACCACGCCGCCGCTGCCTGGGCCCATACCTGGCCGGAATATTCGGAAGTGGTGGGCGGCGCCTGCGACTGGTACGCCCCGGTCACCGTGCGCGGCATCCTCGATCCGCATCACGGCTACTACGGCAATACCCAGCAGACGCTGACGATCCAGGACCGCAATCACGCCCTGGCGCGCAACCTGCCTGCCACCTATCAGGTGACCGACGAGGCCTATGCCTGCGCCTGGTTCCCGGAATCGGTGAAGCCGTTCGCGACCACCTCGTTCGCGCCGCCGGATCCGCTGGTGAACCTGAACCCCAAGCGCCAGTTCTCGAACCTGGCGGCCTGGTACAAGGCCTCGGAAAACACCCCGGTCTTCTACACCCAGGTCGGTCACGGCAATTCGCCGTGGCGCGTGGCGGAGTATCAGCTGATGATCCGCAACGCAATCCGCTGGGCCGCGTCGCCGGAAGCCCATGCCTGGGCCAAGGCCAACCGCAGCCGCATCTGGAAGTAACACCAGACGCACGGAACAGGGCCGGGGGACGGGAAACCGTCCGCCGGCCTTTTCCTTTTGTAATGCCACATTCACGCCGCAGCTCCGGCATTGACGCCGCCCGGTCATGGGGCACTATGGCTGCGGAGCGCGTCCACAGTTGGAGAATGTCGGGATGAACCCTTTCAACACGCGCGCCACTTTTCTTCGCACCGCCGTCGTCGCTGCCCTGCTGATTGCCGTTCCGGCGTTCGCAGCCGAATGGCCCAGGAGCGACCTGCCACCCGATCCCACCGTCACCTTCGGCACGCTGGCCACCGGTATGCGCTACGCCATTCGCCACAACGCCACGCCGTCGGGCGAAGTCTCGGTCCGGTTCCGCATTGCCGCCGGTGCGCTGCAGGAGGCGCCGCAGCAGCGCGGCCTGGCGCATTTCCTGGAGCACATGGCCTTTCGCGGCTCGGCCAAGGTCAAGGACGGCGAATATTCCCGTATGCTGGAGCGCATCGGCTTGCGCTTCGGTTCCGACACCAACGCCTCGACCGGCCAGGAAGAGACGATCTACCAGTTCGACCTGCCGCGCTCCGACGATGCCTCGGTGGACACCGCCTTCACCTTGTCGCGCGAGATCGCGGGCAACCTCACGATCGCGGCCGACGCAGCGAAGGCGGAATCCGGTGTGGTCGGATCGGAACTGCGGCTGCGCGACGTGCCATCGTTCCAGTCCGGCCTGGTACGGCTGGAATTCCTGCTGCAGGACAAGCGTGCCGCGCAGTTGCCGCATGGCGACGCCGCCGTGATCGCCAAGGGTTCGGTGGACGATCTGCGCGCCTATTATCACGCCTATTACCGGCCCGAGCGCGCCACCCTGGTGGTGGTGGGCGATATCGATGTGAAGAAAATCGAAGCCAAGATTCGCCAGACCTTCTCCGACTGGAAGGGTGTTGGCCCCGCCATCGCCGATCCGGCGCTGAACATTCCGCGCAATCGCGGACTGGAAGTGAAGACCTTCACCGGCAAGGGCGTCTCCAACACGGTTTCGCTGACCTGGATGCAGGCACCCAAGAAGATGCCCTCAACGCAGGTGACGGAACGCGAGCAGCTGGTGGAGATGATCGCCCTGCGCGTCCTCAACCGGCGCTACCAGGAAGAATCGCTGACGCCGGAACGGCCCTTTACCCGCGCCGGCGTTTCGACCGGCCAGAGCTATGATGCCGTGCGCATGACATCGCTGACGGTGGGGTACCAGCCCGGCCAGTGGAAGACGGCACTGATCACCGCCGAGAAAATGCGGCTGGCCATCCTGGAAACCGGCGCGAGCCAAGCCGAACTGGACCGCGCCCTGGTCGAATTCCGCGCTGGTATCGAACAGCGCGCCGAGACGGTGGCGACACGGCCCTCGCGCGCCATTGTCGGCTCCATCCTGCAGGCGCTGGAAGACAACGAGGTCTATACCAGTGATACCCGCGACCTGGCGGCCTATGACGGCTATGTCCGCACCCTGACACTGGACGAGGTCAACAAGGCGCTGCGCGCGGCCTTCATCGGCGGCGGGCCGCTGATCTTCGCCAGTGGTGAAGAAGCCTTTGAAGGGGGCGACGCGGCGGTGCAGGCTGCCTTTGTGGAAGCGCAGAAGGCCGACCGTGGCGTGGTGGCGGCGCAGACGGTCAAGCCCTGGCCTTACACCGACTTCGGTACGCCCGGCACGGTGGCCGCGACCCGCACGGTTGCCGATCTGGACGCGACCTATGTGCGCTTCGCCAACGGCGTGCGGCTGACGGTGAAGCCGACCAAGTTCCGCGCCAACCAGATCGAAGTGCAGGTGAAGGTCGGCAGCGGCCGTCTCGAATTGCCCCGTGACCGCATCAACCCCACCTGGGCGGGCGGCACGGTGATTTCCGGCGGCCTGAAGCAACTGACCCAGACCGAGATATCGCGCACCCTGGCCGGGCGGCAGGTCGGCACCGGTTTCGGCGTGGGCGAAGACGGCTTTCTCTTTTCCGGCGCCACCATTCCGCGTGACCTGCAATTGCAGATGGAAGTGATGGCGGCCTATGTCCGCGAACCCGCCTTCCGGCCTGACAGCTTCGAGCGTGCCCGTACCGCCTATCTGGAACGCCTGCGCAATGCCGGTACCAGCCCCGGCGCGGTGATGGGTCTGGCGATGCCGGAGATTCTGCATGATGGCGACAAGCGCTGGGCCTCTGCCGGCATGGCCGAAGTCGAGGCAGCCCGGATCGAGGATCTGCGCGACCTGCTGATGCCGGTGCTGGCGAACGGCCCGATCGACGTCACCATCGTGGGCGATGTGACGCTGCAACAGGCGATCGACGTCACGGCCCGCACCTTTGGCGCCTTTGTGCCGCGCACCGGTGCGCGCATTGCCACCAGCGCCGCCAACACCACGCGCTTCCCCGCTGGCGCCAAGGAGACGACGCGGTTGGTCACCACCGACCAGAAGGGGCAGGAGATCGCCGTCGTGGTATGGCCGACACAAGGGCGTTTCCCCGATCTCAAGGCCAGCATCACGCTGCAAATTCTGGGCACTGTGGTGAATGACCGCCTGTTCGACCGGCTGCGCGGCATGGGCACGGTCTATAGCGCGCAGGTGGGCGCGACCTCATCCAAGGTATTCGACTATGGCTATGTCCAGGCGCTGGCGCAGCTGACGCCCGCCGCCAATGCGGTGTTCCACGAGGAGCTGGCCAAGATCGTCTCTGACCTGCAGGCGGGCAACCTCACTGAAGATCAACTGACGCGGGCGCGCGAACCGGCGCTGGAAGCGCTGCGCAAGGCACGCGAGACCAATGATTATTGGGTCTCGGTGCTGGACGACACCGAATATAATCCCGCCAAGCTCGAGCTGGCGCGGCAGTATGAGCCGATCCTGCGGAGCCTGACGGCTGCTGATATCGTCGCGGCGGCGAAAAAGTATCTGACCGATGCCAAGGCGATCCGCGTGTCGGTGGGGCCGCCGGCTTCGTAACGCCATGTGTCATGGCCCACGATAAGTGGACCATGACCATGTCGTGTACGGACCTACTTCTTCAAAATCTTTGCCACGCGCGCGCCTGCCAGGCGTGATGCCACCGGCATGTCCGAGCCCAGTAGCGGTGCCAGATAGTCGTGGAAGGCCGGCGTGACGCCGTTGGCCGCTGCATTGATGAAGCTGTCGGGCATCACCTTGGTCAGGCCCGCAATCTGCTTCAGATCCGTGAGCTGATACTCGGCGGCATAATTGCCGGCGCGGTGGATGGAGATCGAGCCGTCGCGGCCGCTCCACATCGCATGCTGCACCGCCTTTTCGCCCACCTCGCGCGCCTCGCGCTGGTCAACATCGCTGACGCAGCCCAGGAAGCTGCGCTGGACATAGCCGAAAGTGTCGCCGCGCACGCGCTTGAGGCCAAGCTTTTCCTTCACCACCTTGGTGAGCATGTCGGCCAGGGCGCCGCCGGCCAGTTCGACATTGCCATGCGGGTCCTTGTCCAGCGTGCCGAGCGTGGCGGCGATGGGGGTGTGATCGGCATCGGCGATGCCTTCCGACACGGCGATGACGCAGCGGCCGTGGCGGTCCATCTTCGCCTTCACATCACCGAGGAACTTGTCCACGTTGAAGGCGCGTTCCGGGACATAGATCAGGTGCGGGCCGTCCTCGGGATAGAGGCTACCCAGCGCGGCGGCGGCGGTGAGGAAGCCGGCATGTCGTCCCATCACCACGCCGATATAGACGCCGGGCAGGGCGCGGTTATCGAGATTGGCGCCCGCGAAGGCCTGCGCCACGAACTTGGCGGCGGACGGAAAGCCCGGCGTGTGATCATTGACCATCAGGTCGTTGTCGATGGTCTTGGGAATGTGGATGCAGCGCAGGTCGTAATTGGCCTTCTGCGCTTCCTCGGAAACGATGCGCACCGTGTCGGAGCTGTCATTGCCGCCGATATAGAAGAAGCTGCCGATACCGTGCGCCTGCACGCTCTTGAAGATTTCCTGGCAGTATTTCAGGTCGGGCTTGTCGCGGGTCGAGCCCAGCGCCGCTGACGGCGTCACAGCCACGCGCTCCAGGTTGGCCATCGTCTCCTGCGTCAGGTCGACGAAATCCTCGTTGACGATGCCGCGCACGCCATGCAGCGCGCCATAGACCTTGCTGACGTTTGCGAACTTGCGGGCTTCCACTACCACGCCGACGAGCGACTGGTTGATGACAGCGGTGGGGCCGCCGCCCTGGGCGACCAGGATTTTCGAAGCGTTGGACGACACGGTAGGCCCTCTTTTTATGTTGCAGCGCCGAAGAAAAGCCCGGCGCATCGGCTTGGCGCCGGGAGTCCTACGACGGAAGTTAATCGTTGTCAGCCGCGACTTTTTGCTATGCTCAGACAATGGCCGGATTTGAACCGGCAACCTTGGGAGGAATAGTCCATGAAAATCCGTCTCGCCATCGCCTCGCTGGCTGTTCTGGGCGCTTTCACGCTCGCCCTGGCGCAGACGCCCCCGCCGCCGCCGGGCCCTGCCGCCCCGCCGCCGCCGCCACAATTCCCCGTGGGCGGCACCGACAATATTTCCAATGGCGATACCGTGATCGGGCCCGACTATGCGGTCGCCGACGAATTGCGTTCGCATCCCGCCTGGGCCACTGGCGAATTGCACCAGTTCGTCATGCTGGCCAAGGACAGCAAGATTTACCCCGGCCGCAAGCGCAAGCCCGGCTATCGCGCTGACCCGGCCAAGGCGCCGGGCGGCCCGGGCAATGCCGTGCCGGGCGATGTGCAGTGGGAGGACGCGCCCTACGAGCCGCGTCCCGTCTGGGTCTATGTCCCCGCCGGCACCAATCCGCGTACCCCCATGCCGGTGATCATCGTGCAGGATGGCCGCGGCTATCAGGACCAGGTACGCCGCGCCATCGACGCCGGCATCGCACAGAAGAAAATTCCGCCCATGGTCATGGTGGCGTTGCAGCCCGGTTCGGTGCCGCTGGGTGCCGTGAATGCCGAGGACGCGCAGGGCAGCCAGCGCGGCCATGAATACGACACCATGTCGGGCCGCTACAGCGACTTCATCGAGACCGAAGTGCTGCCGCTGGTTTCCAAGAAGTACAACATCACTTTCACCAAGGATCCCGAAGGCCGCGCCACGCTGGGCGGCTCATCGGGGGCGGCGGCGGCGTTCAGCATGGCCTGGTATCACCCGGAGCGGTATCGCCGCACGGTGATCTTCTCGCCGACCTTCGTGAACCAGCAATCGCCGGTCGATCTGGCAACGCCGCGCGGCGCGTGGGAATATCACGCCACGTTGATCCCCAACACGGCGAAGAAGCCGATCCGCATCTGGATGGAAGTGGGCGAGCGCGACAACCGCTACCAGGACGAGGAAGGCACCTGGCACAATTGGGTGCTGGCGGCGAACCGCACGGCGGCGGCACTGAAGGCCAAGGGTTATGATTACCGCTATGTCTTCGCCAAGGATGCCGGTCATACCGATGGCCGTGTGCGCGAGCAGACCATGGCGGCGGCGCTGGAATATGTCTGGCAGGGTTACCAGCCGACAGGCCGTTAGCACGGTTCTTTTGCGTCCTGCGTGCGTTGTTCGTCGCTCATGGGCTTATGTTTGCCCATATCGCTTCGCGCGCCTGAAAGCCGGTCAGCGATAGTCGGGCGGTGGCTGCTCGCCACGCCGCACCCGGGGAATGACCGCCCTCACATGCCGCCAGCTATTGGCGGCGAACAATTCCCCCAGCGATTCCAGCAGCGCGATTTTGGCATCGCATTCGGTCTCGGCCTTGTCAGTGAAGTCGCGCACGAACTGCCGTGCTTGCGTCCAGATCTGTATTCTTGTGAGCACGTGGATCCCCGGTCTGAGGCCGGGACTTATGACATTGCGGTCAAGTTAACAATGGCCACACGTAATATTATTACGTCTCCACCCCGTTCAGGGGAATTGTCTTCATCCTTTGCTCACCCTGTCGGCTCCCGATGCGCGACTGTGGCGTGAAAGACGCAGGAAAAGCCTAGGCTTTTCTTGGCCGGACCTCCCACCTCTGCTAGGTTGTTTTCCAGTTGAAGCGAGGGTTTTTCGTCTTATGCCGGTCGTTGCGCGCGCCATTGCCGCCTGCTCGATCCTTGCCGCCTTTGCGGCCGGGACGGCCTTTGCTGCGCCCGCCCAGCATGCTGCACCGCTGACCATCACCGCGTCCAGCGTCACGTCCTTTGGTGCCCCGCGCGCCCTCACCGCCACCGAATTTGCCAGCGTCCCGGCGCTGGTCAACGCCACGCATGACACCGGCGCGCTGACCCTGTCGTCGGACGGGTTTGCCGCCAGCACGGCGCTGTCGCCCACCCTGGCGCTCGACAGCGCCTATCGCGGCGACCTGTCGGCGCGCTTCACCAGCTTTGACCGCACCGCCCAGCCCATGCTGGGCAATGGTGCCTCGTTCCTCGCGCTGGCCAATGCCGGACGCTATGGCGGCCTGACCTATGTGCCGTCGGCCGATCTTAAGCTGCGACTGGGCGTCAGCGCCTGGAATGGCCGTCTCGACAATGTGAGCTTCGATGTCCCGGCAGCGACCGGCATGCCCTTCGCCATCGATCGCAGCTCGGTCACCACGGTGATGGCTGGCCTGTCCTGGAAACCCGCCGAGTGGATGAGTCTGGGGCTGAACGCCGTTTCGTCCTATCGCCGCAACACGCCGCTCGCCTATGGCGTGGCGTCGCCGCTGGGCCAGTCGTCGCGCACCCAGGGCGTGGAACTTTCCGCCAGCTTCAAACTGGCCAAGGACTGGGTCACCACCACCCATTTCGCGCTAGGCTTCACCCAGCTCAACCAGCGCAGTGGCGCGGCGGGCACCAGCTTTGACGGGAAGGCCTATTCCATCACCGTCGCCAAGCAGGGCGTGTTCGGCGATGACGCGCTGGGCTTCACGCTCAGCCGTCCCGCGCCCGGCATGATCAGCAGCTTCACGGCTTTCAGCGCGGCAAGTGAATTGCCGCCCATTATGCTGGCCGCCGGCAAGAACACCGCGCCGGAAACCGACCTGCAGATCGGCTATGTCACCAGCTTCCTGAATGGCCGTTTGGCCTTGCAGACCAATGCCGGCTACCAGATGAACGCGCAGGGCCAATCCGGCGCCAGCGCGGTGTCGGTGCTGTCGCGCGCGAAGATCAACTTCTGAAGCGCATTTTTCTTCTCGTGAGCGTTGCCGTCGCGGTGCTGCTGCTCAGTGCTGTGTTCTGGATCATGCCGGACGGCCTGCGCCTGACGCCGCATGCGGTCGCAGCACCACCGCCGCTGCAGGGCTATACTATCGCCGTCATCGCCGACCTGCATGCGGGCGCGTCCTTCATCGACGAAGGCAAGCTGGACGCGATTGTGCGCCAGACCAATGCCGCCAATCCCGACCTGGTGCTGCTGGCGGGTGATTTTTCCGGCGGCATGCAGGCCGACATCATCGCGGCGCACCTATCGCGGCTGGAGGCAAGGCTGGGGGTCTATGCCGTGCTGGGCGCGGGCGATGTGCCACAAGACGACGAAGCGCCCATGATCGGCCCCGCGCTGGAGAAGGTTGGCATCTTCGTTCTGGGCGGTTCCTATATCGTGCTGGGAACAGCGCGTGGTCCGGTGATCCTGACCGGGCTGGGCGAAGGTCGTCCGATCCGGCTTCCGCCGGGCGGCACGGTTTTGTGCCTTGCCGCTGCGGTGCCGGATCTGGCCAATGTGCCGGCGCGCTGTGCGCTGACCATTTCCGGCCCGCCCCATGGCGACCAGCTTGCCCTACCGTTCCTGCGCGCGGCGCCGGTGCGCCGCGATGGCGGGCGGACGCTGTTCGTCAGCCCCGGCATTGGTGGCGCGACCCTGTCTGCGCGCCTGGACACGCCCGAGATTTCACTGCTGAAAATCCAGTAGCGACGGGCCCCGTGCCCCGCTAAAACCGCATCGCTTTCGCAAGGAAAACCATCATGGCCGGCCCCCAGTTCGTCTACTACATGAAGGACCTGTCCAAGACGTATCCGGGCGGCAAGCAGGTTCTCAAGAACATCTACCTGTCCTTCTATCCGGGCGCCAAAATCGGCATCGTCGGCGTCAATGGCGCGGGCAAGTCCACCCTGATGAAGATCATGGCAGGCATGGACACGGAATATACCGGCGAGGCCTGGGCCGCCGATGGCGTCCGCATGGGCTATCTCAGCCAGGAGCCACATCTCGATCCGGCCAAGACCGTCCGCGAGAATGTCATGGAAGGCGTCGCCAAGAAGCAGGCGCTGGTGGACCGCTACAACGAGATCGCCTCCAACTATACCGACGAGACCGCCGACGAGATGGCGAAGCTGCAGGACGAGATCGAAGCCCAGGGCCTGTGGGATCTCGACAGCCAGGTCGACCAGGCGATGGACGCACTCCGCTGCCCCGATGGCGATGCCGCAGTGGAAACGCTGTCAGGCGGCGAGCGCCGCCGCGTCGCGCTATGCAAGCTTCTGCTGGACGCGCCCGACATTTTGCTGCTGGACGAACCCACCAACCATCTCGATGCCGAGTCGGTGCAATGGCTGGAATCGACGCTGAAGGACTATAAGGGCTGCATCATTCTGGTCACCCATGACCGTTATTTCCTGGACAATGTCACCGGCTGGATCCTGGAACTGGATCGCGGCAAGGGCATTCCGCATGAAGGCAACTACACGTCTTTCCTGGAAGTGCAGGAAAAGCGCCTGAAGCAGGAATCCAGCGAAGAGCAGGCGCAGCAGCGCACGATCGCGCGCGAACGCGAGTGGATCAAGCAGTCGCCCAAGGCGCGCCAGGCCAAGTCCAAGGCGCGCATCAACTCCTATGAGGAGCTGGTGGCCAAGTCGCAGGAACAGCGCACCGGCACCGCCACCATCATGATCCCGGTGGCGGAGCGGCTGGGCGACCTGGTGATCGAGGCTGAAGGTCTCGCCAAGGGTTATGACGACCGCCTGCTCTACGAGAATGTGAACTTCAAGTTGCCGCCGGGTGGTATTGTGGGCGTCATCGGCGCAAACGGTGCCGGCAAGACGACGCTGTTCCGCATGCTCACGGGGCAGGAAAAGCCCGATGCCGGTACGCTCAAGGTCGGTTCCACCGTGCAGATCGGCTATGTGGACCAGAGCCGCGACTCGCTCGATCCCAAAAAGACCGTGTACCAGGAGATTTCCGGCGGCACCGACTTCATCGAGTTCGGCAAGACCAAGATCAACGCGCGCGCCTATTGCGGTCATTTCGCCTTCAAGGGTGGCGACCAGCAGAAGATGGTCGGCCAGTTGTCGGGCGGTGAGCGCAACCGCGTCCATCTCGCCAAGATGCTGCGCTCGGGCGCCAATTTGCTGCTGCTCGACGAACCCACCAACGATCTGGATGTTGACACACTGCGCGCACTGGAAAGTGCCCTGGAAGAATTCGCCGGTTGCGCCCTGATCATCAGCCATGACCGCTGGTTTCTGGATCGCATCGCCACCCACATGCTGGCCTTTGAAGGCGACAGTCATGTCGAATGGTTCGAAGGCAATTTCCAGGATTATGAGGCCGACAAGAAGCGCCGCCTGGGTGTGGATGCCGACCAGCCGCACAAGATCAAGTACAAGCGCTTCACCCGCGCCTGATCAGGCCGGCAAGTCTTCAGGGCGTTGCTGGAAGAAGCCGAACCGGTTGCGGTACGGGCATGAAAAAATCCGCTCCTGCGGGCGCGGCTCTTCTCAAGGATGCCGCTCTTAAGACCGGAACTGCTTGGCGAGCTCGCTGAGATGCGAAATCAGCAGTTTCACGTTGCCATTGTTCTGGCCCAGGAAGGCGACGAACTGGTCGCGCTGCTGCAGCGACAGCCACACGCCTTCCACCGAGATGTCGGTCACCACCGGCTTGGCGCCATCGGTGCGGACGCGGAAGCTGACTTCCAGCGGCTGGCCCGACTTGGCCGGATCGATCAGCTGGGTGGAGACGATGTAGTCGGTCGGAGCCCGCTGGGTAGAGCCCGTCACCTTCAGCGTCTGGCCGGAATATTTCGAGAAATAGAACTGATAGACCGACACGGCATAGTTCTGGAACGCGCTTTCGAACCCGGCCACATCGGCGGGTGAAGCGCTGCGGCGATACTGGCCCAGCGTGAAGTCGGCAATGCGCTTGAGGTCGGTGAGGCCGGTGAGGAACTGCTCGAACTGGTCGCGCTTGGCCGCTGGCGTCAGCGTCTTGCTGTTGAGACGCGCCAGGCCCCTCTGGATATTGTCCGAGACGAAGGTTTCCGCTGGGTCCGCAGCCAGGGCGGGCGCTGTCAGGAATGGCACCACAAGGGCGGTGGCCAGGAGCGTGCGGCGGGCCAGGGAGAAGGGGGTGCTCATACTAATGTCTCTCGCAACTATACGTGCAGAATTGCGGTTTGCTGCGGCAGTTTCAAGGCTGAACGGGCCCGATTTTTCTCAGAAATCCGGCAATTCCGCCGCCGGATTGGCCACGCCGTCGCGAATTTCGTTGTCGCGCGCCTGGCGGTAAAGGTTCCGCAGGGCGGCATAATAATCCACCGAGCTGCGCTCGATACCCTGCAGCGTGTCGAAGGTCTGGGATCGCAGGTCCAGCACGTTGAGATATTGCCGCCCTGCCGCCCACCAGAAATGCTGCTTGAAGTGGATATGGTTGGTGGGATCGATGCCGAACGTGTCCACCATCAGTCCCGCCGTGTCGCGCGGGTTGCTGGGCCCCAGCAGCGGCAACATCACGAAGGGGCCTTCGCCCGCGCCCCACACCGACAGCGTCTGGCCGAAATCCTCGCCGTGATAGAGCATGCCGATGGGTGTGGCGGGATCGAAAAGGCCGCCCACTCCGATGCTGGAATTGATCACGAAGCGCGCCACGGTGCGGCCTGCCCGGCCGGGCTTGGCCTGCAGCAGGTCGTTCACGAAGATGGTGGGCAGCGCCAGGTTACGCAGCAAATTGTGCACGCCGGTGCGCATGAATTCCGGCAGCGCCCGGTAGCGTTCCAGCGTGTGGATGAAGACCAGCCGGTCCACTTCCTGGTTCAGCACCATGATGTTGCGGTTGGCCGGCTCATAGGGGTCGTTAGCAGCCAGCGCCTCGGGTGAGGCGGTGCTGGCGCAGCCCGCCAGCGCCAGTCCATAAAGCCCCAGCAATAGCGCCCGAAAGCCGCGCATGATCGAACCGAATCCCAAGAGAATGACGGCTTTTTTGCCGTTTTTTGCGGTGCAAAATCCACCCCTTGATACGGGCTTTTTCCCTCTTGCAGCAAGGCTTTCCGTAAGCATATAAAGATATGTTTATATGTTTTGGAGGCTTGGTTGGAGCGGTTGGTGGCCATGTTGCGTGCGGCGGGGGATCCCACCCGCCTGCGCCTGCTGCTGCTGCTGCGGGAGGCCGAACTGACCGTGAGCGAATTGATCGAGATTGTCGGCCAGTCCCAGCCCCGTGTTTCTCGGCATCTCAAGCTGTTGGGCGAAGCCGGACTGCTGGAGCGCTTCAAGGAAGGCAGCTGGGTTTTCTATCGCGCCGCCGGGCGTGGCACCGGCGCAGAACTGGGCCGCACGGTGGCGGAGCTTTCGGGTGGCCATGCCGCCGACCTGGCCCGGCTGAGCCATGTGCGGGCCCAGCGCGCCGCCCGCGCCGCCGACTATTTCAAGGCCAATGCGGCGGAATGGGCCCGCATTCGCGCCCTGCATGCGCCGGAAAAGGATGTAGAGGCGGCGATCCTGACCCGCCTGCCGCAAAAGATCGGCGGCCTGCTCGACATCGGCACCGGCACGGGCCGGATGCTGGAACTGGTGGCGCCGCGCGCCGCCCGCGCCATCGGCATCGATGTCAGCCCGGAGATGCTGGCCATTGCCCGCGACCGGCTGCCTGGCGAGACGCTGGGCCATGTGCAGGTGCGGCTGGGCGATCTTTATCGCCTGCCCTTTACCGATGCCGGCACGGGCGAGAATGAAGCGGGCTTCGACGTGGTGCTGTTCCACCAGGTGCTGCATTACCTTGATGATCCTGGCGCGGCGGTGGCGGAAGCTGCGCGCGTAATGACGCGGGGTGGCCGCCTGCTGATCGCGGATTTCGCGCCGCATGGTCTGGAATTCCTGCGCGACGAATATGCCCATCGCCGTCTGGGTTTTTCCGACCGCGAAGTGGAAGGCTGGCTGTCCGCTGCCGGGCTGACACTTTCCGCCACCGATACTATTGCCCCGGAACAGTCCGGGGCCGACAAGCTGACCGTCAAAGTGTGGTTTGCCACGCGCAACAAGAACGAAGCCCCATGAGCCTCAAAGACCTGATCGCAACCGGCGGCGCACCCAGCGTGTCGTTCGAATTCTCCCCGCCCAAGAATGACGAGGCGGAGGCAGCCCTGTGGGTCGCGATCAAGCGGCTGGAGCCGCTGTCGCCCAGCTTCGTCTCCGTCACCTATGGCGCGGGCGGTTCCACCCGCGAGCGCACCCATGCCACGGTCAAGCGCATCGTGGACGAAACCACGCTCAAGCCCGCCGCGCACCTGACCTGCGTCGGGCACACCCGGGACGAGATCGGCGAGATCGTGCGCGGTTATTGGGACAATGGCATCAAGCATATCGTGGCGCTGCGCGGCGACATGCCGGGCATGGAAGGGCCCTACTGCGCCCATCCCGACGGCTACCAATCCACGCCGGAGTTGATCGCGGGGCTGAAGAAGATCGCGCCCTTCGAGGTCAGCGTCTCCTTCTATCCCGAGTGCCATCCCGACTCGCCCAGCCACGGCCATGACATCGAATTGCTGAAGAAAAAGCAGGATGCGGGCGCGGCACATGCCTTGGGCCAGTTCTGCTATGACGACGACGCCACGGCGCGCTTCCGCGACGATGCGGCAGCAGCCGGCATCACTATTCCCATCGTGCCCGGCGTCATGCCCACCACCAATTTCCGTGCCGTCGAGCGCATGGCGGGCAAGGCGGGCGCGTCCATTCCAGCCTGGCTGGCGCGCGCCTATGAAGGACTGGACGACGACGTCGAAAGCCGCCGCATCGTCGCCGCCGCCGTTCTGGCCGATCAGGTGCAGCAGCTGCGCGCCCGCGGCTTCGATCATTTCCATTTCTATACGCTCAACCAGGCCAATCTCAGCTATGCGGCCGCCCGCCTGCTGGGAATGCGGCCGAAGGATATCGCATGAGTTTCGACCGTTCCGTCCGCATTGACTGGATGAAGCAGGAAGCCAGGAAGCGCCTGTTGCTGCTCGACGGCTCCTGGGGCGTGATGATCCAGGGCTACACGCTGGGCGAGGATGATTTTCGCGGCCAGCGCTTCGGCAACCATCCCTCGGAGCTCAAGGGCAACAATGATCTGCTGACCCTGACCAAGCCGGAGATCATCCAGAATATCGGCCGCATGTATCTGGATGCGGGCGTGGATTTCATTGAAACCAACACCTTCAACTCCAATTTCACCAGCCAGGAAGATTATGGCCTGGGCCACCTGGTCAGCGAGCTGAACGAGGCTGGTGCGCGGTTGGCGCGCGCGCTGTGCGATGAATATTCCACCGCCGACCGACCGCGCCTGGTGGCGGGCGTGCTGGGCCCGGCCAACCGCACTGCGACGATCTCGCCCGACGTCAACGACCCGGCCTTCCGCAACATCACCTTCGACCAGTTGCGCGAAACCTATCGCGACGGCACGCGTGGCCTGATCAAGGGTGGCGCCGACGTCATCATGATCGAGACGGTGTTCGATACGCTGAATGCCAAGGCGGCGATCTATGCCATCGAGGAAGTCTATGAGGAGCTGGGCCTGCGCCTGCCGGTGTGGATTTCTGGCACCATCACCGACCTGTCGGGCCGCACTTTGACGGGCCAGACACCGGAAGCCTTCTGGCATTCGGTGCGCCACGCCAACCCCTTTGCCATCGGTCTCAATTGCGCCCTGGGCGCCAAGGAACTGCGTCCCTACATCGCCGAATTGTCGAACGCCTGTGACACGCTGGTGTCGGCGCATCCCAATGCCGGTCTGCCCAACGAGTTCGGTGGCTATGACGAGAGCCCCGAACAGATGGCGGAGATGATCCGCGAGTTCGCCACCTCTGGCCTGGTCAACATTGTCGGCGGTTGCTGCGGCACCAAGCCGGATCACATCGCCGCCTTCGGCAAGGCCATCAAGGATGTGCCGCCGCGCCAGATTCCGCAGAAGCCGAAATATATGCGCCTGTCGGGTCTGGAGCCGTTCACCCTGACGCCCGACCTGAACTTCATCAATGTCGGCGAGCGTACCAACATCACGGGCTCGGCCAAGTTCCGCAAGCTGATAGTCGCCAATGACTATGAGGCGGCACTGAGCGTGGCGCGCGACCAGGTCGAGAATGGCGCCCAGGTCATCGACATCAACATGGACGAGGGCATGATCGACGGCGAGGCGGCGATGACCCGCTTCGTCAACATGATGGCGGGCGAGCCGGACATTTCCAAGGTCCCGCTGATGATCGATAGCTCCAAGTGGCATGTGATCCAGGCCGGCCTGAAATGCTGCCAGGGCAAGGTCATCGTCAATTCGATCTCGCTCAAGGAAGGCGAGGAGCAGTTCCTCAAGCACGCCAAGGAAGTCATGCGCTTCGGCGCCGCCGTGGTGGTGATGGCGTTCGACGAGGTCGGCCAGGCCGACACCAAGGAGCGCAAGATCGAGATCTGCAAGCGCGCCTATGACATCCTGGTGCAGAAGCTGAATTTCCCGCCCGAAGACATCATCTTCGACCCCAACATCTTCGCGGTCGCCACCGGCCTGGAAGAGCATAACGAATACGGCAAGGCCTTCGTCGAGGCCTGCGAGGTCATTCGCCGCGAGAATCCGCATGCCCATATCTCCGGCGGTGCCTCCAACTTCTCCTTCTCCTTCCGGGGCAACGAGAAGGTGCGCGAAGCCATGCACAGCGTTTTCCTGTTCCACGCCATCAAGGCGGGCATGGACATGGGCATCGTCAATGCCGGCCAGCTCACCGTCTATCAGGATATCCCGACTCCGCTGCGCGAAGGCATCGAGGATGTCTTCTTCAACCGCCGCCCCGACGCCACCGAAAGACTGCTGGAGCTGGCACAGCAATATCGCGGCGACGGCAAGGTTGCCGACGTGGCCGACGCTGCCTGGCGCAGCCTGCCGGTGAATGAACGCATTTCCCACGCTATGGTGCAGGGCATCGACGCCTTCATCATCGAGGACACCGAGGAAGCGCGCCTGGCCGCCGAAAAGCCGCTGCATGTCATCGAAGGCCCGCTGATGGCGGGCATGAACGTGGTCGGCGACCTGTTCGGCTCGGGCAAGATGTTCCTGCCGCAGGTGGTGAAGTCGGCCCGCGTCATGAAGAAGGCGGTGGCACACCTGCTGCCCTTCATGGATACCGACAAGAGCCAGACGAAGGAGCCGGCAGGCAAGATCGTCATGGCGACGGTCAAGGGCGACGTCCATGATATCGGCAAGAACATTGTCGGCGTGGTGCTGCAGTGTAACGGCTATGAAGTGATCGACATGGGCGTGATGGTGCCCATGCAGAAAATTCTCGATGCCGCCAGGGAGCACAAGGCCAACATCATCGGCCTGTCCGGCCTGATCACGCCGTCGCTGGACGAGATGGTGACGGTGGCGTCCGAGATGGAACGCCAGGGCTTTGACATTCCGCTGATGATCGGCGGCGCCACCACCTCCAAGGTGCATACGGCGGTGAAGATCGATCCGACCTATCGCCGTGGCCAGACGGTATACGTCACCGACGCCAGCCGCGCCGTCGGCGTCGCGTCCAGTCTGCTGCAGAAGGAAACCGGGGCGCAATACGCCGCCGGTATCCGTGCCGAGTATGAGAAGATGGCCGCCGGCCATGCCAACCAGCGTGCGGGCGGCAAGCGCCTGGCGCTGGCGGATGCCCGCGCCAACCGCGCCAAGACGGATTTCACCAAGACCGCGCCCGCGCCGACATTCTTCGGCACCCGCGTATACAAGGAATACGACCTGGCGGAACTGGCGAAGTACATCGACTGGACGCCCTTCTTCCAGACCTGGGAACTGGCGGGCCGCTATCCCGACATCCTGACCGATGACAAGGTCGGCAAGGCCGCCAGCGATCTTTTCCGCGACGCCCAGGCGATGCTGCAGAAGATCATCGACGAGAAGTGGTTGGAAGCCCGCGCCGTGATCGGCTTCTGGCCCGCCAACAGCGACCCCAAGAATGTCGATGACATTCTGGTCTATGGCGACAAGGCGCGGAAATTCCCCATCCAGACGCTGCACACGCTGCGCCAGCAGATGACGCGCGAGGCGGGCCGACCCAACCTGGCGCTGTCCGACTTCATCGCCCCACCCGGCACCGACGATTATATCGGCGGCTTCGCGGTGACGGCGGGCATCGGCGAAGAGCCGCACCTGGAAGCCTTCCGCGCCGCCAAGGACGATTATTCCGCCATCCTGCTGTCCGCCCTGGCCGATCGCCTGGCCGAAGCCTTTGCCGAGCGCCTGCATGAAAAGGTGCGCAAGGACTATTGGGGCTATGCCGCCGACGAGGCCTTCAGCAACGACGACCTGATCAAGGAAGCCTATCAGGGCATCCGCCCCGCACCGGGCTATCCCGCCCAGCCGGAGCACAGCGAGAAGGGCACGCTCTTCAAGCTGCTGGATGCGGAAGACAAGATCGGCGTCAAGCTGACCGAAAGCTATGCCATGTGGCCAGGTTCGTCGGTGTCGGGCTTCTATTACGCCCATCCCGAAAGCCGCTATTTCGGCATCGGCAAGATTGAGCGCGACCAGGTGGAGGATTATGCCCAGCGCAAGGGCTGGGACATGGCCACCGCCGAACGCTGGCTTGCCCCGCTGCTGAACTACAATCCGCGCGCCCTGGACGCCGCCGAGTGAGGCTGGCGCGCATCATCGCGCTTGTGCTGGTGGCGGCAGGCATCGTGCTGGCCGTGTTCTATCGCGACCGGATCGATCCGATGGCGATCTCGCGCACCATCGCGGCGCAGCCGCTGGCGCCGCTTTACTTCATCCTGCTGCAGGTGGCGGCCAGTCTGCTGTTCATCCCGCGTACCGTGCTGGGCATCGCGGCCGGACTGGTCTTTGGCCTGTTCTGGGGGGCGCTGTGGGCGCTACTCGGCGCAATGGCGGGCGCGGCGGCCGGTTTCGCGCTGGCGCGCTGGTTCGGCGTCACCGGCATGCTCGATGCATCGCCCGGCATTGGCCGCATGGTGGAGCGGGCCGAACATGGCGGCTGGCGCGCGGTGGCGATCCTGCGCCTGACGCCGGTGCCGCACAGCGTCGCCAACACGCTATTGGCCATGACCAACCTGCGCTGGCGCGATTACCTGCTGGGTTCCTTTGCGGGCATGTTGCCGATGACACTGGCGCAGGTCGATATCGGCGCGTCCGGCAATGCAATCCTGGAAGGCGGGCAATGGATACTGGCCTGCCTGATGCTGGCTTTCGGTCTTCTCGCCAGCTTTCTGCTCAAGCGCTTCGGCCAGCCTGCGTCTGGCAAGTAAGTTGAGGCCACGCTAGATTGACCCCATGTCTGTCTGGGGAAAAGTCGGCGGCGCCGCCGCAGGTCTGATAGTGGGCGGCCCCGTGGGCGCGCTGGTTGGCGCTGTGGCGGGCCATTTCCTGTTCGATCGCGAAGCTGATCCCGGCGTGGTCTTCACCATCGCCATCATCGCCCTGTCGGGCAAGATGGCGCGTGCCGACGGCATCGTCACCGACGAGGAATTCCAGATCTTCCGCCGCGTCTTCAACCTGCCGCCGCAGGATGAAGCCAGTGTGCGCCTCATCTTCAACCTGGCGCGGCAGGACATCGCCGGTTACGAAGCCTATGCCACCCAGATCGCGCGGCTGTTCGTCGGCAACCACGCCATTCTGGAAGACGTGCTCGATGGCCTGTTCGAGATCGCCAAGGCCGATGGCGTGCTGCATCCGGGTGAGGCCGCCTTCCTGGAACGGGTGGCGGAAATCTTCGGCTTCGCCCCCAACGAGTTTCGCCGTATCCGCGCCAGCCATTTCGCGCCGGAACTGACCGATCCCTATGTCATTCTTGGCGTTTCCTATGTCGCCAGCGATGACGAGATCAAGCAGACCTATCGCCGCCTGGTGCGCGAGAACCATCCCGACAGCCTGATCGCGCGCGGCGTGCCCATCGAGTTCGAGAAACTGGCCAACGACAAGCTGGCCTCGATCAACGCCGCCTATGAGCGCATCCTGGCGGAGCGGGGGCTGAAATGAAGCGCGTCGAGCGGCCTTCGCCCAATCATGATGCGCGGGGTGCGCCCATCGACATGCTGGTGCTGCACTATACCGGGATGACGAATGCGCGAGCCGCGCTGTCGCGCCTCACCGATCCGGCGGCAAAGGTCTCGGCGCACTACACCATCGACGAGGACGGCACCATCTATGCCCATGTGCCGGAGGCGCAGCGCGCCTGGCATGCCGGCGTCTCGCACTGGGCGGGTGCCACCGACATCAATGCCCGTTCCATCGGCATCGAGATCGTCAACCCGGGCCATGAATTCGGCTATCGCCCATTCCCGGAAGACCAGGTCGCGGCGTTGATCACGCTCTGCCATTCCATCCTGCTGCGCCACCCGATTCCGTCCTGGCGCGTGTTGGGGCACAGCGATGTCGCCCCGGCGCGCAAGGATGATCCGGGCGAATATTTTCCGTGGCGGCGCTTGGCCAAGGCGGGCATCGGCCTGTGGCCGGAACGCGCTGTCAGCCAACTGGATGCCAGCGCGCTGGCGCGCTTTGGCTATGATCCCGCTGCGCCGTTGGACAAGGTGATTATCGCCTTTCAGCGTCATTTCCGTCCCAACCTGCTGAACGGGCTATGGGATCAGGAATGTGCGGAGCTGCTGCACGGGTTGCTGGATAAGTTCAGCCGTCCCGCGCTATAACCTGCCGTCAGATGGCCGGGTGACCGCGGGCTTCGCAAGAAGTTCGAGGAAAGTCCGGGCTCCACGGAAAAACGGTGCCGGTTAACGACCGGCGGGGGCGACCCCAGGGATAGCGCCACAGAAATCAAACCGCCGAATTCCTTCGGGGATGGCAAGGTTGAAATGGTGCGGTAAGAGCGCACCGCGCGACTGGCAACAGAAGCGGCACGGCAAGCCCCACCGGGAGCAAGACCAAATAGGGACGGCAGGTTGCGTTTTCCGCGTAGCCGTCCGGGTCGGTCGCGTGAGGTGTTCGGTAACGGGCATCCCAGAGGAATGGTCACCACCACGCAAGTGGTACAGAACCCGGCTTACAGGCCATCTGATATTTTATTTTTCAACCCCTCCGCCCTTCGCTGGCTTAACCGCCGCTTTGCGGCTGGCCAGCTACGGGCACCTCCCCTTCATGCGTGCTTCGCACGCGAAGTGGAGGCGGGTCATGACTCGCGGATGGTCGCGCTGCGGCTTCGCTGCAGCGCTCGAGCCCGCCTAGGTTTAGCTAGGCAGCGCGAAGGCGTAGAGCATGTTGCCCGCCGTGACGGCGACGAACTGCTTGCCATTCACCGCATAGCTTACTGGCGTGCCTGCCATCGGCCCGGCGGCGCGGAAATTCCACAGCAGCTTGCCGCCCTTGGCGTCCAGCGCCACCGCCTGTCCATCGGCCAGGGTGGCAAAGACCGCGCCGCCACGCGTCGCCAGAAGCCCTCGCACCTCCGCGATCATGGCGCTGCGCCACAACACCTTGCCGGTGCGCGAATCCACGGCCGCCACCGCCTTGCCCAGTCCGGCATAGAGAACATCGCTGCTGCGGTCGAAGGACAGCGACGGTGTTGCAACCCGCTCTTTGCTCAGCGATTGCGTCAGCACCGGCTTGGCCGTCATGCGGTCGAGAATGGTGAGCAGCCCGTCGCGGCCCAGATGCAGCAGCAGCGCCCGCTTGTTGCGGTCGGCCAGAACCACGCTGTCGCCGCCTGCGCCCGGTTGTAGCTTGTGTGACCAGGTCATGGCGCCGCTGTTGGCGTTCAGCGCGATGATCGCGTCGCTGTTCGCGCCGTCATCGCTGGCGCGCGTGGTGCTCCAGTAGAGCGTGACATTCTGTGCCTCATAGGCGCCCATCGCCGCCGTCATCGCGCCCGCCGCATTCTGCGGGACGGTATCGAAACGCCAGAGTGACTTTCCCGTGACGGGGTCGGATGCTTCCAGCCAGCCGCGCGCCTTGGGGCCTGCGCCCGCCACGCCCGTCACCACGCGCGTGCGCAAGGCCAGCGGCGCGCCGGTCATGGCGGTGCCGTCCAGCGTGCTGCCGGTCTGGCGTTCCCACAATTGCCGCCCGCTGCTGGCATCCAGTGCGATCAGCTTGTTGTCGGCGGTGCCGACAAAGACGCGGCCTTCCAGCACGGCGACGCCGCGATTGCCGCCCATGGGCGAGGGGTTCTCCAGCACCGGCCTGCGCTCGAAATGCCAGATCGGAATGCCGCTCTGCGCGTCGAAGGCATACACATTGCCCGCCGCGCCGGCGACATAGATTACCCCATCCACCACCAGCGGCGTCGCGGCGGTGGCGCCGTCGCCTAACTGCGCGCTCCAGCGCGCCTGCAGCCGTGACGCGGTGGCGGCGCTGATGCCCGGCAGGGTGGAGAAATTGCCGCCCTCCAGTCCACCGCGATGGGTCACCCAGTTGCGGAAATCCGGCGCGGCGATGCGCGCATAGGACAGTACCGAAGTCGGCAGCAGCTTGGCGGTTTCTGCCAAGTTGCGCGCCTTGCGCTGCGACAGATAGGCGACGAGATCGTCGATTTCCGTGTCGCTCATCGCCAGCGGCAACAGGGGATTGGCGTCGGCGATGCTGCGGATATTCGCCTTGGCCAGGATCGCCAGCTTGCCGTCGGGCTGCTTGAGATGCAGCGTGGAAAGGTCTTCGCCCCGCACGAAGCCGGAAAGACGCGGTCCCTGCGCCATCGTCACCGTGACAAAGCGCCGCGGTATCGGTTCATGCTTCAGGGCGTTGCGGATATCGGCGGCGGGTTTGAGCCCGATGGCCGAAAGATCGGACGCCAGGTCGTGCCCCAGCCCGTCAATTTCATGGCAGGCGGTGCAGCCGCCGCGCCCGAAAAAGAATTGCGCGCCTGCGCCGCCATTGGCGGCAGCGACCAGCGGTGTTGGCGCGCCCGGACTGGCACCGAGGCTGCTGATATAGCTGACGATGCGCCAGGTGTTTTCATCCGACAACGCTGGGAAGGCCGGCATCTTTGTGTCGGCAACGCCTTCGCGGATGATGCGGAAAATGCCGGCCTCATCGGCGGCGCGGCTCAAGGTGCGGTTGAGCGGCAATCCTGCGCCGCCGATGCCGCCGCCGCCATGACAACCGGCGCAGGTGGAGTCATAGATCACCTTGCCTGCCGCCGCAGCCGCTGCGTCGTCCGCAAACGGATTGGCGGGCGGCGCATCCTGCGCCACGGCCAGGACTGCCGACAGCGCCAGCGCCGAAGCGGCGAGAGTGATCAGGAGCGCGCGCATGGATCGCAGACTTCAGACGCCTGCTTTTTTCGCCGGCACTTCGCCGATGGCCGACCAGTCCTTGTCCTGCCAGCCCCAGCGCACGGCTTCGTCGTAATTGGTCTTCAGTAGGTCGGCGGTGGGCAGCGTCATGCCCAGGCCTTCTGCCGCCGCGCGGGCCAGGTTGACGTCCTTCAGCCCCAGCGTCAGGGCGAAGCCCGCCGGTTCATACTGGCGGTCCAGCACCATCTGGCCGTAATTCTTGAACACCGCGCCGGTAAAGAGGCGGCCCGCCAGCACATCATGGAACAGGGCGGGATCGACGCCGCCCTTGCGCAGCAGGGCGAAGGCTTCGCCGGTGGCCTGCATCTCACTGGCGATCATGAAGTTGCCCGCGATCTTGAACAGGTTCGCCTTCTCGGCGGCTTCGCCGACCGGCACGGTGCGGCTGCCGATCTTGTCGAAGACGGGCTGCATCGTCGTGATGGCCGCCATATCGCCGCCCGCCACCAGAACCAACTGTGCTGCCGCCGCCATTTCCGGGCGGCCGAACACCGGCGCGGAGATATAGGAAAGACCGGCCTTGGCGTGGGCCGCCTGCAGCTCGCGCGCCAGCGCGGCGGAAATGGTCGCCATGTTCACATGGATCAGGCCCCTGGCGGCCTTTTCCAGCAGTGGACCGGCAAAGCCGACCTCGCGCATCACCATATCGTTGGAAAGCATCGAGAAGACCGCGTTGCCCTGCATCGCCGCTTCGGGCGTGGCGGCGGCCACTGCGCCCTTGGCCACCAGTGCCTGCACCGGGGCGGGCGAGCGGTTCCACACCGTCACGTCATGGCCTGCCTTCAGCAGGTTTTCCGCGACATGGCCGCCCATCCGGCCTAGGCCGACAAAGCCGATCTTCATCCTGCTGCTCTCCCTCATTCGTCCGAATCAGGGTCATTGGCCGCCCTGCGCGGGGCGCACCATAACGCCCGGCCGGGCCGGGTCGAGGGTGGCGGCGTTAACCTTTCGTTTACACAGGTCACCACAGTCTTACGGCGTTGCGTTTTTGTTCCGTAAACCCCAACCCCTAGCGGGCCAGCGAGAGTCCAAATCTAGCCAAGCCCCTCAAAAATATGGGATTTTGGTTTGACCGATGCTCCTGTCCCATGCTATCCCATACTGTCCCATGGGCCTCAAAAGCCCGCCTTAGCCGCCGTCGGGGATCCGTCGGAGCAGGGGAGTGGGGAGGGGGTAGACGCTGGCCATGACCGTCCCGGTCCAGCCATTCATCACGACGTTCGCGGGCTCGCTGGATGCGAAGGGCCGGGTGTGCATCCCGGCTGCCTATCGCACCATCCTGACCGGGCAGGGCACGCCCGGTGTCTATGTCACCCCCAGCTTCATCGACGCGGCGCTCGATTGCTTCGGCCAGTTTCTGCTGGATGAAACCGCCGCGCGCCTCGCCGCGCAGGATCCGTTCCTGTCGCCGTCCTTCGACGACGAAGCCACCACGCTGATCGCCCGCACGCATATCCTCAGCCCCGACGAGAATGGCCGCGTCCGCCTGCCTGACGCGCTGATCGAACATGCGGCGCTGAAGGATCGCGTGGTCTTTGCGGGCAAGGTCAAGAAATTCCAGATCTGGGATGCCGAGCGCTATGCTGCGCTGGAAGCCGAAGCGGTTGCGCGCATGAAGGCGCGCTATGCGGAAGGGCGCGGCACGTGAGCGGCCATGTCCCGGTGATGCTGAACGAAGTGCTGGAAGCCCTGAGCCCCCGCGACGGTGCACACTATATCGACGGCACGTTCGGCGGCGGCGGCTATACCCGTGCCATCCTCGAAGCCGCCGATTGCAGCGTGCTGGGCATTGACCGCGACCCCGCAGCCATCGCCCGCGGCCAGGACCTGGTGCAGCGCTTTGATGGCCGCCTGACGCTGGTGGAAGGCGAGTTCAGCCGCATGAACGAGTTCGCGTCGCAGAGCGACGGCGTCGTGCTCGATCTCGGCGTCTCGTCCTTCCAGTTCGACCAGCCGGAACGCGGCTTCTCCTTCCGCGAGGATGGTCCGCTCGACATGCGCATGAGCCTGTCGGGCATGAGCGCCGCCGATTTCGTCAACACCGCCGAGCACAGCCTGCTGGCCTCGGTCATCGCCCGCTTCGGCGAAGAGAAGAATGCCCGCCGCATCGCCAGCGCCATCATCGCGGCCCGCCCCATCACCGGCACGGCGCAGCTCGCCGCCATCGTGTTGCAAGCGCAGGGCCCCGCCGCGCTGCGTTTCGCCATCCACCCCGCCACCCGCACCTTCCAGGCGCTGCGCATCCATGTGAATGACGAGCTGGGCGAACTGACGCGCGGGCTGGAAGCGGCGCAGTCGATCCTGAAGCCGGAAGGCCGCCTGGTGGTGGTTTCGTTCCACAGCCTGGAAGACCGCATCGTCAAGCAGTTCCTCACCGGCCGTTCCGATGCCGCGCCGCGCGCCTCGCGCCACATGCCGGCGGTTATGGCGCCCGCGCCGCTGTTCCATCTCATCACCGCCAAGGCCCGCATTCCGGGCGAGGCCGAGATCGCCGCCAATCCCCGTGCCCGTTCCGCCAAGCTGCGGGCCGGCGAAAAACTTGCTGCATAGGAGCCGACATGGTCCGCATGCTCAACATCGCCTGTGTTGTCCTGATCACCCTGACGGTGCTGGGGCTCTACACCGTCTCGGAAAAGACGCGGGTGACGCGGCTGGATCTGAACCGCACACAGGCGCAGATCTTGCACCAGCGCCGCGCCATCGCCGTGCTGGAGACCGAATGGCAAAGCGTTGCCGCCCCTGCCCGGGTGCAGCATTTCGCCGGCCTTCAGGGCATGAACGACGCGGCCTCGGTGCAGCTCTCCGCCTTTGACCAGTTGCCGCATCGTGGCGCGGATGAGCCGCTGAACGGCAGCCCGGTGCGCAACGCCAGCGTCGAAGCGCCTGCCACCCCCGCCAACAGCCACGGATTCTGATCGCGCGATGCAAGAGGCTCCCACCGTTTTCCAGCGGCGCATCGTGATCGGTGCGGGAGTCTGTGTCGCCGCCTTCCTGCTGGTCGGTTTGCGCCTGATCGACGTCACGATGCTGAGCGGTGGTCACAAGGGTGGCGTCATTGGCATGGCCGCCGCTGCCCGTGCCGATCTCACCGACCGCAACGGCGAATTGCTGGCGCGCGACCTGCCGGTGAAGGATCTTTATGCCCGCCCCAAGGAATTCTGGGACAAGGCCGCCGCCGCGCGCCAGCTCGCCGCCGCCACCGGCGCGGGCGAAGATCGCCTGCTGCGCGGCTTCACCACCGCCAAGTCGCCTTACGTGCTGGTGGCGCGGCAGATCACGCCGGATGCCGAGGCCCGCGTGATGAAGCTGGGCCTGCCGGGCCTGGAATTCGAAAACACTGCCAAGCGCTATTATCCCGATGGCCGCACCACGGCGCAGCTGGTGGGCGTGACCGATCCCGACAACAATGGCGTCTCCGGGCTGGAACTGGGCCTGGAACAGCAGTTGCACCGCGCCGCCGCGCGCGGCGAGGGGGCCGTTGCCACCTCGATCGATGCGCGGGTGCAGTTCATCCTGGCGCATGAAGTGGCGAAAGCGCGCAAGACTTTCAGCGCCAAGGCGGCGGGCGGCATCGTGATGGATGTGAAGACGGGCGAGATCATCGCCCTGACCTCGCAGCCCGATTTCGATCCCAACCAGCGCCGCCTGTCCGAGGGCGATTCCGCCCGCAACATGATGTCCCAGGACATTTACGAGCTGGGTTCGATCTTCAAGATCTTCGCCTTCGCGTTGGCGATGGAAGACCATACCGTCGGCCTCGACGAGACCCTGCCCATCGGTAAAAGCCTCCGGATTGGCAAATACAGCATCGGCGAAGCGCACCACATGCCCGCCGCGATGGCGGCACGCGATATCCTGGCCCAGTCCTCCAATATCGGCACGGCGCAGATCGCCTTGCGCTCCGGCGGAGCAAGGCAGCGCCAGTTCCTTACCAACATGGGCCTGTTGTCGCCGGTGAAAAGCGAATTGCCGGAAACGGCGCGTCCGCTCTATCCGCGCACACAATGGGGCACGATCGAAACCGCCACGATTGGCTTTGGTCACGGCGTTGGTGTCAGCCCGCTCAGTTTCGTCACCGCCATGTCGACGGTGGTCAATGGCGGCCGCCGCATCACGCCGACCTTCATCCGCCAGGACGCCGGCACCGACAATCGCGGCGCGCAGGTGATCAAGCCGGAAACCAGCGAGACCATGCGCAACCTGCTGCGCTATGTCGTGACCAACGGCACCGGCCGCTCCGCCGACGCCATCGGCTATGATGTCGGCGGCAAGACCGGCACTGCCGAAATGCCGGGTCCGCGCGGCGGCTATATCAAGAATGCGCTGATGACGTCTTTTGCGGCGGCCTTCCCAGCGCATGATCCGCGCTACATCGTGATGGTGCTGATGGCCCAGCCCAAGGCCACCAAGGAAACCTTTGGCTTTGCCACGGCGGGCTATACCGCCGCGCCGCAGACCGGCCGCATCATTGCCCGCATCGCGCCACTGCTGGGCGTGCCCAACGTGCCGCCCCCGGCCCGGGTTGCCGACGGACGGGCGCTATGATCGCAGCCGATGTGCGGGAATTTTCCGGCCTTACCAGTGACAGCCGCAAGGTCGCGCCGGGCTATCTCTTCGCGGCGCTGTCGGGCTCGCAGACCGACGGCGGCAGGTTCCTGAAGGATGCGGTGGCGCGTGGCGCCGCCGCCATACTGGGCACGCCCGATCTGGCGCAGGATGCCGCCGCGCTGAATGTGCGGTTCATTCCCGCCGCCAATCCGCGCCAGGCGCTGGCGCAGTTCGCGGCGGCTTTCTATGGCAAGCAGCCGCAAATCGTTGCCGCTGTCACTGGCACCAAGGGCAAATCCTCCATTGTCGCGTTCCTGCGCGAAATCTGGACCCGCAATGGCCACGCCGCCGCCAGCCTGGGCACCGTCGGCGTGATCGGGCCCAGGGGCGCGCTGCCGCTGTCGCACACCACGCCCGATCCGGTCGAAATCCATGCCCTGCTGGCGAAGCTGGCGGATGACGGCGTCGACCATCTGGCGCTGGAGGCTTCCAGCCACGGCCTCGACCAGCATCGGTTGGACGGCGTACGCATCCAGGCCTGCGGCTTCACCAACATCACCCGCGACCACATGGATTATCATTCCACCTTCGCGCATTACCTCGCGGCCAAGCTGCGGCTGTTCTCGCAGGTGGTGGAAGAAGGTGGCGTCGCGGTGGTCAATGCCGATGCCGAGCATAGCGAGAAATTCATTGCCGCTGCGCGTGGGCGCAATCTCAGGCTGATGACGGTGGGCGAGACGGGGGAGGCCATACGTCTCGCCGCCCGCAAAAGCCTGGGCGATTACCAACAGCTCCAGATCGAGCATGCCGGTCAGTCTTATGACGTGACGCTGCCGCTGGCGGGCGCGTTCCAGGCGTCGAATGCGCTGGTGGCGGCGGGCCTGGCCATTGGCCTGGGCGAGGACGCACAAAAGACATTCGCCGCCCTGGCGACACTGAAGGGTGCGCCGGGCCGGATGGAGCGCGTCGCCTTCACCGCCAATGGCGCTTCCATCTATGTTGACTATGCCCATACGCCGGATTCGCTGGAGAAGGTGCTGGAAGCTCTTCGCGCCCATACGTCAAAGCGCCTGCATGTGGTGTTCGGCTGTGGCGGCGACCGCGACAAGGGCAAGCGCCCACTGATGGGCGCCATCGCTGAGAAGTTGGCCGACCTGGTCATCGTCACCGACGACAATCCCCGCACCGAGAACGCAGCCCATATCCGCGAGGAAATCCTGGTCGGCGCGCCGCATGCACGCGAGATCGCCGACCGCCGCGCCGCCATCCAGACCGCGGTGGGCGGGCTGGAAGAGGGGGATGTGCTGGTACTGGCGGGAAAAGGCCATGAAACTGGCCAGTATGTGATGGGCGAGGTGCTGCCCTTCTCCGACCGCGCCGAAGCGGTCAATGCGGCGATGATGCTGGGCGGGAGCGCGGCATGACGCTGTGGAGTGCCACCGATGCGCAAGCCGCGACGCTGGGCAAGGCCAGTGCGCCGTTCGGCACCGGCGGCCTGAGCATCGACACCCGCAGTCTCAAGCCCGGCGACCTGTTCGTGGCGCTGAAAGGCGAGGCGCGCGACGGTCATGATTTCGTGGCGGCGGCATTCGCGGCGGGCGCAGGCGCGGCGCTGGTGTCGCGCGATGTGCCCAATGCCGGCGGTCCCCTGCTGATGGTGGCGCACACCCAGCGTGGTCTCGAAGACCTGGCCCGCGCATCGCGCGCCCGCACCAACGCGAAAGTGATCGCGGTGACCGGCAGCGCCGGCAAGACCACCACCAAGGAAATATTGCGCGTGGCGTTCGATGCGCTGGGGCAGACCTATGCCTCGGCCGCCAGCCACAACAATCACTGGGGCGTGCCGCTGTCGCTGGCCTCGGCGCCGCGTGATGCCGTTTATGGCGTCTTCGAGGTCGGCATGAACCATTTCGGCGAGATCCGTGCCCTGGTGGACATGGTGCGGCCGCATCTGGCGTTGATCACCACCATTGCCCCGGCGCATCTGGAATTCTTCGGCAACTGTGAATCCATCGCCGACGCCAAGTCGGAAATCTTCGAAGGGCTGGAACCAGGCGGCGCCGCGCTGATCCCGTCGGATTCACCCTATGCGGATCGTCTCGCGGCCCGTGCGCAAAAGGCCCATGTCGCCACGCTGACCCGCTTCGGCGCGGTGGCGGGCAGCGACGCGCGGCTGCTGAGCCATGCGCATGACGGCGACGGCATGCGGCTGAAGGCCGACATCTTCGGCACCCTGGTCGATTGCAAGGTGGGTGCACCGGGCGGCCATATCGCCGCCAATGCCGTGGCGGCGCTGGCGTGTGTGCATCTGGCGGGCGGCGATCTGCTGAACGCGGCGGCTTCCCTGAAGAATTTCACCGCCCTCAAGGGCCGTGGTGCGCGGCTGGCACTGAAAGGTCTGACGATCATCGACGAAAGCTACAACGCCAATCCCGCTTCGATGGCGGCGGCGCTGGCGCTGCTGGGTGATGCAAAGGGACGTAAAATCGCCGTGCTGGGCGACATGCTGGAGATGGGCACGGGCGGCATCGCCCACCATGCCGGTCTTGCCGCCCCCATCGAACAGAACAGGGTCGATCTGGTTTTCGCCGCCGGCAGTCAAATGCAGGCGTTGTGGGATGCGCTGCCCGCGTCGCGCCGTGGCGCTTATGCCGAAACCGCCGCCGAACTGGCGCCACAGGTTACCGCCGCTTTGCAAGCGGGCGATACCATTCTCATCAAGGGGTCGAACGGCTCCCGCATGTCCCTCATTCTCGATGCGTTGAAGGTGTAAGCCGATGCTGTCCTATCTCGCGCTCCTCACCCATACCGACCAGTTCGCCTTCTTCCGCCTGTTCGGCTACCTCACCTTTCGGGCTGGCGCGGCGGTGCTGACCGCGCTGGTGATCGCCTTCTGGATCAATCCCATCCTGATCCGTTGGCTGAAGCAGAAGCAGGGCAAGGGCCAGCCGATCCGGGCCGACGGCCCCCAGCGCCACATCATCGAGAAGGCGGGCACGCCGACCATGGGCGGCCTGCTGATCCTGATCCCCTGGATCGGCTCGACCCTGCTCTGGGCCAGCCTGTCCAACCGCTATGTCTGGATCGTGCTGCTTGTGACGCTGGCCTTTGGCGCGCTGGGCTTCATGGACGACTATTATAAAGTGACCAAGCGGACCTCGGACGGGCTGTCGAGCCGCTCGCGCCTGGTGATCGAGTTCGGCGTGGCCGCCCTGGCCACCTGGCTGATCATGCAGATCGAGGCGCCACACCTGTCGGGCATGCTGGCGGTGCCGTTCCTCAAGACTGCGCTGCTACCGCTGGGCCTGTTCTGCCTGGTGGTGGGCAGCCTCACCATCGCGGGTGCGGCCAACGCCGTGAACTTCACCGATGGGCTCGATGGGTTGGCCATCGTGCCGGTGATGATCGCGGCCGCGACCTTCACCCTGATCGCCTATCTGGTCGGCAACGAGGTCTTTTCAGGCTATCTGCAGATTTTCTATGTCGCCGGGTCGGGCGAGCTGGCCGTCTTCCTGGCGGCGCTGGTCGGCGCCGGGCTGGGCTTCCTCTGGTACAACGCGCCGCCCGCCATGATCTTCATGGGGGATACCGGTTCGCTGCCGCTGGGCGGCGCGCTGGGCGCAGTGGCGGTGGTGGTCAAGCACGAGATCGTACTGGCCATCGTTGGCGGTCTTTTCGTGGTCGAAACCCTGTCCGTCATCGTGCAGGTCATTTCCTTCAAGCTGACCGGCAAGCGCGTCTTCCGCATGGCGCCGATCCATCATCATTACGAGCAGCTTGGCTGGACTGAGCCCACCATCGTGATCCGCTTCTGGATCGTGGCGGTGGTGCTGGCCCTGCTGGGTCTCGCCACCTTGAAGTTGCGGTGAGAGCAGGATGATCGTCGCCCACAGTTTTGCTGGCAGACGCGTCGCGGTGTTCGGGCTCGCCCGCACCGGGCTTTCTTCCGTTCTGTCGCTCAAGGCGGGCGGGGCGGAGGTGCTGGCCTGGGACGATAATGCCACTGCGCGTGAGCTGGGCAGCCAGGCAGGCGCAGACATCACCCCCTGGCGCGAATGGGGCTGGACCGGCATCGCCGCGCTGGTGCTGTCGCCCGGCGTGCCGCTGACCCATCCCAAGCCACATGAAGTGGTGCTGCATGCCCAGCGCGCCGGCGTGCCCGTGATCGGTGATGTCGAACTCTTCGCCCGTGAAATCCGTCCCGATGCCGGCAGCAAATGCCGCGCCCCGGTCATCGCCATCACCGGCACCAACGGCAAGTCCACCACCACCGCCCTGATCGGGCATGTGCTGGCGGGATGCGGTTTCGATGCCCAGGTCGGCGGCAATATCGGCAAGGCGGTGCTGGATCTCAATCCGCCCACCCCGCGCACGATCTATGTGATCGAGATGTCCACCTTCCAGATCGACCTGTCGCCGGGGCTCGCTCCTGATGTCGGCATCCTGACCAATCTCTCGCCCGACCATATCGACCGTCATGGCAGCATGGAGAACTATGCCGCCATCAAGGCGCGGCTGATGAAGGCCGTTGCGCAAGACGGCCTGACCGCTATCGGCGTCGATGACGAGTATAGCTCCGCGATCTTCACCTCGCTCGCTGGCACGAACGCCTCGCCGGTCTCGGTCGGCAAGGTGCTGGGCCGTGGCATCTTCGTGGTCGATGGCGTGCTGTATGACGCGCAGAACGGCGCGGTGGTAAAAGTCATGGCGCTGGACGAGGCCCCGAACCTGCCCGGCGCGCATAACTGGCAGAACGCGGCGCTGGCCTATGCTGCGGTGAAGCCGTTCGTGAAGGAGCCGCGCGCCATCGCCGCCGCCATCGCCAGCTTCCCGGGCCTGGCGCATCGCATGGAAAGCGTCGGCGCCATCGGCAAGACCCGCTTCGTCAACGACTCCAAGGCCACCAATGCCGATGCCGCCGCCAAGGCGCTGTCGGTCTATCCCGACATCTTCTGGATCGCGGGCGGCAAGGCCAAGGAAGGCGGCATCGAGCCGCTGGCGCCCTTTTTCAACCGCATCCGCCGCGCCTACCTGATCGGCGACGCCGCGCCCCAGTTCGCCCGCACCCTGGATGGCAAGGCGCCGTATGTGATGGCAGGCACGCTGGAGAAGGCGGTAGAGCTTGCGGCAGCCGACGCCGAGACCAGCGCGGCGCCAGCACCGGTGGTGCTGCTGTCGCCAGCCTGTGCCTCCTATGACCAGTTCAAGGATTTCGAGCATCGCGGCGATGTCTTCCGGGATGCGGTGGCGAAGCTTCGCGCGCTGAAGGTGGCATCATGAACCGGGCGGATCGCAGCGGCTTCGCGGCCTGGTGGTTCTCGGTGGACCGGGTGGCGCTGTGCCTGATCCTGGCGTTGATGGGCATCGGCCTGTTGCTGGCCTTCGCCGCCAGCCCGGCTATCAGCGGCGGCCCCGGCACGGCGGGCGATTTCCGCTATGCCCTGCGCCAGCTTTCCTATGCGGTGATGGCGTTGGGTATCCTGGCGGCAACCTCGACACTCAATATTCGCCAGATCAAGATCGTCGCGGCGGTGGTGTTCGCCGGTGCGCTGGTCGGCTCCTTCCTGGTGCTGCTGGTCGGCGACGAGATGCTGGGCGCCAAGCGCCAACTCAATTTGGGCATCTTCAATCTCCAGCCCTCCGAATTTCTCAAGCCCAGCTTTGCCATTCTGGCTGCCGTCGTACTGGCGGATCGCGGCAAGCTGCCCGTACCGGCACCTGTTCTGACCTTCCTGCTGCTGCTGCCCGCGCTCGTCATCCTGCTGCTGCAGCCTGATGTCGGCCAGACCGGCCTGCTGCTGTCACTGTGGGGCGCGATGCTGTTTTTCTGGGGCCTGCCCTTCATCTGGGTTGCTGCGATGGCGGGCTGTGCCGGTGGCCTGGGCCTGGCGGCCTATACGATCTTCCCGCATGTCCATAACCGCGTGAACCAGTATCTCGGCCATTCGGAGATCGGCTACCAGGCTGGGCTGGGGCTGAAGGCCTTTGCCAATGGCGGCCTCACCGGCGTCGGTCCGGGTTCGGGCACCATCAAGTACCGCCTGCCGGATGCCCATGCCGATTTTGTCTTCGCCACGGCGGGGGAGGAGTTCGGCCTGCTGCTTTGCGCCACCATCGCGGCGCTGTTTTGTGCCCTGACGGTACGGCTGCTGCTGCGGGCCGCCGCGGCGCGCGAAGGCTTCGCGCAGCTCGCGGGTGCGGGCCTGGCCATCGTCACCGCCGTGCAGGCCTTCATCAACATGGGCGTGGCGGTGTCGCTGCTGCCCGCCAAGGGCATGACGCTGCCCTTCATCTCCTATGGCGGCTCGTCGCTCTTCGCTATGGCCCTGACGATGGGGCTGGCGCTGGCGCTGACGCGGCATCGCCCGAAAATCTCTGTGCGCGCCGACGGCGTGCTGCAATGGGCCAGAGCATGAGAAAATGGGTATGACAGGAACCATCGTCCTGGCAGCGGGCGGCACGGGAGGTCATCTCTTCCCGGCCCAGGCGCTTGCCGGGGTGCTGGCGCGGCGCGGCTGGAAGATCGTGGTGATGACCGATGCCCGCTTCGCCAACTATGCGACGCAGTTTCCGGGTGCGCGGACCCTGACCGTGCCGTCCTCGCCTTTCTCGTCCATCCTGGCGCCGTTCAAGATCATGGCGGGCATCGTCACCGCCGTTGCCAAGCTGATGCGCCTTCAACCCGCCGCCGTGGTGGGCTTTGGTGGCTATCCCTCCGTGCCGGTGATGCTGGGCGCCGTGGCGGCCGGACTGCCCACCGCCGTGATCGAGCAGAATGCCGTGGCCGGCCGCGCCAACCGGCTGGTGATGAACAAGGTCCGGCGCGTGGCGGCCGCGTTCCCCATCGCCCGTTTCGCGCCCAATGACCGGGCCAAGATCGTGCTGACCGGCAATCCGCTGCGCCCGGAAGTCGAGGCGCTCTATGGCAAGCCCTATGAGATGCCGCAGGCGGGGGGTGGCTTACGCCTGCTGGTGTTCGGCGGCAGCCAGGGCGCCCGCGCTTTCAGCGAGATCGTGCCCGCCGCGCTCACCCGCCTGCCGCATGACCTGAAGCTGCGCCTGTCGGTGGTGCAGCAATGCCGCGCCGAAGACCTGGAGGCGGTAAAGACCATTTATGCCAATGCCGAGATCCGCGCTGATCTGCGGCCCTTCTTCAACGACCTGCCCCAGCGCATGGCCGAGGCGCACCTGGTCATCGGCCGTTCCGGCGCCGGCACGGTGGCGGAACTGATGGCCATTGGCCGCCCCGCCATTCTCGTACCGCTGCCCACGGCGATGGACGATCACCAGACCGACAATGCCGCCATCCTGTCGCGGGCCGGCGCGGGCTGGCTGGTGGCGCAGAAGACCCTGACCGCCGAGAGCCTGGCGGAACTTCTGCTGCAGCTTTTCCGCGATCCAGCACAGCTTGCGGCCAGGGCCGAAGCAGCCCACAAGCTCGCCATTCCCCATGCCGCCGAAAATCTCGCCGACATGGTGGAACAGCTCGCCAACTCTTCGGCATCAAGGAAGGCTGCCTGATGGCATCGCCCGTCACCACCCGCGTTCCGCTCGATATCGGCGCCATCCATTTCATTGGCATTGGCGGCATCGGCATGAGTGGCATCGCCGAGATCATGCACAATCTGGGTTACAAGGTGCAGGGTTCGGACGTTGCCGACAGCGCCAACGTCAAGCGCCTGCGCGCTATGGGCATCACCGTCCATGTCGGCCATACTGCGGAAAACCTGCAGGATGCCCACGCCGTGGTCTATTCCTCGGCGGTGAAGCCGGGCAACGTCGAATTCGACGAGGCTCGCCGTCTCGCCTTGCCGCTGGTGCGGCGCGCCGAGATGCTGGCCGAGATCATGCGCCTGCGCTCCTGCATCGCGGTGGCCGGTACCAACGGCAAGACCACCACCACCACGCTGGTGGCGGCGCTGCTGGATGCGGGCGGGCTCGATCCCACCGTGGTCAATGGCGGCATCATCAATGCCTATGGCACCAATGCCCGCCTGGGCGCGGGCGAATGGGTGGTGGTGGAAGCCGATGAGAGCGACGGCACCTTCCTGCGCCTGCCCGCCACGGTCGCCATCGTCACCAACGAAGACCCGGACCATCTCGATTATTACGGCACCTTCGACAATATGCGCGACGCCTTCCAGCGCTTCGTCGAGAACGTGCCCTTTTACGGTTTTGCCGTGCTGTGCATCGACCATCCGGAAGTACAGGCCATGGTCGGCCGCATCACCGACCGCAAGATGATCACCTATGGCTTCAGCCCGCAGGCCGACGCCCGCGCGGTGAATGTCAGCTTCGGTGCGGGCGCTTCGCGGTTCGACATGGTCTTCACCGATCGCCGCAGCGGCAGTGAAACACGGCTGGACGGCCTCAGCCTGCCCATGCCGGGCGAGCACAATATCCAGAATGCGATTGCCGCCATCGTGGTGGCGCGCCAGCTCGGCGTGCCCGATGTGGTGATCAAGAAAGGCCTTGCCGAATTCAAGGGCGTGGGCCGCCGGTTCACCAAGGTGGGCGAATGGAACGGCGCCGCCATCATCGACGACTATGCCCACAACCCCTTCAAGATCGCCGCCGCCGTGCGCGCCGCGCGCCAGGCCTATGACGGGCCCGTCGTCGCGGTGGTGCAACCGCATCGCTACACCCGCCTGCGCGATACCTTCGAGCAGTTCGCCACCTGTCTCAACGATGCCGATGTGGCGGTGATCGCGCCGGTCTATTCTGCGGGGGAGCCACCCATCACGGGCATCAGCCGTGATTCCTATGCCGAGGCGCTGCGCGCCCACGGCCACCGCAATGTCGTCACCATCGAGGGTGAAGCCGATCTGGCCGCCATCGTGAAGCCCTATCTCAAGCCGGGCGCAGTGGTGATCGGCACCGGCGCGGGCTCGATCACGGGCTGGATGCACAACCTCCAGAGCAAGCTGGAGGGCGCATGAGTCCCCCAAAATCCAGTAATGTCTGCACCGCCCTGCCGCCGGTTCGGGGTTCGCTCACCCATGAAGCGCCGCTGAAGGACCTGGTCTGGTTTCGGGCCGGTGGTCCGGCGGAATGGCTGTTTCGTCCCGCCGACATGGATGATCTGGCGACGTTCCTCGCCGCCCGGCCCGGCGACCTGCGCCTGTCGGTGATCGGTGTCGGCTCCAACCTTTTGGTGCGCGATGGCGGCATTCCCGGCGTGGTGATCCGGCTTTCTTCGGCCTTCGGCAAGATCGAGGCGCATGGCACGCGCGTGCGCGCCGGTGCAGCGGCGCTGGACGGTGCGGTGGCGCGGGCCGCCGCCGATGCCGGCATCGCCGGAATGGAATTCCTGCGCGGCGTGCCCGGCACCATCGGCGGCGCGCTGAAGATGAATGCCGGCTGCTATGGCCGCGAGATCAAGGATATCTTCGTCGAGGCGACAGCCCTGGATTCGCGCGGCAACAAGATCAAGCTGACGCCCGCCGACATGAATTTCGTCTATCGCAAGACCCAGGTGCGCGACGAACTGATCTTTATCGAGGCGGTGTTTGAAGGCACGCTGGACACGCCCGAGGCCATTCGCGCCCGCATGGAAGAGCTTTCCGCCAACCGCGAGGCCGCCCAGCCGATCAAGTCCCGCACCGGCGGTTCCACCTTCAAGAACCCGCCCGGCCACAAGGTGTGGCAGCTTGTGGACGAGGCCGGCTGCCGTGGCCTGCGCCGTGGCGATGCCCAGGTGAGCGAAAAACACACAAATTTCCTCATCAATGTCGGTGAAGCCTCTGCCGCCGACCTGGAGGCGCTGGGCGAAGAAGTCCGCAAGCGCGTGAAGGAAAAATCCGGCGTCGAGCTGGAATGGGAAATCAAGCGCGTCGGAGTACCGGCATGACCCTGTTCAAGCGTATCGCGGTGCTGATGGGGGGCCGTTCCGCCGAGCGCGAAGTCTCGCTGTCTTCCGGCCGTGGCGTGATGAAGGCGCTGGCGGAAGAAGGGTTCTATCCTGTCAGCATCGATCCCGGCGACAATCCGGGCCAGCAATTGTTCGAAGCCAGGCCGGATGCGGTGTTCAACGCCCTGCATGGCCGCTTTGGCGAGGATGGCACGGTGCAGGGCCTGCTGGAACTGATGCGGTTGCCTTACACCCATTCCGGCGTTCTGGCGTCGGCCATCGCCATGCACAAGGAACGCACCAAGGATATTTACCGCGCGGCGGGCCTGCCGGTGGTAAAATCCATCGTTGCCGATCGCCGCGAGGCGGGCGCGCGCCACCTGATGGAACCGCCCTATGTGCTCAAGCCGGTGAATGAAGGCTCCTCGGTGGGCATCTTCATCGTCAAGCGCGGCGCCAACCGCCCGCCTGCGGCGCTGCTGGCCGACGACTGGAATATCTCCGACGAGATGATGGTGGAGGAATTCGTGCCGGGCCGCGAACTCACCGTGGCGGTGATGGGCGACCGGCCGCTGGGCGTTACCGAGATCACCACCGAACTGGAATTCTACGATTACGAGGCCAAGTATGCGCCGGGCGGATCGAAGCACATACTGCCTGCCGACCTGTCGAAAGCCGTCAGTGACGAAGTGATGGACCTGGCGGTGCGCGCCCACAAGGCGCTGGGCTGCCGGGGCGTCAGCCGCACCGATTTTCGTTTCGACGAGACCGGCGCGAAGCCGCGCCTGATCCTGCTGGAAACCAACACCCAGCCCGGCATGACCCCGACCTCGCTGGTGCCGGAACAGGCCGCCCATATCGGAATCTCTTACGCAAAACTGTGCCGCTGGATGGTGGAGGACGCTTCATGCGACCGGTAACGGACCGCAAAACCCGCAGCCGCGCTGCGGCCCGCCAGGCCGTGCGCCCGGCGCGCGACTTGCCCAAGGTGCAGCCCGGCAGCGCCCGTCGCGGCGCCAAGCCCGCCCGGCAAGGCTTCTTCGCGCGGCTGATGCCGTCCAGGACCATGATCGCGCTGACCGGTACCGGCGCGGTGATCACGCTGCTGCTGGCGCTGCTGGTCACCGGCGTGCTGGGCCGTGCCTTCCACGGCGTGAAGCTGGCGACCGGCACGGTGGTCAACGATGCCGGCTTCACCATCCGCAACATCCACATCCGGGGCGGCCAGCGCACGCCCGCCGCCACCATCGCCGCCGCGCTCGACCTCAAGCCGGAACAGAGCATCTTCGCCGCCGACCTGGCCGCAGCGCGGGCCCGGCTGATGGGGCTGGACTGGGTGGCGTCCGCCGACGTGGTGCGCCGCTATCCCGACAGCATCAGCGTCGCCATCGTCGAGAAGCGTCCCTTCGCCCTGTGGCAGATACCGCCCAATGCCAGTGGCACTGCGCCCATCGCGGTGGTGGAGCGCAATGGCCGCGTCATCACCACGCAAGGGGTCGAGCAGTTTGTCCGCCTGCCCAAGCTGGTGGGCGCCGGCGCGCCGCAGGCCTCCGCCGAGCTGGTCGATGTGGTGCAGAACCATCGCGCCGTCTCGGCCCGCATCGCCTATTTCGAGCGCGTGTCGCAGCGCCGCTGGAACCTGATCCTGAATGACGGCGTCATCGTCAAGCTGCCGGAACAGAACTGGCGACAGGAAATCGACGCGCTGGAGCATCTGATCATCGACAAGGGCGTTCTGGAAAAGGACGTCGCCGAGATCGACCTGCGCTCGGCCACGCATTATTTCTTCCTGCTGCGCGGCGGCGAGCGCAAGGGTGTCGAACGGGGAAAAGAAACGTGAGCGAGGCGCTGCGCCTGCGGGTGAACAACGAGATTCCGGCCTATCGGCCTGGCCTGGTGGCCGCGCTGGATGTCGGCACCTCCAAGATTGTCTGCGTCATCGGCCGGGCCGAAGCGGGCACGCTGAAGGTGCTGGGCAGCGCCTTGCGCGAATCCGCCGGCCTGCGCGCCGGCACCGTCACCAGCCTGGACGCGGCAGAGGAAAGCATCCGCGATTGCGTCGCGGCGGCCGAAAACATGGCCGATGCCCGCATCCAGAACGTGCTGATCGGCGTCAATTGCGGCCAGCCCGTTTCGGTCACCAGCCGCGCCGTGATGGCGCTGGATGGCGCCCTGGTCGAGGACGAACATCTGCGTGCGCTACTGCGCGAGGGCCGGGCGCGTGCCAAGCTGGAAGGCCATGAGATCATCCAGTCCGCGCCCACCGCCTATGTGGTGGACGAGGCGCGCGGAGTTAAGAATCCCAGCGGCATGTTCTGCCAGAAGATCGGCGTCGCTATGCATGCCGTGGCGGTGAAGCCCAGCCCGCTGCAGAATCTGCGGCTGGCGGTGGAGCGCACCCAACTCAACGTGGTGGGCTCGCTGTTCGGGGCCTATGCCTCGGGACTCGCGGTCCTGACCGAAGACGAGAAGCAGATTGGCTGCACCGTGATCGACATGGGCGGCGGCGTTACGTCCATTGCCGTCTTCCTGGAAGGCAATCTGGTCCATGCCGATATCGTGCCGGTGGGCGGTTTTGCCGTGACCTCCGACATTTCCCGCATGCTGTCGGCGCCGCTTTCGGCCGCCGAGCGCGTCAAGACCCTGTTCGGCGCCGCGCTGGGCGAGATGGATGCCGGCACCGACGTCGTGGCGGTGCCCCAGATGGGCGAGCAGGGCGAAGACACCGCCTTGCGCGTGCCCCGCTCCATGCTCACCCGCATCATCCAGGCCCGGCTGGAGGAAATCTTCACCGCCGTGCAGGAAAAGCTGGTGGCCTCTGGCTATGCCGTGGCGGCGGGCAAGCGCGCCGTGCTGACCGGCGGCGCCAGCCAGTTGGCGGGCAGCCGCGACCTGGCGGCCCGCATTCTTGGCAAGCAGGTGCGGCTGGGCCGCCCGCAGGCCTTTCCCGGCCTGGCGGCGGCCTCGGCGGGACCGGATTACGCCACCGTCATCGGATTGCTCATGGCCGGCGCGACCATGCCGCCAGAGCTCATCAACCCTGACCTTGCCGACAAGATGCATGCGGCGGGCACGAAAACGGGCTCTTCCTGGTTCTCGCGGTTGACCGGCCGGTGGCTGGGATGATTCAACATTATGACGCGAATCAACGAGCGATTCGGGCAGGTCAAGGTGACTTAGGAAGAGCCACTTGGGCGAATGTCACTGAGGAGACTATAAAATGGCGATCACTCTGAACGTTCCCGCAGCCAAGGAATTGCGCCCCCGCATCGTCGTGCTGGGCGTGGGCGGGGCCGGCGGCAACGCCGTCAACAACATGATCGACGCCCATCTCGAGGGGGTCGAGTTCATCGTCGCCAACACCGACGCGCAGGCCCTGGCCGGGTCCAAGTGCCCCAAGCGCATCCAGCTCGGCGCCACTGCCACCGAAGGCCTGGGCGCGGGTGCCCAGCCTGATGTCGGCCGCGCCGGGGCGGAAGAGTCGCTCCCCGAAATCCTCGAGGCGCTGTCCGGCGCACACATGGTCTTCATCACCGCCGGCATGGGCGGCGGCACCGGCACTGGTGCGGCTCCTGTCATCGCCCGCGCCGTGCGCGAGGCCGGCATCCTGACCGTCGGCGTCGTCACCAAGCCCTTCGCCTTCGAGGGCGACAAGCGCATGCGCTCCGCCGAACGCGGCATCCAGGAGCTGCAGGCTTTCGTGCACACCCTGATCGTCATCCCCAACCAGAACCTGTTCCGCGTCGCCAATGACCGCACCACCTTCGCCCAGGCCTTCGCCATGGCCGATGAAGTGCTGCATGCCGGCGTGCGCGGCGTCACCGACCTGATCGTGATGCCGGGCCTGATCAATCTCGACTTTGCCGACATCAAGTCGGTCATCTCCGAGATGGGCAAGGCGATGATGGGCACCGGCGAGGCCGAGGGCGAGGACCGCGCCGCCAAGGCCGCCGACATGGCAATTTCCAATCCGCTTCTCGATGATGTGACGATGAAGGGCGCCAAGGGCGTTCTGATCAACATCACCGGCGGTCCGGACCTGATGCTGTTCGAGGTCGAGCAGGCCGCAAATCGTATCAGGGCTGAGGTCGATCCCGACGCCAACATCATCTTCGGCAACACCATCCTGGACGAGATGGAAGGCCGCATCCGCGTTTCCGTCGTCGCCACCGGCATCGATGCCGAGCAGATGGCGATGCCGGAAAAGAAGGTCACGCCGCTGCGTCCCGTCTTCAAGGCGCAGCCCTTCAAGAACCCCGCGCCGCAGCCCATGCCGGTCCATGCGCCGGTGCCGAGCCCTGTGCATGCGCAGGTCAATGCTCTGGCCGAAGAGCTGGGCGCGTCTTCGTCCGCACCCAGCCTGTCCGAGGACTACATCCTGGGCGGTTCGGATGCGCCGGAAATCCCGGCCGATGTGATCCCGGATGCGGCGCCGCGCTATGTCGCCACCGAGACGGTGCGTTCGCCTGCCGACATGCCGCTGGCGGCCAAGGCGCCGGAGCCCAAGAAGGGCGGCTGGGGCCTGTTTGGCCGCAAGAAGGCGGTCGCGGCCGACCTGCGCACCGAACCTGCCCCCGCGCCGCGCCAGCCGCAGGCGGCCCGCGCCAATGTGGCCCCGATGGAACGCCCGGCCACGCCGACGGACGACCTGTTCCCGGAGCATGGCAGCGACGAGCAGTTTGAAATCCCCGCTTTCCTGCGCCGCCAGTCGGGGCAATAAAACCTGTCATTCCCGCGAAAGCGGGAATCCAGTCAAAAGGGCGGCGCAAGCCGCCCTTTTTCTCTATAAAAAGACCGCATGATCAGCCGCACCACCATTGCCCGCGAAGTCACCGCCACCGGCACCGCCCTGCATGCCGGGGTGGCCGTGACCATGACGCTGGCGCCCGCGCCGGCGGGGCATGGCGTGGTTTTCCATCGCGCCGATCTGGGCGGTGTCGCGATTCCGGCGCTGTATGACCGGGTGGGCGAGACCCGGCTGGGCACCGTGATCAGCCAGGATGGCGTCAGCATCGGCGTGATCGAGCACCTGATGGCGGCGGTGGCGGGGCTGGAGATCGACGATCTCTGCGTGACGCTGGACGGACCCGAACCGCCCATCCTGGACGGCGACGCGCTATCCTATGCCGTGCTGCTGGAACAGGCCGGCCGCAAGGCGCAAGACGCCCCCCGCAATGCCATCAGGCTGCTGCGGGAGGTCTGGGTGGAAGACGGCAAGGCGCGGGCCTCGCTCGCACCCGCCGATCATCTCTCCTATCATCTGGAAATCAGCTTCCCCACCGCCGCCATCGGCACCCAGGCGTTCGACGTCACCGCCTCGCGCGCAGCCTTCCTGCAGCAGATCGCCCCGGCCCGCACCTTCGGCTTCCTGCACGAACTGGACTATCTGAAGAGCATCGACCGCGGTCATGGCGCCAGCCTTGAGAATACGCTGGCGATCCAGGGCGATGATGTCCTCAACCGCGACCTGATGCGCTTCCCGGATGAATTCGTGCGCCACAAGATCCTGGACGCCATCGGCGACATGGCGCTGGCGGGGGCGCCGCTGATCGGGCGCTTCGAAGGCACCCGTTCCGGCCACGGCCTCAACAACGCCCTGTTGCGGCAACTCTTTTCCGACCCCCGGAATTATGAAGTTGTGGAACTTTGACGGGATAAAGGTCAGGCCTCCCCTTTTGCGCGAAGCGCATGAAAAAGGGGAGGTGGCTGTAGCCCGCTCTCGGGCGGGCGAAAGCCGGAGGGGTTGTAAAAAGTGACACTTTCCTGAGGGGCTTCCCCCCATGTATAAGGTGTCGATCGCGCGGCCAGCCAGAACATCGCCTTACCAAGGCCTTGTTTATGTTGTGAAAAATGCGCCATAAACGGAACACATGATGACGCTCCGCCTTCCGCGCCCTGCGCGCGCCGCCGTCCTGGTCCTGTCGCTGGCCGCTGCCAGCACCCTGTTGTCCGGCTGCTCCTGGCTCACCGGCGAGGACGACAACGAGAAGAACAACGTCAACCGCGACGCCGCCAACTACCGCGAGCGGCCCATCGACATGATCTATGGCGATGCCTGGGCAGCGCTGCGCAATGGCAACTGGGTCCTCGCGGCGGCTCAGTTCGACGAGATGGAGCGCCAGCATCCCTATTCGCCCTGGGCGCGCCGGGCCATGCTGATGAGCGCCTTCTGCTACTATCAGGCCAGCGGCAGCGGCTATGGCGAGGCGATTTCCCGTGCCGACCAGTACATCGCGCTGCATCCGGGCAGCAACGAAGTCTCGTATGCCTTCTATCTCAAGGCCGTGTCGCTCTATGAGCAGATCGTCGATGTTGGCCGCGACCAGTCCAACACCCGCGACGCGCTGGTGGCGCTGCAGGACGTGGTGCAGCGCTTTCCCGACACCGAATATGCCCGGGACGCCAGCCTGAAGATCGACCTGACCATGGACCATCTCGCCGGCAAGGAGATGAGCGTGGGCCGCTATTACCTCAACCGGCGCGATTATATCGGCGCCATCAACCGCTTCCGGGTGGTGGTGGAGCAGTACCAGACGACGCCGCAGATCGCCGAGTCGCTGGAGCGCCTGACCGAGGCCTATTACAGCCTGGGCCTGGACAACGAGGCCCAGACCGCCGCCGCCGTGCTGGGCGCCAATTACCCCGGTTCGGCCTGGTACCAGAATGCCTACAACATCCTGCGCGGCCGCAATCTGCGCCCCGTGGAAGACAAAGGCTCCTGGATCAGTCAGGCTTTCCGCCGCATCCTCTAGTTTTTTTATTGGTCGCATTTTCTGCGGGAAAGACTTTGCCCGCCGAGTCGGGCAAAGTGTTCTCCTTGAAAATGCTTCCGGGGCCGGGCTGACGTGCTCTCAGCACTCACCATTCGTGACATCGTTCTGATCGAGCAGGCGGCGCTGGAATTTGCGCCGGGCCTCAACGTGCTCACGGGCGAGACCGGCGCGGGCAAATCCATCCTTTTGGACTCGCTGGGCCTGGCCGTGGGCGGTCGCGGCCGCGCCAGTGTGCGGGCCGGGGCGGCTTCCGGCGCGGCCACGGCGGTGTTCGACCCGCCGGCGAACCACCCCGCCCGCGCCTTGCTGCGGCAACAGGACATGACGGCGGATGGCGAGATCGTGCTGCGCCGGTCGCTGGCCGCCGACGGCAAATCCCGCGCCTTCATCAATGACGAGGCGGTGGGCGTCGGCCTGCTGAAGGATCTGGGCGGCCTCCTGCTGGAGGTGCATGGCCAGCAGGATGATCGCGGCCTGTTCGACACCGCCACGCACCGCATCCTGCTGGATTCCTTTGGCGGGCTCGACCTCGCGCCGGTGGGCCGCGCCCATGCCGCGCTCAGCGCCGCAAGGGCTGCGCTGGACGATCTCAAGGTGCTGGCGGCGCAGGCGCAGGCCGATGCCGATTTCACCCGCGCCGCCGCGCGCGAGCTGGCCGATTTCGCGCCCGAGATGGGCGAAGAGGAAAAGCTGGCGGCCGAGCGGGCGCTGATGATGAACGCTGCCAAGCTGGGCGAGGAGATTTCCGCCGCTTGCGATGCGCTGTCCGGCGATCGGGGTGCGGAAAGCCAGTTGGCGTCGGCGCTCAAGAAGCTGTCGCGCCTTCCTGCCGAGGCCCGGACGCTGACGCAAGGCGCCGAAACGGCGCTGGAACAGGCCTATGCCCAGGCGGAAGAGGCGCGGCGCGAACTGGATTCGGTACTGACCCGGCTCGATACCGACACCGGCGCGCTGGAAAAGGCCGAGGAGCGGCTGTTCGCCCTGCGCACCCTGGCCCGCAAATATGGCGTGGCGACCGATGCGCTGCCCGCGCTGGCGGACGACTACAAGGCCAAGGAAGAGGCGCTGACCTCTGGCGGCAGTCAGATCAGGCGCGCTGAAGCGGCCGTCGCGGCGGCGCAGGAGGTTTACGGCAAGGCCGCCGGACTGTTGTCGCAGGCCCGGGCGCTGGCGGCGCACAGGCTGGAAGCCGCCGTCGCCGCCGAACTGGCGCCGCTGAAACTGGGGCATGCGAAATTCCGCGTTAGCCTGACGCCACTGGACGAGGGCGCCGCCACCGGGGCGGAGCGCGTCGGCTTCGAGATCGCCACCGTGGCGGGCGCGGCCTTCGGCTCGCTGTCGAAGATCGCATCCGGCGGCGAACTGGCGCGCTTCTCGCTGGCGCTGAAGGTGGCATTGGCGGGGGCATCGTCGCCCGCCGCGATGGTGTTCGACGAGGTGGATCGCGGCGTCGGCGGCGCGGTGGCCGATGCCGTGGGCGAGCGGCTGCAGCGCCTGGCCGAAAACACCCAGGTGCTGCTGGTGACGCACAGCCCGCAGGTGGCGGCCCGCGCGGCGCGGCATTTCCGTATCTCCCGCGCGAAAGACAAGACGAAGATCGAAATGCTGGATGACGGCGAGCGGCTGGAAGAGATCGCCCGCATGCTGTCTGGTGCTTCTGTCACCGACGAAGCCCGCGCCGCCGCCCGCCGCCTGATGGCCGAAGCGGCGCAGCCGCTGAAGACGCAGCGGAAGCGGGCGTGAGTACCAAGGCTGTCGAAAAGCTGACCTCGGACGAGGCGGCGAAAGAACTGGACAGGCTTGCCCGCGAGATCGCCGGGCATGATCGCCGCTATCATGGCGAGGATGCCCCCACCATCCCCGACGCCGACTATGACGCCCTGCGCCGCCGCAATGTCGAAATCGAGGAGCGTTTCCCGCTGCTGGTGCGGCCCGACAGCCCCAGCCACCGGGTTGGGGCGAAGGTGTCGGCAAAATTCGCCAAGGTCACGCATCGCGTGCCCATGCTGTCGCTCGACAATGCCTTCAGCGACGAAGACGTGGCCGATTTCCTCGGCCGGGTGCGCCGCTTCCTCGGCCTGAAGGAAGAAGACGAAGTCGCCGTTACGGCCGAACCCAAGATCGACGGGCTTTCTGCCAGCCTGCGCTACGAGAATGGCCTTTTCGTAAAGGGTGCGACGCGCGGTGACGGTGCCGAGGGCGAGGACATCACCGCCAACCTCAAGACCATCGCGGATATTCCCCTGCGCCTGACGGGCAAGCCGCCCAAGGTTCTGGAGGTGCGCGGCGAGGTCTACATGACGCACAAGGCTTTCGCGGCGCTGAACCAGCGGCAGGAGAAGGAGGGCAAGCCGACCTATGCCAACCCGCGCAACTCCGCCGCCGGATCGGTGCGCCAGCTTGATCCCGCCATCACCGCCAGCCGCGACCTGAACTTCTTCGCCTATACCTGGGGTGAGATTTCCGAACTGCCCGCCGAGACGCAAGCTGGCGTGGTGGAGGCCTTAGCCAGCTATGGCCTGCCGGTCAATCCGCTGATGCAGCGCTGCGAGACGCTGGAACAGTTGCTGAAAGTCTATCGCGGCATCGAAAGCAGGCGCGCCAGGCTGGGCTACGACATTGACGGCGTCGTTTACAAAGTGGACAGCCTGCGCTTGCAGGATCGCCTTGGCTTTGTTTCGCGTTCACCGCGCTGGGCCATCGCCCACAAATTCCCCGCCGAACAGGCGCAAACGGTGCTGGAGGATATCGAGATCCAGGTCGGCCGCACCGGCAAGCTCGCCCCGGTGGCACGGCTGAAGCCGGTGACGGTGGGTGGCGTCGTGGTCTCCAACGCCACGCTGCACAATGAAGACCAGATCGCGCGGCTCGATGCCCGCATCGGCGACACGGTGGTGATCCAGCGTGCCGGCGACGTCATCCCGCAGGTGGTGACGGTGTTGCGGGACAAGCGGCCGAAGTCGGCCAAGCCGTACAAGTTTCCCGACGCGTGCCCGATCTGCGGCAGCCATGCCGTGCGCGAGGTGGACGAGAAGACCGGCAAGATGGATGTGGATCGCCGCTGCACCGGCGGCCTGGTCTGTGACGCCCAGACGGTGGAGCGGCTGCGCTATTTCGTGTCGCGCGATGCCTTCGACATCGAAGGCCTGGGCGGCACCATGATCGAGTTGTTCCACGACAAAGGCTTGCTGAAGGAGCCCGCCGACATCTTCGCCCTGACCGGAAAGCCAGAGAAAGTCTCGCAGGTTCTGGCCGAACATCGCGCCGCTTTATCGGAAGAGCGCCGCGCCGCCGAAGGAAAAGAGCCTGTAAAAACAGCGAAGAAGAAGGAAGAAAAAGAAGACAAGGTCGTCGCCAACCTCGTGGCGGGGATCGAGGCGCGCCGCCGCATCGGGCTGGACCGGCTGATCAACGCGCTGGGCATCCGCCATGTCGGCGAGACCATGGCCCGTGTCATCGCCCGCCATTACCTGACGCTGGACGCGTTCCTGGACGGCATGAAGGCCGGCAATGCGGTGGAAGAACTGCAGCATATCGAAGGCGTCGGTGGCGTGGTGGCCGAGGCGATCCATGATTTCTTCGCCGAGAAGCACAACCGCGAAGCCCTGGGGCGCCTGCTGAAGTGGCTGGATGTGCAGGCCATCCCAAAGCCGCTGAAAACCTCGCCCGTGTCCGGCAAGACCGTGGTCTTCACCGGCACGCTGGAGAAAATGACGCGGGCCGAGGCCAAGGCCCGTGCCGAAGCGCTGGGGGCCAAGGTGTCAGGCTCGGTTTCCGCCAAGACCGACATCGTGGTCGCCGGTCCCGGTGCGGGCTCGAAGCTGAAAGACGCGCAGAAGCACGATGTCCAGGTGATGGACGAAGATGCCTGGATCACGCTGATCGGCTAGATGGCCTCCATCGCCCCCGTCGCGCGTCGCGCGACAATCAAATAGCCAAAGTCGCCCGTACCAGCCAGGCGCGGGTCTCTTCATCCACCAGATGCGACAGCGTCTCGCGCACGCGCGCATGATAGAGGTTGAGCCATTCGCGCTCTTCCGCCGTCAGCAGGTCGGGATCGACCAGCGCCAAATCTATCGGCGCCATCGTCAGGGTCTCGAAGCCCATCATCCGGCGGTCGCCGCCCGTCTCCTTCAGCGGCGTCACCACCACCAGATTCTCTATGCGGATGCCGAATTCGCCCGCCTTGTAATAGCCGGGCTCGTTGGAGCAGATCATGCCGGGCAGCAGCGGCTGGCCCACCGGCCGCTTGGAAATGTTCTGCGGCCCTTCATGCACCGACAGGTACGATCCGACGCCGTGGCCGGTGCCGTGGTCATAATCCAGCCCGGCTTCCCACAGCGGCCGCCGTGCAAACGAGTCGAGCTGCATGCCGATGGTGCCTTCGGGGAAACGCGCCGTCGCCAGCGCGATATGGCCCTTCAGCACGCGGGTGAAGCGGTCCTTCATCTCTGCGGTGGCGGTGCCGACCATGATGGTGCGGGTGACGTCGGTGGTGCCGTCGGGATATTGCGCCCCCGAATCCAGCAGAAAGATTTCGTCGCGGTTGATCTTGCGGTTGCTCGACCGCGTGACGCGGTAATGCACGATGGCGCCATTGCTGCCCGCCCCGGTGATGGAATCGAACGACAGGTCCGAAAGACAGCCGGTGGCGCGGCGAAAGCCTTCCAGCTTTTCCGCCGCGTCGATCTCGGTCAGCGCGCCATCCGCCGACGCCACCGCGAACCACGCCAAAAAGCGCGACAGCGCTGCGCCGTCGCGGATATGGGCCTTGCGCGTGCCTTCGATTTCGAGGCTGTTCTTGCAGGCCTTGGGCAACTGGCAGGGATCGGGCGCGCGCAGGATTCGCGCGCCCTGCTTGGTCAGCCGGTCGAACACGGCGTTGGCGGCGGTGGCCGGATCGGCCAGCACGGCATGGCCCGCCAGCGCATCCAGCGCGGCAGTGAAGTCTTCCGTGGCCCGCAGCCGCACGCCATCGCCCAGATGCGCCAACAATTCCGGGCTGCGCTTCTTCTCGTCCAGGAAAAGCTCGCTGCGCCCATCGTCATGCAGAATGGCGAAGCCCAGCACGAAGGGCGTGTGCGGCAGGTCCTGTCCACGCATGTTGTGCAGCCAGCAAACGGAATCGGCCAGGGTGATCACTGCCGCCTGCGCCCCCAGCTTCTTCAAACCGTCCGCCAGTCGCGCCCGCTTGGCCGTCGCGTCCTCGCCCGCCAGGTTGAAAGCGTGCGGCACTGCGCGCCGCATCGGCGGCGCTGGCTGGTCGGCCCAGATCGCGTCGATGGGATTGGTTTCCAGCGCCACCAGCGTCGCGCCCGCCTGCTCGCAGGCCCGCGCCAGATGGGCCGCGCCATTGGCGGTGGACAGCCAGGGGTCATAGCCCAGCCGCGCGCCGCGTCCGATATTGCCGGGGATCCAGCCTTGCGGCCCTTCCGCCACCAGGTCGCGCGCCGCGAACAGCGACAGGTCGGTCTGGCCCTGCACCTGCAGCGTGTAGCGGCCATCGACGAAGATGGCGGCCCTGTCCATCAACACCACGGCCGCACCGGCCGAGCCGGTGAAGGCGGTCAACCAGGCCAGCCGCTCGTCATGGGGCGCCAGATATTCGTCCTGCTGCGCGTCGCTGTGCGGCACCACGAAGCCGTCCAGCCCGCGCCGGTGCAGTTCCGCGCGCAGCGCGGCCAGGCGCGGGGCGCACTGCGCCTTGTCGGAAACGTCGTCAAAGTTCTGGAGCGGAACATGCTGGTTCATGCCCCGATGCTACCCTTGCGGCTTTTCCAGCACCAGCGCACTCCAAGGCCCGTCGCGATGGCGGGAAACAAAGCGCAGCCCGGTATAGAAGCTGATCACCATCAGTTCCTGGTTCCGCAGCAGGCCCGACAGCACCAGCGTGCCGCCGGGGGCCAGCGCCCGCTGGATCGATGGCGCCAGCCGCGTCAGCGGGCTGGCCAGGATATTGGCCACGATCAGGTCATAGGGCGCGCCGTTTTTCAGCAGGGGATTGTCCAGCCCGTCCGCGACCACGGCCTGCACCCACGGCCCCACGCCGTTGGCCTTTGCATTCTCTCGCGTCACTTCCACCGCCACCGGATCGATGTCGGACGCCAGCACCTTCTTCTTCCACAGCTTGGCGGCGCCGATGGCCAACAGGCCCGTGCCGGTGCCCAGATCGAGCACGTTGTGGTAGGCGGCCTGGCCCTTGGCCAGTTCGCTCAGCACCGCCAGGCACAGCGCGGTGGTCTCGTGATGGCCGGTGCCGAAGGCCAGCCCCGCCTCGATCTTCATGGGGATGACGCCATGCGGCACCTGCCCGGCATCATGGGCGCCATAGACGAAGAAGCGCCCGGCGCGCACAGGCGGCAGGCCTTCCTGGGAGAGGCGAATCCAGTCCTGGTCGGGCAGGGGCGCCACCGCGACGGTGCGGGCCGCCACGCGGCTGAGAAAGGCGGCGTCGGGCTCTTCCGTGTACAGAGCTTCTACCATAGCGCTGTCGGCGAAGGGCTCCTCGGCGATCAGCACTGCCTGGGCGCTGCCTTCCAGTTCCAGCGCTGCCGCCAGGTCGGCCGCCTCTGCCTTGATGCAGGCGATAGAGGCTTTCCAGAGGGGCGGATTTGGCATTGCAGCATACTTCCGGTGGTGGCGGGCGGTGGGTGGCGCGGGCGATATGGCGTGATAGTCTCCCGCCGTCAAATAACAAGGGGAAACGCCATGAAATCCTATCTTCTTGCCGCCGCGCTGATGCTGCCCGCCGCCGCCGTGCTGGCCCAGGCGCCCGCGCCGGCTGGCCGTGGCGCCGCGCCGGCACCGGCGCCGCTGGCGACCACCCGTGCCGCCGACGGCCAGGCCGTGATCGTCAGCGCCGAACAGATCACCGACATGGCGCGGCAGTCGCGCCAGGCCTATGCCGCCGCCACGACCAAGAATCCCAACGTGCGGACGATCATCATCGAGGGCACGCCCTATCAGCTGGGCCTGGAACACCGCATCGGAAAGGCCCCCGCCTCGGTCCATGCCGACCGCTCCGAGCTGATGATCATCCTGGAAGGCTCTGGCCTCTACACCACCGATGGCACGCTGGTGAATCCCACCGCGCCGGGCGCCAACATGACCGGCACCGACATCGCGGGCGGTACCACCCGCCAGGTGATCAAGGGCGACATGTTCATCGTGCCGGAAGGAAAGCCGCACATGCTGCTGCCCGAACCGGGCGGACCGCTGCTGGTGGCGACGATCCATGTGCCGCGCACCGGCGCCTGGGGCCCGCCCGCAGCGGGTGGCGGCCGTGGCGGTGCCGCCGCTGCGCCCAAGCTGTTCAACGCCGCTGCCGACATTCCGGCCATGGTGGCGCTGGCCCGTACCCAGTTGCCCGCTGCGGCGCGCTTCTTCTCCGGTGGCACGCTGATCTCGCTTGCGCCCTACCGTGTCGGGCTGGAGCTGCGCTCGGCCAAGGGCATCGCCTCGGTGCACAAGAACAATGCCGAGTTCATGTATGTCATCGACGGCGAAGGCATCATCGAGACCGGCGGCACCGTGGTGAACCCCAAGGACACCGGCGCCAACATCGATGGCGACAGCCAGGCCGGTTCGACCATCAACCGCATGAAGAAGGGCGACTTCATCTTCGTGCCCAAGGGCGTGCCGCACCTGGCCCGCACCGAAGGCAGCACCTTCGTGCTGGCGACGATGCATGTGCCGGGCGGGGAGCCGTAATTTCTCAGACCTGAATGGACAAAGGCGCTCCGGCAACGGGGCGCCTTTTTCGTTTCACGCCCGGCTGACGAACTGGTCGATGACCTTCTTCTCGCCCGCCTTGTCGAAATCCACCGTCAGCTTGTTGCCTTCGACCGCGATGATGCGGCCATAGCCGAACTTCTGGTGGAAGACCCGCTCGTCGCGCCCGAATTGCGAAGCGCCCGGGTCTGACGTCTGGGCGCTCCAGGCCTGCGCTTCGATCAGGGGTGGGCGGGTGCGGACAAAGCCAGCCGCCTTGTTCGCCTGGGCCCGCTTCCAGCCGGGGGAATCATAGGAGCTGCCGAACGACGCGCTGCCCGCATTGTCGCGGAACGCCGATGCGCTGCCATAGAAGCTGTCATCGACCACGGTCTCGACATGGTTCTCGGGAATTTCCTTCAGGAAGCGCGACGGCAATGCGCTTTGCCACTGGCCATGCACCCGGCGATTGGCGGCAAAGGACAGCCGCAGGCGCTTGCGCGCGCGCGTCAGGCCGACATAGGCCAGGCGGCGCTCTTCTTCCAGCCCCGCCAGCCCGTTCTCGTCCATGGTGCGCTGGCTTGGAAACAGGCCTTCTTCCCAGCCCGGCAGGAAGACGGTGTCGAATTCCAGCCCCTTGGCGGCATGCAGCGTCATCAGGTTGATGCGGTCGCCGCTTTCGTCCTGCGCGATCTCCATCACCAGGCTGACATGTTCCAGGAAGGCGGCCAGGCTTTCAAAGCCTTCCATCGAGCGGACGAATTCCTTGAGATTGTCCAGCCGGCCCGGCGCTTCCGCCGACTTGTCGGCCTTCAGCATGTCGGTATAGCCGCTTTCGTCCAGCACCATCTCGGCCAGCTCGGTGTGCGGCAACACCCGCGCCGTTTCGCTCCAGCGGCTGAAATTGGCGGCCAGCTCGGTCAGTGCCTTGCGCGCCTTGGGCGGCAGTTCGTCGGTGTCGGCAATCTCGCGCGCCGCCGCCAGCAGCGGTATCTGCCGCGCGCGGGCGTAAGCATGCAGCGACGCCACGCTGGCATCGCCAATGCCGCGCTTGGGCTTGTTGACGATGCGCTCGAACGCCAGGTCGTCGTCGCCCTGCGCGATCAGGCGCAGGTACGCCATGGCGTCGCGCACTTCAGCCCGTTCATAGAAGCGCGGGCCGCCAATGACGCGGTAGGGCAGGCCCAGCGAGATGAAACGGTCTTCGAATTCGCGCATCTGGAACGAGGCGCGCACCAGGATCGCCATCTGCGCGAAGGCATGGCCCTGCCGGTGCTGGTCTTCTGCTTCGCTGGCGACATTGCGGGCTTCTTCCTCCGCATCCCAGACGCCGGAAACGCGGATCTTCTCGCCGGGATCGCCCTCGGTCCACAGCGTCTTGCCCAAACGCCCCTTGTTCGCCGCAATCAGTCCCGACGCCGCCCCCAGAATGACGGGGGTGGAGCGATAGTTGCGCTCCAGCCGGATGACTTTCGCGCCGGGAAAGTCGCGTTCGAAGCGCAGGATGTTCTCCACCTCGGCGCCGCGCCAGCCATAGATGCTCTGGTCGTCATCGCCCACGACGCAGACATTGCCGGATGAAGACGCCAGCAGCTTCAGCCAGAGATACTGGACGACGTTGGTGTCCTGGTATTCGTCCACCAGCATGTAGCGGAAACGGTCGCGGTAATCGGCCAGGATGTCGGGATTGCTGCGCAGGATGTGCAGCGTTTCCAGCAGCAGGTCGCCAAAGTCGGCCGCGTTCAGCGCCTTCAGCCGGTCCTGGTACTGGCGATAGAGCGACTTGCCCTTGCCAAACGCATAGCCCTGGCCTTCGCCATCCGAAACATCATCGGGCCGCAAGCCGCGATTCTTCCAGCCATCGATCATGCTGGCCAGGGTGCGGGCGGGCCAGCGCTTCTCGTCAACGCCTTCGGCCTCGATCAGCTGCTTCATCAGGCGCAACTGGTCGTCGGTGTCCAGGATGGTGAAGTTGGATTTCAACCCCGCCAGTTCGGCATTCCGGCGCAGCATCTTGGCGCCGATGGAATGGAAGGTTCCCAGCCACTGCATGCCTTCGACCACGCCGCCGATCAGGGCGCCAATGCGCTCCTTCATCTCGCGCGCCGCCTTGTTGGTGAAGGTGACGCACAGCATCTGCCCCGGCCAGGCGCGGCGGGTGGCCAGGATGTGCGCCAGCCGTGTCGTCAGCACGCGGGTCTTGCCGGTGCCCGCGCCCGCCAGCACCAGCACCGGGCCATCCACCGCCTCGACGGCGGCGCGCTGTTCGGGGTTCAGGCCCTTGAGATAATCCGGCTCGCGCGGCACGGCCGGCGTGGTGTCGCCACCGCCAAAGGCTGCATCCAGCGGATCAGAATAATAGCCACTCACGGCACACACACGGAATCTGGGAACATGAGAACGATATTAGAACGAGGGGCGGCGATTCCCAACTAATTATCGTCGCCGTCCTTTTCCATTTCGTGGCCGGACAAGCGTTCCGCCACCTGTTCCTTGCGCGCCTCTTCCAGCTTGCGCAGCGCCTTGGGCGTTCCGTGCAGCACGCGGTTGGCTTCTGCCGTCTTGGTCTTTTCCGCCTTGGCCTTGGCCTTGCGGGCGCGGTTCAGGTTGACGATTTCAGCCATACGCGAAGGCTATTTCCCGGCCCGCACCAGCGCAAGCGCATGCAGGCGCAGGGCACTGGCCAGCGGGCGCGGCCCGCGCTGGGCATCGACCTGCGCCACCAGCGCCGCCAGGCTGCCGGTGCCCACCGCGCCATCCAGCACGGCCCAGAACTCTTCTTCCAGCGCCACGGATGTGCGGTGCCCGGCCAGTGAGAAGGAACGCTTCTTCAGGCTCATCTGACGGCCCGCCAGTTCAGCACCGCCAGCTCGCGCTTCAGCTTCGGCCCGCCGGGGTTGGGCGGCAACAGCACGCGCGGCTTGGTCAGGCCCGCCACCTTGCCCGCCGCGATGACGGCGTTGCGATCGACCCAGCCATCGGTGTCGAGCAGCCGCACGCCCCGCCATTGCTGCTTCAGCCGCCGCACCAGCGCGTCGGGCGTGGTGTCCTCGTCACCATCGACAATGACGTTCATCAGGAACAGGCCGCCTGGCTTCAGCCGGGATTTCGCCAGCTTGAAGAAGGCGTCGGTCTTGAACTTGGCGGGCATGCCGCCCGCGCCAAAGGCGTCCAGCACCAGCGCGTCATGCCGGGCGGGATGTTTTTTCAAATAGGCGACACCGTCGGAAACATGACAGGCCACCGTGGCGGGCAGGGCGAAATAGTCCCGCGCGATCTCGAAGGAGAGCTTGTGCAGATCCACCACCGTCACCGTCACGCCCCTGGCCGTCAGCATGGTGGCCAGCGTGCCGCCGCCACAGCCGATCATCAGCACATCCTTCGCCTTGACCTGGCGCAGGAAGAAATACATGGCGTGGATATAGTCGGCGGTGGAAACGCCGCGCGCATCGGCGGCACTCTGGTGATATTCCTTCTGCCAGTAGGAAACCTTGCCGGTGCGATTGTCCTGCACGATGACATGGCCCGGCGCCGCCGATTTTCGTGAAAGACGGTTGCGGCTCATGGCGTTTTCCAGCCCTCGGGCAGGCCAGGCCTGGTGGCGGCGGCGATGGCAAGGGCGGTGCGGCCTTCCGGCGTGACCCGCAGGATTTCGCCGAGCCGCTGCAGGACGCGCGCTCTTGCGGGCGGCGGCAGGGCATCGAAGGCGGTGCTGGTGATCATGTAGCTCAGCGGATAACGGAACAGGCGTGTCTTCAGCTCGTGCTCGCGCAAGCTGCGGCCGGCCGCGTCGCGCGGACCCAACGTGGCAAAGCGGGCGGTGAAGCCGGAATTGCCCGTCACCGGGCCGGGCAGCCGGGTCTCGCCCGCGAAGGTCATATAGGCGGCCAGTTCGTCGGCGCCCGCGTCGGAATAGCGGGTGTTCAGCACGGCAGCGCGGTTGATGAAGCCCGCCTGGTGCTCCAGCGTCATCAGCGCCACGACATCGCTGCTGGCGCCCAGCGTCTGGGCCGGGTCGAAGCGGCCCGACAGGTCGGTGACATTCAGGCCCTGGCCGGTCGGCAATTCCGCCGCCCCGCTTGCCAGCGTGGCATTGCCGTGATGGCGCATATTCGTGGCCGTGCCGGTGACATACCAGCCGCCCCAGCGCTTCTCGAAGGCGGTGGCATGATCGGTCAGGTCAAAGCGCTGGTCGTTGCCGCCGCGCCGCGCCGGAAAGCCATTCGCATCGGCGGCGATATCCGCCACGATCCATTGCGAGGCGGCCCCGTCTTCCCGGTTGTGACAGAAGGTGCAGCGGCCGACTTCCGCGTGAAAACGCGGTCTGGTGCGCCGGTTGGTGGCGAAGGTGTAGAAGGCCGGCCCATCCGCGCCGTTGACGATCAGCTCGAGCATGCTGCTGCCATGCACCACGCCGATAGCGACATCATCGTTGAAATACAGGGCGCGGGGAGTCTTGGGGCTGATCAGCCCGGTCATCAGGCTGCTGCCGGTGAAGGGCAGCACCTGGCTTTCCGCCGGCACCTGCAACGCCGCCAGCACACTGCGCAGATAGCCGTGCCCGTCCTCGGCATAACGGAGCTGCACTTCGCCCTTGTCCAGCTTTTCCTGCAAGGCCGCGATGGCGTCGGCAGGCGGCCGTTCCTGCGCCTGCAGCGTGGCGCCCGCCAGCAGCGGCAACAGCAGCAGGCTGGCGAGCCGCCGCCGCACTATTTGGGTGCAATCATGTCTTCAGGCCGCACGATGGCGTCGAACTCGGCCTCGGTGACATAGCCGCCGCCCACCGCTTCGTCCTTCAGCGTGGAGCCGTTCTTGTGCGCGGTCTTGGCGATCTTGGCGGCATTGTCATAGCCGATCTTGGGCGCCAGCGCCGTCACCAGCATCAGCGAGCGATCCAGTCCCGCCTTGATATTGTCCAGCCGGGGCGCGATGCCCACGACGCAATTGTCGGTGAAGCTCACCGCCGCGTCGCTCATCAACTGCACCGATTGCAGGAAGTTATAGGCCATGACGGGATTGAAGACGTTGAGCTCGAAATGGCCCTGGCTACCGGCAAAGGTCAGGGTGGCGTTGTTGCCGAAGACCTGGACGCAGACCTGGGTCAGCGCCTCGCACTGGGTCGGATTGACCTTGCCCGGCATGATGGAGGAGCCTGGCTCGTTCTCCGGCAGCGACAGCTCGCCCAGGCCCGAACGCGGGCCCGATCCCAGGAAGCGGATATCGTTGGCGATCTTGAACAGCGATGCCGCCACCGTGTTGATGGCGCCGTGGGCAAACACCATCGCGTCATGGGCGGCCAGCGCCTCGAACTTGTTGGGCGCGGTGGTGAAGGCCAGCCCGGTGATGGCGGCGATGCGTTCCGCCACCATCTTGTCAAAGCCGATGGGCGCGTTCAGGCCAGTGCCGACGGCGGTGCCGCCCTGCGCCAGTTCCATCAGGCGCGGCAGGGTCTGCTCGATGCGGGCAATGCCATTGCTCACCTGCGCCGCATAGCCGGAGAATTCCTGGCCCAGCGTGATCGGCGTGGCGTCCTGGGTGTGGGTGCGGCCGATCTTGATGATGCCGGTCCACGCCTTGGCCTTGGCGTCCAGCGCCGCATGCAGGTGCTTTAGCGCCGGAATCAGAGTCTTCACGACCTCCTCCGCCGCCGCCACATGCATGGCGGTGGGATAGGTGTCGTTCGACGACTGGCTCATGTTGACATGGTCGTTGGGATGCACGGGCTTCTTGGAGCCCATCACGCCACCCAGCATCTCGATGGCGCGGTTGCTGATCACCTCGTTGGCATTCATGTTCGACTGGGTGCCCGAACCGGTCTGCCAGACCGACAGCGGGAAATGCTCGTTCAGCTTGCCGTCGATCACTTCCTGCGAGGCGGCGATGATGGTCTCACCGATCTTGGGGTCCAGCCCCGACAGCGTCATGTTGGTCTGGGCGGCGGCCTGCTTGATGATGCCCAGCGCCCGCACGATGGCGGCGGGCTGCTTTTCCCAGCCGATCTTGAAATTGCCCAGGCTGCGTTGCGCCTGCGCGCCCCAATAGCGGCTGGCATCCACCTCGATGGGGCCAAAAGTGTCGGTTTCGGTGCGGGTTTTGGTCATGGACAGCCCCGGAAGGCGGCGTCAGGCATGAGCCG
>CANHNJ010000014.1 GCA_947462105.1 Alphaproteobacteria bacterium
GCAACAACCAGATCGACAGCTTTTCGTCCATCCGGGGCGATGAGCGCCACATCATCGTGATCGACCGCTTCCGCAACAAGTACAAGCTGGGCTTTAACACGGTCTGCGACGGGGTCGATTTCAACGGCGCGCTGCAGATCCGCAGCAATTCCAATTTCGGCCTGTCCTGCATCACGCGCGGCGACCAGGTCATCAGCAAGGGCTTTGCCGGCCAGCGCGACCGCTGCGTCATCACCAGCGTCACGCCCTATACCGTGGCGATGGAGCGTGCCGACCGCGAGCAGGCGGCCCGCAAATAGCGAATCACTGGCAAGTGCCGGGCATCCAGCTGGTGCGAGCGCCGCATTCCGCGGCGCGACTTTCAGCATCCGACAGCTTCCTTCCCCCTTCGGCGCGAAGCGCCTAGAAGGGGGAAGGTGTCGCACCGAGGTGTTTGCCGCAGGCAAACCCGAGTTGCGACGGATGGGGGTCATAAAAGACACGACCCCGTTTCTGTGGCGGGGGTCAGGTGAGGGGATATTTCGGAGTCGGGGTCGACGGCATTTCCAAGCCGATGAACCTGGGCAACCTGGTGCGCATCGCCCATGCCTTCGACGCCAGCTTCTTCTTTTCCATCGCGCCGCGCCTGAAGCTGTCCGACCAGGTCAGCGACACCAGCCGGGCCGAAGGCGTCATGCCATTCTACCATTTCGAACAGTCGTCCGATTTCCGCCTGCCGCTGGGCTGCCGCCTGGTCGGCGTGGAAATCACCGAAGACGCAGTGGAGCTGCCGCGCTTCCGCCATCCCACCCGCGCCGCCTATGTCTTCGGGGCCGAGCGTTACTCGCTGTCGCCGGAAGTCCTGAAGGCGTGCGACTTCGTAGTGAAAATTCCCACCCGCTTTTCCATCAATGTCGGCATGGCCGGGGCCATCGTGCTTTATGACCGTCTTTTAACGATGGGCCAGTTCGGCGACCGGCCGGTAAAAGCCGGCGGGGCAGGGGCGCAGGTGCCGCCCGCACATACTTGGGGCGCCCCTCTGGCAAAGCCGCGCAGCTAACCCCATATTCCGGCCCACATGCCTACCCCCGCGCTCAAAATCACCAATCTCCGCAAGGTCTATCGCCGCCGTGGCAATGTCGCGGTCGATGACCTGTCGCTCACCATCGAAGAGGGCGATTTCTTCGGCTTTCTGGGCCCCAACGGCGCGGGCAAATCCACCACCATCCATTGCGTCACCGGAATCGCCGAACCCAGCGGCGGCAGCATCGAGATCTTCGGACTGGATTCGGTGAAGCAGTATCGCGAGGCCCGCCGCCTGGTCGGCCTCTGCCCGCAGGAATTCAACGTCGATCCCTTTGCCACCCCGGTGCAGATCGTGGACTGGATGGGCGGCTATTTCGGCATGTCGGCCGCGCAGCGCAAGAGCCGCATCGATGCGCTGATGGAGAGCTTCGACCTCACCGAGCACCGCAAGAAGCAGTTCCGCGAATTGTCCGGCGGCCTGAAGCGCCGCGTCGTGCTGGCGCGCGCCCTGGTCCATGATCCCCGGCTGATCATTCTCGACGAGCCCACGGCGGGCGTCGATGTCGAACTGCGCCGCGTGCTGTGGCGCTATCTCACCGAGATCAACGCGCAGGGCCGCACCATCCTGCTCACCTCACACTACCTGGAAGAAGTGGAGCGGCTGTGCCGCGACATCGCCATCGTCGCCAGGGGCCGCATCGTGCGCGAAGGCAGCAAGGACGAGATGGTGGCCGGCCCCGGCGGGCTGGAACAAGCCTATCTCACCGCGACCGGCGCCGAAGCCGACCATGTGGCGGGGCAATAGATGACGACGCTGCCTACCAACCTGTCACCAATGGGCGTCAACTGGATCGGCCTGGCCACGATGGTGCGCCGCGAGGTGCAGCGCATGGTCCGCGTTCCCATCCAGGCCTTTATTGCGCCCTGGATCTCGGCGCTGCTGTTCATCTTCATCTTCGGCTTCGTGGTTGGCGGCCGCATCAACACCATTGGCGGCCATCGCTACCTGGAATTCGTGCTGCCCGGCATCGTCATGCTGAATGTGGTCAATGCCGCCTTCCTGCAAAGCTCCTCGGCGATCTATTTCTCGCGCTTCATCAAGTTCATCGAAGAGATGCTGGTGGCGCCGCTCTCCTATGCCGAGATGATCGTGGGCAACCTGTCGGTGGTGGTGCTGCGCGCCGCGCTGACCGGCATCGGCATCATGGTGATGGGCCTGTTCTTCGGCGCCACCCATATCGAATCCCTGGCCCTGTTCCTGTTCTGGATCGTCAGCGTCTCGGCGATCTTCGGCCTTTTGGGCATCATTGTCGGCCTGTGGTCCAAGAGCTTCGAACAGCTCAACATGCCGGTGGTGTTCTTCCTGACGCCGCTGTCGATGGTGGGTGGCGTCTTCAACACGGTGGAGATGCTGCCCGACTGGCTACGCTGGCTGGCCTGGGCCAATCCCATCTTCTATTTCATCAACGGCATCCGCGGCGCCATGATCGGCGTCGATGAAACACCGCCGGGCCTGGGCATCGGGCTGACGCTGCTGTTGCTGGCCATCCTGGGCGGCACGGTCTGGCGGCTTTACTCCAAGGGCTACGGGTTACGCGAATAGCGTTTGAGTGCAGGGCTAAGGCCCTGTATCTTGTGGCAACGCACCATACATACGCCCGATTTGCATGGGAAAACCGCAATTCTGGCGCTGGAGTTCCCCGACATGATTCGCATCTCTGCCCTGTTCCTGTCCGCCGCTATGGCGCTGGTTGCCTCCGCGCCCACCCAGGCCGAGCCCGCCACGCTGCTGGGCGCCTACCAGAACTGGTCCGCCTATTCGTCGGGCACGGGTTCCAGCATGACCTGCTATGCCCTGTCGCAGCCGCGCGCCTCGACGCCGCGCGGCGCCAAGCGTTCCGCCATCTACCTGATGGTGTCGGACTGGCCGGGCCGCAAGATCAAAGCCGAGCCGCAGATCGTGCTGGGCTATCCGGTGAAGGCCGATGCCGCCGCCTCGGTGGCAGTGGGCTCCGCCAAGTTCGCCTTCTTCGCCCGTCCCAACAACGGCAATGACGGCGCCGCCTGGCTGCAATCGCTGGCTGAGAATGCCCGCCTGATCGACAGCATGGGCAAGGGCGTATCGGCGGTGGCCAGCGGCGTGTCGGCGCGCGGCACCAAGACGGTCGACACCTATTCGCTGGCCGGTTTTGCCGACGCCATGACCAAGGTGCATGACACCTGCAAGATGTGATGCCGGCCAAGACCTCTCTCATCGGCCTGGACCGCGCCGCGCTGAAGACGGCGTTGGTGGAAGCCGGCGTGCCTGCAAGCTCCGCCGCCATGCGCACCGGCCAGGTGTGGAACTGGCTCTATGTCCACGGCGCGCCCAGCTTCGAGCGCATGAGCAATCTGGCGAAGGATTTTCGCGGGGTGCTGGAGGACAAGTTCACCCTCGAGCGGCCCGAGATTGTCACGCAACAGGTATCGGAAGACGGCACCCGCAAATGGCTCCTGCGCACCGGCGCCGGCATCGAGTTCGAGACCGTCTATATCCCGGAAGAAGATCGCGGCACGCTCTGCGTCTCCAGCCAGGTCGGCTGCACCCTGACCTGCAAATTCTGCCACACCGGCACCCAGAAGCTGGTGCGCAACCTTACCCCCGCTGAAATATTGGGGCAGGTGATGATCGCCAAGGATGCGCTGGATGACTGGCCCAGCACCCAGCCGGGCCGCAGCGTTACCAATGTGGTGATGATGGGCATGGGCGAGCCGCTCTACAATTTCGACAATGTGAAACACGCGCTGGCCATCGTCACCGATGGCGGGGCGCTGGCGCTGAGCAAGCGCCGCGTGACGCTTTCCACCGCAGGCGTGGTGCCGATGATTCCAAAGGCGGGCAGCGAGATCGGCTCCGGCCTGGCGATTTCGCTGCATGCGGTGCGCGACGATCTGCGCGACGTCCTCGTGCCGATCAACAAGAAGTATCCGATTGCCGAATTGCTGCAGGCCTGCCGCGACTATCCCGGCGCCTCGAATGCCCGCCGCATCACGTTTGAATATGTGATGCTCAAGGGGGTCAACGACACGCTGGCCGATGCCAAGGAACTGGTGCGGCTGCTGCGGGGCATTCCCGCCAAGATCAATTTGATCCCGTTCAATGCCTGGCCCGGCGCGCCGTATGAATGTTCCGACTGGGCCCAGATCGAGAAATTCGCCGAGGTCGTGAACAAGGCCGGTTATGCGTCGCCGGTGCGCACGCCGCGCGGCCGGGACATCATGGCCGCTTGCGGCCAGCTCAAGTCGGAGTCCGTGAAAGAGCGCGCCTCCGAACGCCTGGCGCGCGAAACCAACGCGCTGGAGCAGGTGCAGTCGAACCAGCTTTCGCGGATGCCCCACTAGCCCATTAGGCCCAGTGGAACTTGTGTGCTATGCAGCATGCATCGCTGGCAGCCGATCCGAGCGCCCGCGCTTGAGAGACATAAGGGACAATCACAGAACCTTGTCCGTGCTCCCGCTCACCAAAGGGAGATAGCCAAATGTTGAAGCCGTACAAAATGTCCTTTCGGGACAAGCTCGATTTCGTCATCACGGAGCGGGATTTCGAAGCCGCTTGTGATGCCGATGCCATTCGCCACGCCTACACGCTTTGCGTGTCGCACAAGATTTCGGTGCGCCAGGGTGATCGCCTGGTCGGCACGCTGGCCAAGGGCGCGCGCGCCCCGGCCCCGGAAACCGTGCCCGGTTGAGTCCACCGTGCCCGCCGCCTGATCTTTCCGCCGGGCGGGGTGGAATTCTGCCTCACCATCCCGATGGAAAAACTGCGCCCGTCGCTTTGGCCAGGTAGGCGCCGCGCCGGCCTATCCTCCTTGACCTTTCTCCCCCGGGCTTTATCAACTCGGCCCGTTGCGCCCGGGCGGTCCGGGCCGGTGGCCGCAGGGGGAGGGGGACCCTTTTTCCGGCGGTTCGAATGTATGGACTTCTGCTTTCCTGCCAATGGGTTAGCTGGAAATGGAGTGAACGACGTGGCGAAGCCGGGTGTGAACAAGGTGGTGCTGGCCTATTCGGGCGGCCTGGATACCTCCGTGATCCTGAAGTGGCTGCAGACCGAGTATGGCGCCGAGGTGGTGACGTTCACCGCCGATCTGGGCCAGGGTGAGGAGATCGAGCCGGCCCGCCAGAAGGCCATCACCCTGGGCATCAAGCCCGAGAACATCTTCATCGAGGATGTGCGCGAGGAATTCGTCCGCGACTATGTCTTCCCGATGTTTCGCGCCAACGCGCTGTATGAGGGCGTTTACCTGCTGGGCACTTCCATTGCCCGCCCGCTGATCGCCGCCAAGCAGATCGAAATCGCGCAAAAGGTCGGCGCCGACGCCGTCTGTCACGGCGCCACCGGCAAGGGCAATGACCAGGTCCGCTTCGAGCTGGGCTATTACGCGCTGCAGCCGGGCATCAAAGTGATCGCGCCGTGGCGCGAATGGGACCTGACCAGCCGCACGAAGCTGCTGGAATTCGCCGAAGCGCACCAGATTCCGATTGCGAAAGACAAGCGCGGCGACGCGCCGTTCAGCGTCGATGCCAACCTGTTGCACTCCTCGTCCGAGGGCAAGGTGCTGGAAGACCCGGCGGTGGAAGCCGAAAGCATCGTCTATATGCGCACCATCGCGCCCGAAGATGCGCCCGACAAGGCGACCTATATCGAGGTCGGCTTCGACAAGGGCGACGCGGTCAGCATCGATGGCGAGGCGCTGTCGCCCGCCACGCTGCTGGCAAAACTGAACGCGCTGGGCAAGGCCAACGGCATTGGCCGGCTCGACCTGGTCGAAAACCGCTTTGTCGGCATGAAGTCGCGCGGCGTCTACGAGACGCCCGGCGGCACGATCCTGCTGGCTGCCCATCGCGGCATCGAGAGCATCACGCTGGATCGCGGCGCGGCGCACCTGAAGGACGAGATCATGCCGCGCTATGCCGAGATGATCTATAACGGCTTCTGGTTCAGCCCGGAGCGCGAGATGCTGCAGGCGCTGATCGACAAGTCCCAGGACTATGTTGCTGGCACGGTGCGGCTGAAGCTCTACAAGGGCAATGTCGCCGTGGTCGGCCGCACCTCGCCCTACTCGCTCTACAGCGAGAAGCTGGTGACGTTCGAGGACGACCAGGGCGCCTATGACCAGAAGGACGCGGCGGGCTTCATCAAGCTCAATGCCCTGCGCCTGCGCACGCTCGCCATGCGCAAGAAGAAGACCGGGAAGTAGCTAGGGCTTCGGCCCCAGCACTGACGTTCTCATCCAGCCTGTCGCGTCGCCGCTCTTCACCTGCGTCCAGGGGCCGTCCACCGCCACCACGGTCAGGCGCGCCCCCTTGGCCAATTTCGCCAGCGCCTTGGCCGAAGGCTTCTGCGCTTCCCGCAGCACCGAACCGGCCCGCCGCACATAGATGGTGCCGCCGGGCTTCAGCAGCTTCGCCCGCTGCGCGGCAATGGTCGGCGGCTTGCGCACGGGGCTCGCCGTCACCACCTTGTCCGGTGCGGGCGCTGCAGGCGCAGGTGGCATGGGTGCGGCCGCCTGTGTGGCTGCCGGGGCCTGTGGCGCGAACCAGTCGCCGATAGGCCCCCGGTTCTGCCAGCCTGCGAATGCCAGCCCTGCCAGTGGCGCCACCACGCCGATCCAGGCGCTGCGGTTCGTGCGCGTAATCTTCTGGCGATAGGAAAGGCCCGTGCCCGGCAGCCCAGCACTTGTACTGACGCCGTCACGCCCCACATTCACACTGTCGCCCTTCGGCCCCAGGCTGGCGGAGACGCCGCTCTTGGACAGGTTGGCCCGCACCCCGGGCAGCATACGCAACCGTTTCTGGAAGCGCAGGCCTTTAAGCATTATATGTCCACGGAGGCCGACAACGCATTGTCCTGGATGAACTCGCGGCGCGGCTCGACCACATCGCCCATCAGCTTGGCGAAGAGTTCGCCGGCCTCATCGGCATGCTGCACCTTCACCACCAGCAGCGAACGGGCATTCTCGTCCAGCGTGGTTTCCCAGAGCTGTTCCGGGTTCATTTCGCCCAGACCCTTGTAGCGCTGCAGCGCCAGGCCCTTGCGGCCCCAGCCATAGATGGCCTCGAGCATCTCCGACGGCGAGCGTACCTCGAAGCTTTCATCCTTGCGCCGCAGTGTGCCGGGCTTGAGATAGGTCTTTTGCAGTTCAACCGCCATGCGGTCCAGGCGGCGCGCATCGGCAGACGCGATCAGGGCGCCGTCGATCGCCACCGTCTCGCGCACGCCGCGCACATCGCGCCAGAATTTCAGGCCGCCATCGGCGGTGGGCTCGCCATGCCAGCCGCGCTCGAACTCTTCTGACAGCGTGTCCAGCCGCGAGGCGATGGTCGTCGCCGCCGCCTTGGCCTTCTCGGCATCATTGAGGATGTCGGGGTTGAGCGCGCCCGAAATCGCCGCCTGCTCCAGCACGAAGCGGGCATAGTGGCGCGGGAAGTTTGACAGCGCGGACGCCGCAGTGCGGGCATGCTCCACCAGCGTGTCCAGGTCCGAGCCCGCGATCATCTCGCCGGTGTGCAGCGTCAGCGAGCCGCCGGACGTGCCTTCCGCGATAAGATGGTTCTGCAGCTCGTCCTCGTCCTTGAGGTAGCGCTCCGACTTGCCGCGCGTCGCCTTGTAGAGCGGCGGCTGGGCGATGAAGATGTGGCCGCGCTCGATCAGCTCCGGCATCTGCCGGTAGAAGAAGGTCAGCAGCAGGGTCCGGATATGCGCGCCGTCGACGTCGGCGTCGGTCATGATGATGATCTTGTGGTAGCGCAGCTTGTCGGCGTTGAACTCTTCGCGGCCGATGCCGGTGCCCAGCGCCGTGATCAGCGAGACGATGGAGTCGCTGGACAGCATCTTGTCGAAACGCGCCCGCTCAATGTTCAGGATCTTGCCGCGCAACGGCAGCACCGCCTGGTTGGAACGGTTGCGGCCCTGCTTGGCGCTGCCACCGGCGCTGTCGCCCTCGACGATGAAGATTTCGCACTTGCTGGGATCGCGCTCCTGGCAATCGGCCAGCTTGCCGGGCAGGGACATGCCATCGAGCACGCCCTTGCGGCGGGTCAGTTCGCGCGCCTTGCGGGCGGCCTCGCGGGCGGTCGCGGCTTCCACCACCTTGCCGACGATTGCCTTGGCGTCGGCGGGGTGCTGCTCGAACCAGGCGCCCAGCTGGTCGATCATGGCGCTTTCCACCACGGGGCGCACTTCGCTGGAAACCAGCTTGTCCTTGGTCTGCGACGAGAATTTCGGGTCCGGCACCTTGACCGACAGGACGCAGGTCAGGCCCTCGCGGCAATCGTCGCCGGTCAGCGCCACCTTGTCCTTCTTGCCTGCCATGTCTTCGGCATACTTGGTGACGACGCGGGTCAGGGCGGCGCGGAAGCCCGCCACATGGGTGCCGCCGTCGCGCTGCGGGATGTTGTTGGTGAAGGCCAGCGTGCTCTCGTGATAGCTGTCGTTCCAGGTCATCGCCACTTCGACGGTCATGCCGTCACGTTCGGCCACGATCATCACGGGCGCAGGGATCAGGGCTTGCTTGGCGCGGTCGAGATACTGCACGAACGCCTTCAGCCCGCCCTCATAGTGCAGCGTCATGTCCTTGGGCTCGACGCCGCGCTTGTCGCTCAGGATGATGACGACGCCGGAATTGAGGAAGGCCAGTTCGCGCAGGCGGTGTTCCAGCGTGCCGAAATCGAACGTGGTCTTGGTGAAAGTTGCGGACGAGGGCAGGAAGGTGATCTCCGTGCCCTTGCGGCCCGGCGCCTCGGCCACGACAGACAGGGGCGACACGGGATCGCCGTGGCGGAACTGCATGTAATGTTCCTTGCCCTCGCGCCATATCCGCAGGTCGAGGAATTCCGACAGCGCGTTCACCACCGAAACACCGACGCCGTGCAGGCCGCCGGAAACCTTGTAGGAATTCTCGTCGAACTTACCGCCGGCATGCAGCTGGGTCATGATGACCTCGGCTGCCGAGACGCCTTCTTCCTTGTGGATGCCCACGGGAATGCCGCGGCCATTGTCGTACACGGTGCAGGAGCCGTCCGGGTTCAACGTCACGTCGATATGGTCGGCATGGCCGGCCAGCGCCTCGTCCACGGCATTGTCCACGACTTCGTAGACCATGTGGTGCAGGCCCGAACCGTCATCGGTGTCGCCGATATACATGCCGGGGCGCTTGCGCACGGCGTCGAGCCCCTTGAGGACCTTGATGCTGTCGGCGCCATATTCGTTGTTGTTCACAGCGGGTTCGGCCATGGCTTACTCCTGACGCATGAACTGGCCGTTTTCGACCAGGAAGATTTCGGCGTTGCGGCCCCAGCCTTCGAACAGGGAAAGGTCGGTGCCGGTCATCCAGGCCTGGGCGGACAGGGCATGGATTTCCTCGAACAGGGCGCTGCGGCGGCGCGCATCCAGATGGGCGGCGATCTCGTCCAGCAGCAGAAGCGGCGCCAGGCCGTCGCGGGCGCGGCTCAGCTCGCGGGCATCGGCCAGGATGATGGAGATCAGCAGCGCCTTCTGCTCGCCGGTGGAGCAGTCCTGCGCATCGGCCCGCTTGGCGGTATGGCGTACCATCAGGTCGGTGGTGTGTGGGCCGTGACCGGTGCGCCCGGCTTCGGCGTCACGGATGCGCGATGCCGCCAGCCTGGCGCGCAGTTCGTCGGCGCTGGAAAGATGCAGTTCGTCGCTCAGCGACAGGGCGGCGGCGGGAAATTCGCCGACATGCTCGGTCAGGGCGCGGGACAGGCGCTCCACCGCTATGGCGCGGGCGGTTGCGATGGCGATGCCCGCCTCGGCCATCTCGCTCTCCAGCCCGTCCAGCCAGGCCGGATCGCGCGGACCGTATTTCAGCAGCCGCGCCCGTTCGCGCATCGCGGTTTCATAGCGGGTGGAATGGCGGGCATGGGCAGGCTCGAAACCCAGCACCAGCCGGTCGAGGAAACGCCGCCGCCCGCCCGCACTTTCGATGAAGAGGCGATCCATGGCGGGCGTCAGCCAGATCAGCTGGACGATATCGCCCAGGTCGGCGCTGCCCCTGGCTTCGACGCCATTGAGCCGCACGCTTCTTTTGTCTTGGCGGCTTCCGCCGCCGGGGCGCTTCTCGCCGCCATTGGGTCCCAGTGCCCCCGAGCTTCTGATAAGCCCGGTGCCGATCTCGTATTCGGTTGCCCCGCGCGCCACCGTGGCCGCCACCGCCCACAGCGCCGCATCGGAGACCACCGGGCTCTTGCGGGTGTGTTCGGCCAGCTTCGCCCCGCGCAGGCCGCGCCCGGGCGACAGCATCGAGATCGCATCCAGGATGTTGGTCTTGCCGGCGCCGTTCGGCCCCGCCAGCACCACCGGAGCGCCCGACAGCGCCAGCGCCCCGCTGGCATAGGAGCGGAAGTTGGTCAGCCGCAGCTGTGTCACCGCCAGCTTTGCAGGCGCACCCGCAAAGGCGGCGCGCTCAGGCTGCATGTCGGTGGCGAACGCCAATATCAGACCCGAAGCGGCATAAGGACATACAGCGTGCGGGGGTCGCTTGCGTCCTCGATGATGGCGGGCGAGCCCGCATCCGACAGCAGGAAGCGCACTTCCTTGCCCTCGATCTGGCTGGTGATGTCCAGCAGGTAGCGGGCGTTGAAGCCGATCTCCAGCGCGCCGGCGCTATAGGTGGCGCCGACATCCTCGGTGGCGGTGCCCGATTCCGGGTTGACCACGGTCAGCGTCACCTTGTCCTTGGACAGGCCCAGCTTCACGGCGCGGGTCTTGTCGGCGCTGATGGTGGAAACGCGGTCCACCGACTGGGCGAATTCCTTGGCTTCCAGCGCCAGCGACTTGTCGTTGCCGGCGGGAATGACCCGCTCATAGGGCGGGAAATTGCCGTCGATCAGCTTGGAGGTGAGTTCGACGCCATTGAAGCCGAACTGGATCTTGGTATCCGAAAGGGAAATGTCGATGGCGCCCTCGGCATCGTCCAGCAGCTTGCGCAGTTCGCCCACGGTCTTGCGCGGCACGATCACGCCCGGCATGGCCGCGCTGCCTTCCGGCAGTTCCAGCTCGAAGCGGGCCAGGCGATGGCCATCGGTGGCGACGGCGCGCATCACTGGCGGCTTGGCGTCCTTGGCGGCATGCAGGTAGATGCCGTTGAGGTAATAGCGCGTCTCTTCGGTGGAGATGGCGAAGCGGGTCTTGTCGATCAGCCGCTTCAGGTCGTCGGCGGCGAGACGGAATTTGTGCGGCAGCGCGCCGGCGGCCATCTGGGGGAAATCCTCGCGCGGCAGGCAGGCGAGCTCGAAGCGCGACGAACCGGCGCTGACCGAGAGGCGGCCGCCTTCGCTGGACAGCAGCTCCACCTGCACCTGCGCCCCATCGGGCAGCTTGCGTACGATGTCGTAGAGCATGTGGGCGGGCGCGGTGGCCGCACCGTTGCGCAGGATGTCGGCGGGCAGGGCCTCGACGATCTCGATATCCAGGTCGGTGGCGGTGAGCTTCAGTCCGGCCTTGCCCGCTTCGATCAGCACGTTGGACAGGATCGGAATGGTGTTCCGGCGTTCCACCACGCTCTGCACATGGTTCAGCGCCTTGAGGAATGCGCCGCGTTCGACGTTGATTTTCATTTCCAGTCCGCCTGCTGACAGAACCCCGTTTCCGGCGCCGCAAGGCACCGCAAACACCCGATTTCTTGTGTTTGTGAGAGCCCTCTCGTGGCCCCAAGACTCAAGGCTGTAAACCTAGCAGAACTGCCCGGATCAGGCCAGAAAAACGGCCCACCGGAAGGGGGTGGAAAAGCCCGGTTTTGCGGCGCTTTTTTTGCCTTTGCGACCCCTGCTGGAAGAACGCCGCAGTCCGTTTGCAATGTCATGCCTACTTGACATCGTTGCCGGTCATGATATGTCGTTTAAACAAGACATTTAGACATGTAAGGATGACATGCACTATTCACGCAGGAATTTCTGGCTGCTGTGCGGCCTGGGCATGGCCGCGATCATTGCGGCGCATCTACTGCCGCATGCGGTACGCGGCGAGGGGGCGTGGTCTCTTCCCGCCATTGGCTTTGGCGGGCTGATGCTGTTGGGCGTCGGCCTTTTTGGCATCAGCTATGGCGCGATGGATGACATCCAGCGGCAGAACATGAAAAGCGACTGGTACTGGGGCAGTGTGCTGGGCCTGTGCGCGCTGTGCGGCGTGGTGTTTCCCGCCGTGCTGTTCGGTTCCGGCCTGGAAAGCATTGCCGGTTTCTTTCATGGGGCGGAAACGCCAAAAGAGTATTTCTTCTGCGGCATCATGGTCATGATGGGGCCGTTTGGGCTGGGCTATCTGCTGGTCTATCTCTTCCGCCGCCTGCGCGAGATTAAGTCGTGAAGAACCGCATCAAGGTACTGCGCGCCGAAAAGGACTGGAGCCAGGCCGAACTGGCGGAAAAACTCAACATCGCGCGCCAGAGCCTCAACGCCATCGAGAACGGCAAGGCCGATCCCGCACTGCCCCTGGGCATGCGGATCGCCGCCGTGTTCGGCGTCAAGGTGGAGGAGGTTTTCAGCCTGGACTGATCACTCGCGCGGCAAATCCTGGCGCTGGAACCGCACCAGTACGGCTGCGCCCAGAAGCGCGATCCAGCCCAGCAGGAACAGGATGCCCGGCAGCGCGCGTGAAGCCACGGCAAAGACACCCGGCATGATCTGCTCGCCCGTGATCCAGGCGCGGACATACCAGGCCGACATGCCGGGAAAGGCCGCAAACCAGTGCAGCCTGGCATCGGCAGGCCCCAGGATCATCAACGCCATCTGCTGCGCAAAGGCAAAGCAGATGGCGGCGATCAGCGGTCCGATCATGGCGCGGGTGGCCGTGGCCAGCAGCGCGGCAACCGCACCCAGCACCAGCAATTCGGCCCAGCTTGTCAGGAAGGTGCCCAAGGCGTGCAGCGGGAAAGCGCCGCCCGGCAGCGCCACCTGCGCGCCCAATAGGCCCGCATAGAGCGTATGCAGGGCATTGCCCAGTCCCAGCGCCAGCAGGCTCAGGGCGGTCAGCGCGGCATAGACGATGAACTTGGCGGCCATCAGGTTGGCGCGGCTGTTGCGCGGCGTCAGCAGCCGCCAGGTTTCCCAGCGATACTCGCCGGAGAAGAGCGACACCGCGCCCGCCGCGAAGAAGATCTGGAAGAAGGCGCTGCCGCCCAGTCCCAGGCCTTGCACCACCTGCCGCCCCAGATCGAGCCCCACCGGCAGGGCGGAACGCGTGCCGATCCAGGTGTCGAGCATGAGGTTGAACAGCAGCATGCCCAGCGGCACGGCGCAGAAGCCCCAGAACAGGCCGCCGCGCTGGCGCAGGAACTTGTAGCTTTCGGCGGCGACGGCGTCAGCCAGCATGGCCCACCTGTTCGAGATAAAACTTTTCCAGTTCACCGCCGACCCAGCGCGCTTCGACCAGATCGACACCGTCATGGACCAGCTCGTGCAACAAGGCGGGCGCTTCTGTGCGCGTCACCGTCACCAATGCGCCATCACCATCGGGAACGGCCCGCGCTCCCAGCTTCGCCAGCAGCGCGGCGGGCGCGGTGGCCAGCAGGCGCAGCTTTTCCCGGCCACCCACCAGCAGGTCGATGCGGCCTTCCGACACCAGCTTGCCGCGCGCGAAGATGGCGACGCGGTCGCAGACCCGCTGCACTTCGTCCAGCAGGTGGCTGGACAGCAGGATGGTGACGCCGTCCTTGTCCGCCAGTTCGCGCATCAGGCTGCGCATCTCCTGGATGCCCACCGGGTCCATGCCGCTGGTGGGTTCGTCCAGGATCAGCAGCTCGGGCGACGAGATCAGCGCCGCAGCGATGCCCATGCGCTGCTTCATGCCCACCGAGAAGTGATGCACCTTGCGGTGGGCGGCATCGGACAGGCCCACCCGCGCCAGCCAGCGTTCCACCGGCGCATCGCGCACGCCGCTGGCCAGCGCCAGCATGGTCAAAGTCTCGCGCGCGGTGAGGAAGGGATGATAGCGCGGCGTCTCGATCATGGCGCCGATGCGCCGCCGCCGCGCGGTGTCGCCGGGCACCCCGCCCAGCAGGCTGACGCTGCCCTCGCTGGGGCGGATCAGGTCGAGACAGATGCGGAAGAAGGTGCTCTTGCCGGCGCCGTTGGTGCCCAGAATGCCATAGACGCCGCCTTGCGGGATCGAAAGCGACAAGCGGTCCAGCGCGGTAACCGCACCGAACCGCTTGGTGAGATCATGGGCCTCGATCAGGGCAGTCATGGCAGGTTTCTACCATGACTCGTGCAAACCCTTACAGGTCGCCTTTGCGCTGAAGCATCTGCGACAGAAAATCGACTTCCTGGCGGAATAGGGCGTCTTCGCCGATCAGCGCCTCGATGCGGCGGCAGGCATGCAGCACCGTGGTGTGGTCGCGGCCGCCGAAGCGCCGGCCGATTTCCGGCAGCGAGCGGCTGGTGAGCTTGCGCGCCAGGTACATCGCCACCTGGCGCGGACGCGCGACGCGGCGGGCGCGCTGGGGCGAATGGAAATCCTTGACGTCGAGCTTGTAGAACTCGGCGGTCTTGCGCTGGATGTCCTCGATCGAGGTCTTGACGCCGGGTGAAGAGCGCAGGCCCACCGCTTCGTCGGCCACTTCCAGCGTAACCGGCTTCTTGGTGAGGTCGGCATAGGTGGCGATCTTGGTGAAGACGCCGATCAGTTCGCGCGGGGACGCGTCGTCCATGTCGGCGATGCGCTCCAGCACGGCTTCCGGCAGGACCACGTCGGGCTTGTGCTTGCAGAAATCGGCGGCGCGCCGCTTGAGAATGGCCAGGCGGGTGTCGCGATCCGGCTTGTCCAGCGCGATGACGAGGCCGCCGGTCAGGCGCGACTTCACATCGGCGCCAAGGCCCTCAAGCCCGGTGGGGGCGCGGTCGGCGGCGATCACGACGCGGCGGCGCAGGTCGGCGAAGGCGTTGACGGTATAGAGGAACTCCGACGCCGTGGCGGTGCTGCGGCAGATATGCTGCAGGTCGTCGATGATCAGGACCTCGGCGGTGCGCAGCTCTTCCTTGAAGGCCAGCGTATCCTTGCGATAGAGCGCGCCCAGGAAGTGGCGCATGAAATCTTCGGCGCGCAGGAACAGGGTGCGCTTGCCGCGCTTGCGGAATTCCAGCGCCGCAGCGTTGAGCAGATGGGTCTTGCCGTAGCCGAAGCCGCCATGAATGTAGAGCAGGGGCAGGTCGGCCTGGCCGCCTTCCGCGAAATCCTTGGCTGCGCCATGGCCAAAGGCGTTGGCGCCGCCGGGAATGAAGCTGTCGAAGGTCTGCTGCGGATGCAGCATGCGGTTCCACAGGCCACGGGCGCTGTCATCGGCGCTTTCGGCGGCGGCGGAACGCTGCGGCAGGTAGGAAACCGTGGCGGGCGCTTCCGGCGCTTCGCGCACCGGCAGGGCATTGGCGCCGATGGTGATGCTGCTTTGGGGCGCGGCCATCACGATGGCGATGGCGGCTGGGGCGAAACCGTCGGCGCGGAAGGCGCGCTCGATGCGCGGCACATAATGGTTGGCGACCCAGTTGCGCACGAACGGCTTCACCGCGCCGATCGCCAGCTCGTCATCGTCAAAGCTTTCCAGCGTCAGGGGCGCAATCCAGGCCTCGAACACCGCGTCGCCCAGCTCGCGGCGCAAACGCTCACGCACGCCCGCCCATGCCGCCCGCCAGTCCGCCCGTGCCGATTTCGCCTGAGTCATAAGAAACACCCGTCCAATACCATTTGTTGTTACTCCGGCACGTTTTCGTGTCCGGCACTCGCGTCGTACAAACTAACCTTGCCGCCAGGGCAGCCCCGCAGCCTTCCAGCCATTGATGTGGCCACGCTGGCGCATCCCATCCGGATCGCCTTCAAAGCCGCCGGCCACGTTGATGGCTTTGGTGAAGCCCAGCCCTGCCAGCGCCACCGCAGCGGCGCGGCTGCGCGCCCCCGAGCGGCAGAGGAACAGCACGGGCGTATTCTTGTCCGCGCCCGCGCCCGTCACTGCGGCCTGCGCGTCCGCCGCGAAGGCGGGATTGACCGACATGGTGGGATAGCTCTGCCATTCGATGCAGTGCACCCGGCGGCCAAGGCCCGAAATGTCGGGCAAGCCGACAAAGTTCCATTCCGCCGTGGTGCGCACATCGACCAGTTGCGCCTTGGGATCGGCGCTCAGCAGTGCCCAGGCTTCCTGGGCGTCGATATCGCCCGCGTAATCGTGAGAGGAGGGAGGTGCCATGGCCAACCGAAAAGGGAAAATTCGTGGAATGCCGGAAGTAATTCCAACATAAAACGTCAAAATGTAAGTAAATCAGGCGAATTTATACTTGATTGTTTTGTCACCGGACTGATTAAGACTAGCGAATATTGTTATTTTACTTTCGCTTGTCTTACTCATCGCCTGTACCCGCCCCAACGCGTGGTTAAGATAGAATCAAGCGGCTGCGACTCACAAGGGGGACAAACCCCGAACGGCGTCCGATTCGGCAAAATTTTTCACTTTTAAAAACGTGGCTAACCAACTGTACCGTATACGGAAAATAAAACATTTTGGGACAGCCATTTTGAATCAAGGGCTTGGGCCGAACGGCGTTCATGGTGCGCCGCCGAAACGAGGCGATTGCTGTTTATCCGTGCGCGGACAAATAAAAACGGCCCGGATTGTGGTCCGGGCCGTATCTATTTTTGAATCCGCCAAAGATTCCAGCGGCTTCCCGCTTAAGACAGTTTGGCGACGCGCTTGGAGAGGCGGGAAACCTTGCGGCTGCCGGTGTTCTTGTGCAGCACGCCCTTGGTCACGCCGCGCATGATTTCCGGTTCGGCAGCCTTCAGGGCGGCCAGGGCGGCCTTCTTGTCGCCCGACTTGATGGCTTCCTCGACCTTGCGGATAAAGCCGCGCACGCGCGTCCTGCGCGACGTATTGATGGCGGTGCGCTTGGCGGTCGTACGGACCCGCTTCTCGGACGAGGCGATATTGGGCATCAGGCTTTCCTTGGCAAAAGAGGCGGGCGTATAGCGCGGGGTCTTCCCGGCGTCAACAAAAGCCCTCTATTCGTCCCGGAATTCCGGTTTCCGCTTTGCCGAAAAGGCCGCCATGCCCTCTTTCTGGTCATGGGTGGCGAACAGGGCATGAAAGGCCCGGCGTTCATAGGCCAGGCCCTCGGCCAGCGGGCTCTCGAAGGCCCGGTTCACGGCATCCTTGACCATGGCGGCGGCCGGCAGGGACTGGGCCGCGATCTTCTCGGCCAGTTTCAGCGCCTCGGCCATCAGCTCGGCGGCCGGCACCACCCGCGCCACCAGGCCGGAAGCCAGCGCCTCGGCGGCATCCATCATCCGCCCGGTCAGGCACAGTTCCATTGCCTTGGCCTTGCCCACGGCGCGGACCAGCCGCTGGCTGCCGCCCAGGCCGGGCATGATGCCCAGCGTGATCTCGGGCTGGCCGAACCGGGCATTGTCGGCGGCGATGGCGATATCCAGCGCCATCACCAGCTCGCAGCCGCCGCCCAGCGCGAAGCCCGACACCGCCGCTATGATCGGCTTGCGGATCCGCGTGATGCGGTCGTGCTGGCGGCCGAAGATGTTTTCGGCATCCATCTGCGCAAAGCTCTTGGGCGCCATCTCCTTGATGTCGGCGCCGGCGGCAAAGGCTTTTTCCGAGCCGGTGACGATGATCGCCCGTACCTTCGGATCGGCATCCCAGGCTTCCAGCGTGTCGGCCAGCGCATCAAGCAGCGCCGTGTTCAGCGCATTCAGCGCCTCGGGCCGGTTGAGGGTGGCGATGCCGACAGGGCCGCGCACTTCCTTCAGAACAACACTCATCGCGATCTCACTTCTGGCATTTGGGACAATAGAATGTGGAGCGCCCCGCCTGCACGATGCGCTTGATGGTGCCGGGACATTTCGAACGGCAGGGCTCGCCTTCGCGGCCATATACCAGGAAGTGATGCTGGAATTCGCCCAGCGCGCCGTCGGGCAGGGCATGATCGCGCAGAGACGAACCGCCCACCGCGATGGCGTCCTGCAGCACTTTCTTGATCGCCGCCACCAGCAGCTTGAGCTCGTCGGGCCTCAGGCTGCCTGCCAGCCGCTTGGCCGAGACGTGGCTGCGGAACAGCGCCTCCGCCACATAGATGTTGCCCAGCCCCGCCACCACGCGCTGGTCGAGCAGCGACGACTTGATCGGTGTCTTCTTGCCCGCCAGCGCCGCCGCCAGGTGCTTTACGTTGAAACCAGGCGACAGCGGCTCGATGCCGATATCCCGGAAGAGCCTGTCCGCTTCCAGCGTCCTGGTCTCGACCAGGTCCATCAGTCCGAAGCGGCGATGATCGTTGAACAGGATGCGGGCCGGGGCGTCGGTTTCCAGCACGACATGGTCATGCTTGCCAACGCCGTCGCTGGTTTCATGGACATAGGTGCCGATCTTGCGGGCGGTCTTGCCGTCTGCCTGCACCGTCATGCGGCCTGACATGCCCAGATGAATGACCAGCGTCTCGCCGCTGTCGAGGTCGGCCAGGATGTACTTGGCCCGCCGCCGCAGGGCGATGACCTTGCGGCCCTTGAGCCGGGCGGCGAAACGCTCCGGGAAGGGGCGGCGCAGGTCGCCCCGCCGCGTCTCGGCATGGGTGATGGTGCGGCCTTCCAGCGCGGGGGCGATCCCCCGCTTCACGGTCTCGACTTCGGGCAGTTCGGGCATGGGTAAAGTGTAGCCCATCGCGCCCGGCCCACGCTATATTCCTGCCATGTCTGAGAACAACACCGCGAGCTTCGGCTTCCGCGACGTGCCGGAGGCCGAAAAGGAAGGTCTCGTCCGCGAGGTCTTTTCCTCGGTGGCGGCGCGTTATGACCTGATGAACGACGTGATGAGCGTCGGCGTCCACCGCATCTGGAAGGATGCGATGGTGGAATATCTCAATCCGCAGCCGGGCTGGAAAACCGTCGATGTGGCCGGTGGCACCGGCGACATCGCCTTTCGCATCGTCGAGATGGCCCGCGCCCGATCCCTGCAGGGGCGGGGTGGAGATGATGCCGCCGTGACCGTCTGCGACATCAACGAACAGATGGTGGGCGAGGGCAAGCGCCGTGCCGAAACCAAGGGTGAGGGCGCCATCACCTGGACGGTGGGTGACGCCGAGGCGCTGCCCATCCCCGATGCGTCGGTGGACGCCTATACCATCGCCTTCGGCATCCGCAACGTGACGCATATCGACAAGGCGCTGTCCGAGGCGCGCCGCGTCCTGAAGCCGGGCGGGCGTTTCCTCTGCCTGGAATTCAGCCAGGTGGATGTGCCGGGCCTCGACACCATCTATGACGCCTATTCCTTCAAGCTGCTGCCCAAGATGGGCGCGTGGGTGGCCGGTGACGCCGAGTCCTACCGCTATCTTGCCGAAAGCATCCGCCGTTTCCCGACGCGCGAGAAATTCGCCGGCATGATCCGCGATGCGGGCCTTTCCCAGGTGAAGGTGCGGGTGCTGTCCGGCGGCATTGCCGCCATGCATTCGGCCTGGAAAATCTGATGGGCAGTTTCCTTCGCCTGATCCATGCGGCCTTCGTGCTGCTCGGGCCCCTGTTGGCCTTGCGTGCCGGCAAGGCCGATGCGGGCGCGAAGCTGGCGCGGGCGCTGGAAAAACTGGGCCCCGCCTATATCAAGCTGGGCCAGATGCTGGCGACGCGGCCCGACATTGTTGGTGCGCGCGTGTCGCGGGCGCTGGAACATCTGCAGGACCGGTTGCCGCCATTCCCCGAGGCACAGGCCCGCGCGGTGATCGCCCAGGATCTGGGCGCGCCGGTCGAAGTCTTCTTCACCGAACTGGGCCCGGCGGTCGCTGCGGCCTCCATCGCGCAGGTGCATCGTGGCCGCACCACCGAAGGAGCGGAGGTAGCAGTGAAGGTGCTGCGCCCCGGCATCGAAGCGCGCTTTGCCCGCGACCTGGATGCGCTGGCGCTGTTCGCGCGGCTGGCTGAAAGCGTTTCCGCAGAGGCCCGCCGCCTGCGCTTCATCGCCATCAAGGAGACGCTGGCCGCCTCGGTGGCGCTGGAACTGGACCTGCGCATGGAAGCGGCGGCGGCCTCCGAGCTCTATGAGCGCACCCGCGCCGATCATGATTTCCGCGTGCCGCATATCGACTGGCAGCGCACGGCCTCGCGCACGCTGACGTCCGAATGGATCGATGGCACGCCGATCCGCGATCCCGCCCTGTTGTCGGCGGCTGGACATGACCCGAAAAAGCTTGCGCTGGTGGTGGTGCGCAGCTTTCTCACCCAGGCGCTGCGCGACGGCTTTTTCCATGCCGACATGCATCCGGGCAATCTTTTCGTCGATACGCAAGGCCGCCTGGTGGCGGTGGATTTCGGCATCATGGGCCGGCTGGAGCCGCCGCTGCGCCGTTTCATGGCCGGCACGCTGGCGGGCTTCCTGTCGCGCGACTATGTGAAGATCGCGCAACTGCATTACGACATGTCCTTCGTGCCGCCGCAGCACCCGATCGAGACTTTTGCGCAGGCGCTGCGCGCCATTGGCGAGCCGATCTTCGGCCGCAGCGCCCGCGAAATTTCCATCGCGCAACTGCTGGGACAATTGTTCGAGACCACCCGCCGTTTCGACATGCAGGCGCAGCCGCCGCTGGTGCTGCTGCAGAAAACGATGGTGGTGGTCGAAGGCGTGGCGCGCGGCCTCGATCCGGATTTCGACATCTGGGAAGCATCGCGGCCCGTGGCCGAGCAGTGGGTGACCGACAATCTGCGCCCGGAGGCGCGGCTGGCCCGGGCCGCCGAAGGCTTCTCTGCCCTGGGCAGGCTGGCGGACGACCTGCCGCAACTGGTGAAGAATGCCGAAGACCTGTCGCGCATGGTGGCGGAAGGCGGCGTGCGCCTGCATCCGGAAACCGCCTTGCTGATCGCCGCCGAGCAGGAGCGCCGCGCCAAGCCGGTGCGGATCGGCATCGTGCTGATGCTGGGCCTGCTATTCTTCCTGGTGATGTATCTGGGGCGCCATCTTCTCTGATGACGCCTGCTTTGACAGCGTGTTGAAGCGCCACACCAGCGCCGCCGCCGCCACCATCAGCCCGAAGGCCAGGCCCAGCCAGATGCCGAAGCCCTGCAGGCCCAGCGTGAAGCCCAGCCACAGGCAGATGGGAAAGCCGCACAGCCAATAGCTGGCCGCTGCGATCAGCATCGGGGCGCGCGCATCCTTGAGGCCGCGCAGCGACAGCGACGCCGTCACCTGCAGTCCGTCGGCAAGCTGGAACCCCGCCGCGACCATCAGGAAGCTCACCGCCAGTGCCAGCACGGGCGTATTTTCCGGCAGGTCGGGCAGCCACAATCCGGCGATGAAGCGGGGGAACAGCAGCAACAGGGCCGAGGTCACGGCCATGAAGGCCGTCGCCATCGCCAGCGCGGCGAAGCCGGCGCGCCGCGCCTCGACATCATCGCCGGCGCCCTTGGCCAGGCCCACCCGCACCGTCGCGGCCATGCCGATGCCCAGCGGCACCATGAAGGTGATGGACGGCACGGTGATGGCGATCTGGTGCGCCGCCAGCGCATCGGCGCCGAACAGGCCCATGACGAAGGCGGCGGCGACGAACAGCGCCACCTCGAACATCATGGTCAGGCCGATGGGCATGCCCAGCGTGAAGATCTCGCGTAGATGCGCCCAGTGCGGCCGCGCCCAGCGATGCAGCACGCGGTACTGCTTCAGCCTGGGCTCCAGCAGCACGAAGGCCAGCATGGCGAGGCAACTGAAGACGTTGGACAGGGCGCTGGCCAGGCCGGAGCCGAACAGCTCCAGCCGGGGAAAGCCAAAATGGCCGAAGATCAGGACATAGTCGCCCAGCGCGTTGAACGCCACCGCAAGCGCCGCCACGATCAGCGGCATCATCGGCTTGTTCACGGCGGTCGAGAAATTGCGCAGCACCTGGTAAGCGATGCTGAAGGGCAGGCCCCACATCAATGTCGACATGAACAGGCTGGCGCCGTCGGCCAGTGTAGGGTCCTGACCCAGCAGGATAAGGATATCCCGCGTGAAGGCCAGCACCAGCAGCAGCGGCGCCGACAGCAGCGCCACGGCCCACAAGCCCATGCGCACGACGCTGCGCACGCCGGCACGGTCATCGGCGCGCGCGCCGATGATGTGCGCGATCATCGCCGGCACCGCCGAGGCGGGGCCCAGCCCCACCAGCCAGGCCATGATGAAGACATTGTTGCCCAGGGTCGCGGCCGCCAGCGCTTCCTTGCTGAGATGGCCCAGCATCAGCGTGTCGGTGGCCAGGATCAGCATCTGCGCCACCTGTGTCGCCGCCAGCGGCGCCGCGAGCTTCGACAGCGCCTTCACTTCCAGCCAGAAGGCGCCGCGCTGGTCGCCCGCGTTGCGGGGCCCGGCGGTCTGCAGTTCGTTTCGGTTCAGGTCGGTCATGGCAAATCTTCAGGACGGAAAATAAAAAACCCTCCACGGGGTTTCCGGGAGGGCGCGAAAAAAGGCCGAAAACAGGGCTTTTTAGCAGGCTCCCGGACGGGAAAGCGGAATCAGGCCGCAGGCGGAGGCGCGACGGGCAGCGGTCGTGTTCGGCGTCATCGGATCCTCCTTAAAGTTGGCCGGGCGGAATTGCCACATAACCGTGATGGCGGGGTGGGTACGCCCGGGCGCGCAGGCAGTCAAGCCGATGACGGCCGTTTTGGCGCATGGCAGATCAAACATTCGGCCAAGTCTTAAAAAGGTCACAACCTGTCACGGGGCTGAACGGAATGTTCCGTCATGACGGCAGACTTTGGCATGGCAGGGAGTCGGCATAGTCTTGAGCCATGCCGACTCTCAAAATCGCCCATCGTGGCGGCGCAGCGCTGCGGCCCGAAAATACGCTGGCGGCGTTTGCCCATGCCGTGGCGCTGGGTGCCGATGGCGCGGAGCTGGATGTGCAGTTATCCGCCGATGGTGTCGTGGTGGTGCATCATGATCTGCGTCTCAACCCTGGTTATGCCCGCAGCAATAGCGGGCGCTGGCTGGAAGGCCTGCCGCCGCGCATCGGCGATCTGCGTTTTACCGAGCTGCAGCAATTCGATGTCGGCCGGCCTGCGCCCGGCAGCGACTATGCCTATGCCCATCCCATGCTGGCGCCGGTGGATGGGGCGCGCATTCCCGCGCTGGTCGAAGTGCTGGCGATTGCCGCCGGGGCGCCGTCGCCCTTCCTACTCATGGTCGAACTGAAATCCGATCCCGGCGCCGATCCGGCCTTGCTGGCCGACGCGGCGCTGGCCGCCTGTGGCGACCATCTCGACCGGGTGATTTTCGTGGGCTTTGATTGGCGCGGGTTGCTGCGGATACGCCAGCAATCCCCGTTGGCGCGCTGCTGGTTCACCACCGACAAGCTGCAGGGCGAATACCTGCCCATGCTGGATGCGATCAAGGCGGCAGGCGGCGAGGGCTGGTTTCCCCACCACGCCGATGCCACCGGGCTGGCGATTTCCGACGCCCATGCGCGCGGCCTGAAGATCGGGGCCTGGACCGTCAACGAAAAGGCCGAGATGGCGAAGCTGCGCGGGCAGAGGATCGATGCAATCTGCACCGACTGGCCCGACCTGCTACAGGCCCTCGAATAACGCCGTCGACAGATAGCGTTCCGCGAAGCTGGGAATGATGGCGACGATGGTCTTGCCGGCATTCTCCGGCCGCGCCCCAACTTCCAGCGCCGCCGCGATGGCCGCACCGGAGGAAATGCCCACCGGGATGCCTTCCTCGCGCGCCGCGCGCCGCGCCGTCTCCAGCGCGGTCTCGTTGGAAATGGTGATGATCTCGTCGATGCTCTTGCGGTCGAGATTGGCGGGGACGAAGCCCGCGCCAATGCCCTGGATCTTGTGCGGGCCGGGCGCGCCGCCCGACAGCACCGGGCTGTCTTCCGGTTCCAGCGCGATCATCTTCACGCCCGGCTTCTTGGCCTTCAGCGCCTGGCCGACGCCGGTGATGGTGCCGCCGGTGCCGACGCCCGCGATCACGATATCGACCTTGCCGTCGGTGTCGTTCCAGATTTCCTCTGCCGTGGTGCGGCGATGGATTTCCGGGTTGGCGGGATTCTCGAACTGCTGCGGGATAACCGCGTTGGGATTTTCCGCCACCAGTTCATAGGCGCGGGCGATGGCGCCCTTCATGCCCTTGGCCGCTTCGGTGAGTTCGATCTGCGCCCCCAGGATCATCAGCATCTTGCGCCGTTCCAGCGACATGCTTTCCGGCATCACCAGGATCAGCTTGTAGCCTTTGGCGGCGGCGACGAAGGCCAGCGCGATGCCGGTATTGCCCGATGTCGGTTCGATCAGCGTGGTCTTGCCCGGGGCGATGATGCCCTGCGCTTCCATCGCCTCGATCATGGCGACGCCGATGCGGTCCTTGACCGAGGAGAGCGGATTGAAGAATTCCAGCTTGAGCAGGATGTCGGCCTTCACGCCCGCCGCGCGTGGCATGCGGTTCAGCCGCACCAGCGGCGTGTCGCCGATGGTCTCGGTGATGGAATTGTAGACGCGGCCGCGTCCGGGTTTTCCGTTTGCCATATCGTGCTCCTAAATCGTGAAATCGGCGCCGCTGGCCAGGGCATCGCTGACGCCCTGTCCCCGCGCCCGCTGGCACAGATCCTCGATCGAGACCGAGTCCAGCCGCGTCATCAGTTCATCCTGCAAGGTGGCCACGAACGGCGCGACGATGCGCTGGCCGAGATCGGAACGCGGCACACTCTTCTCTTCCTCGTCCTCGATGCTTTCGGCCACCCGCACGACATCGCCGACGCTGATCCGCCGCCGCTCACGCGCCAGCCGGTAGCCGCCGCGCGGTCCACGCACGCCTTTGAGGATGCCGGCGCGCACGAGCTGCTGCATCACCTGTTCGAGATAACGCTGCGGCACACCCTGCCGCGCGGTGATTTCCTTGGCCTGCACCGGCTCCGGGCGCGCGTTGAAGGCGATGTCGATCACCGCCTCCAGCGCCAGCAAGGTCTTGCGCGACAGTTTCAGCATTACACTTTTACCGTCATGCCGGTGCTGCCGAAGCCACCCGCGCCGCGTTCGCTCTCGCTGAGGGCATCCACTTCCACCAGCTCGGCCTGCTCGTGGCGGGCGATCACCATCTGCGCGATCTTCATGCCGCGCGAAATCTGGAAGGGCTGGTCGCTATGATTGATCAGGATCGCCTTGATCTCGCCGCGATAGTCGCTGTCGATGGTGCCGGGCGCATTGAGGCAGGTGATGCCCTGGTTCAGCGCCAGGCCGGAACGCGGGCGTACTTGCGCCTCGACGCCCAGCGGCAGCTCGATGGCGATGCCGGTGGGCACGGCGGCGCGCTTGCCCGGCTCGATCACCATCTCGGCATCGACCGCGGCCAGCAGGTCGAGGCCGGCCGATCCCGGCGTGGCGTAATGGGGCAGGGGCAGGTCCGTGGCATGCGGCAGTTTCTTGATCCCGACTTTCACTTAGGCCCCCTTGAGTTTTTCCGCGATGCGGGCGGCCAGCCGCGCACCGACTTCTTGCTTGCTCATTTCCGGCCAGTCTTCGACGCCCTGCGCGCTGACCAGGTGGATGCGGTTCTTGTCGCCGCCCATCACGAACTCTCCGCTGTCATTGGCCGAGACATCGTTGGCGATGATCCAGTCGGCGCCCTTGCGGGCGCGCTTGGCGACGGCATTCTCGACCACGTCATCGGTTTCGGCGGCGAAGCCGATCACCAGGCGCGGCCGCGCGGCGCTGGCGGCCAGGGTCGCCAGGATGTCCGGGTTCTCCACCAGCTTGAGCAGCGGCACGATGCGGTCGGTGGATTTCTTCAGCTTGCTGTTGGCGATGAGGTCGGGCCGCCAGTCGGCCACCGCCGCCGCCATCACCAGCACATCGGCGGGCAGGGCGGCTTCGCTGGCCGCCAGCATTTCGCGCGCCGTGGTGACACGCACCAGCCTGACGTTGGCAGGCGCGGCAAGAGACACGGGGCCGGAAACCAGCGTGGTGTCCGCACCCGCCGCAGCCAGGGCGCCTGCGATGGCATAGCCCTGCTTGCCGCTGGAATGGTTGGCCAGGAAGCGCACCGGGTCCACCGGCTCGCGCGTCGGGCCTGCCGTTACCAGCGCCTTGATGCCCTTGAGCGGGCCTTCCAGGCCAAGCGCACTTTCAATGGCGGCAACGATCTCCAGCGGCTCGGCCATGCGGCCGGGTCCGAACTCGCCGCAGGCCATCTCGCCGTCATTGGGTCCAACGAACAGCACGCCGTCGCGCGTCAAGGTCTCGAAATTGCGCCTAGCCGCTGGCCTCTCCCACATCCGCACATTCATGGCGGGGGCCATCAGCACCGCCTTGTCGGTGGCCAGCAGCGCGGTGGATGCCAGGTCATTGGCCAGCCCATTCGCCATCTTCGCCATCAGGTCGGCAGTGGCGGGCGCCACGACGACAAGGTCGGCGCTGCGCGACAATTCGATATGGCCCATCGCCGCTTCGCCGGCCCCTTCGCCAACAAGCGAGAAAAGATCGTCATGCACGCGCTCGCCGGTGAGGGCGGCGACCGACAGCGGCGTCACGAACTGCGCGCCCGCGCTGGTCAGGATGGCGCGCGTCTTCACGCCCCGCTCGGCCAGGCGGCGGATCAGGTCCAGGCTCTTGTAGGCGGCGATACCGCCGCCGATGATCAGAAGAACGCTCTTGCCGCGCATGGTCCAAAATCTACGCTGTGGGACTGGAATATATAGGCATTCACGGCCCTGCCGTGTAGTTCCTCAATTAAACCATTGATGTATATGTACAAAGCAAGTCCGTAAACGGCGGTTAACGGAATGCTAACGACATTCATGCTGGGATAGGCCCACGGCTCAGCAGGGGTGTGTTCATGACCATGACCACCGACGATCTCTACCGCCTGGCATCCGACCTTGCCGACGAGCATGGTCCACGCGCCTGCGACTATGCCAGCCGTGCCGTCATGACCATGGAAGCCGAAGGCAATCACGACCGCGCCCGCTTCTGGTTCGTGATGCTGGTGCTGCTGGGCGATGTGATCAGCCACCGGGTCGATCCCAGCGCGCACATCACGATCTACTAGGACAGCTTCCAAACCGCCTGCCATGCGTTAGCATGGGAGTCGCGCGTCCTTTAGGTCATCCATGCCCCTCGATCCCTAGGTGAAGGCATTTCTCGACCAGGCGGCGATGATCCCGCGTCTCCAGATGTGGCAATTGCCGCCGGGCGCGGCGCGCGCCTCCTTTGCCGGGATGATGGGGCTGGTGGGGCCGCAGAATGTCGCGGTCGGCCGGGTGGAGAATATCGCCATCCCGGTGACGGGCGCCGGCCCGCAGCGCCAGATCGCCGCCCGCGCCTATGCGCCGGTGGCCATCAGCAGCGAGCCGCACGCGGCGCTGGTCTTCTTTCATGGTGGCGGCTTCGTGGTGGGTGGTCTCGACACCCATGACGGCATCTGCCGCATGCTGTGCGCCGAAGGCAATCTGCGCGTCATCGCGGTGGATTACCGGCTGGCGCCGGAACATCCCTATCCCGTCGCGCTGGATGATGCGGTGGCCGCCACCGAATGGATTGCCGCCAATGCGGCGCAGTTGGGCATCGATGCGGGCCGCATCGCCGTGGGCGGCGACAGCGCGGGCGGCATGCTGGCCGCCATCGTCACCCAGGTGGCGCGCGACCGGGGCGCGCCAAACCTCGCTTTCCAGTTGCTGATGTTCCCCAACACCCAGATGGGCGGCGATACCTCGTCGCTCAACGAATATGCGGTGGGCTATCTCCTGGAGCGCCACACCATCGAATGGTTCAACGGCCAGTATGCCCCGAACGAGGCCGACCGCGCCTCGCCGCTGGTGTCGCCACTGCGCGCAAAGGATTTCGCCCGCCTGCCGCCCGCCTATGTGATGCTGGGCGGCTATGACCCGTTGCATGACGAAGGCATGGCCTATGCCCAGAAGCTGCGCGCGGCCGGTGTGAACGTCACCATCGCCGACCATGCCGACATGGTGCATTGCTTCATCTATCTGCAGACGGTGCTGCCGCAGGCGCACACGGCGCTGGCGGATGCGGCCCATGCCGTCAGCGCTGCGCTGGAAGCCGCTTAAAGCCTGATCCGGATCGCATTGGGCAGGACCGCGAAACTGGCGGGCAGCATGCCGACCGCTTCGCCGTCGGTTTCCACCAGCACGGGCCGCCGCGTTTCCAGCGTCAGCGCGGCGGTAAGGCGGGTAGAGCGCCACCGCCGCATCGCGACATCATCACCAGCGCGCAGGCGCGTCATGGCCTTGCGGATGCCGGCGCGCTTGCCCCCGCCTAGGATGGCGATGTCGAACTGGCCATCGGCGGGGTTGGCGTCGGCCGCAGCCTTCAGGCCGCCGCCAAAACTGGCGGCGTTGAGAATGCCGACAGCGGCGATGCCGTCGATTTCATCATGGCCCTGGTCGGCCATCAGCCGCACATGGCAGGCGCGCCAGTGCGCCAGCGCCAGTATTTCGCTGACGCCGCGATGGAAGCGGGCGCCGGGCATGGCAGTCAGGCGGGCGCGGTTCATCCGCCGCGCAATGTCGCCGGTGATGCCGAACGATGCCGCGCCCAGGAAAAAGCGCGTGACCGCCGCGCCGTCCGGCGTCAGGCAGGAGACATGGCCCAGGTCGCGTGGCCGCGCATCGACCCGCGCCAGGTTCAGCGCGGCGTTGACGCCGGTCACGCGGCCCAGGCAGGTATCGCCCTGCGTGGTGGGCACGATGCTCAGCACGGCGTCGGGCGACAGTGGCAGGCCGTGTTCAAAGAAGCCATTGACGGCTTCATTGATGATGCCGTCGCCACCGACCACCACGATTTCCGCATGGCCTTCGCGCAGCGCATCGCGCACCAGTCGCGCCGCATGGCCACGACCGGGGCTGGCGATGGTGAGGCAGCGGGGAAAGACGGTCTTGAGCGCAGCCGCGATCACCGGCCAGTCGTGGCGGCTGACGGCGGCGGGATTGTACACGACGAAGGCTTTCACGCCGCCACCGTGTAGAGGGGATCGAGCGCGGCGATCTCGGCCCGGCGTTTCTCTTCGCTCCAGCCCAGGGCTGCGGCCATGATCGTGCTGACCTGCTCCAGCACCTGTGGCGCGGGCCTGCCGAACTGGCCCAGAGAAGTGCGCCGCATCACCACATCTTCCAGCGTCACCGCCATTTCCTCATGGACGGCGAAGGCGATCTGCTCCGGCACATCGTGGCTGGGCCCCAGCGGCATCAGGTCGGTCAGTTTCGCGCCCTTGAGCAGCAGCGGCAGCCGCGCGCCATGCATGTGCGCCAGGTGCGTCAGCGCGGCGATGCCGGGATAGGTTTTCTGGAAGCCGCGCACCAGGCCATCGAAACGGTCGATGCGCCCGCCCGGCAGCGGTGTCGTGGCCGTGGCGCAGGCGGGCGCCTTGCGGTCCAGCTTCTTGACCACCGCATCCGTCACCGTTTCCGCCAGGGCGCGCGACGTTGTCCATTTGCCGCCCAGCGCCGAGAACAGCCCGTCCATGCCTTCACCGGTATGGTCCACCAGCTGGGCACGGCGGCTGACATTGTAGCTATCGGCCTTGCCGTCGCTGACCAGCGGCCGCAGGCCGGCGGTGAAGAACTCGACCCGGTCGCGCGCCAGCGCCGCATGGGGCAGATACTTGCGGAAGGTGGCGAGGAAACCGGTGATGTCGGCTTCCGTCACCGCCACCGTGGCGGGATCGCCGCTGAACGGCGTATCTGTGGTGGCCAGCAGCGTGTGGCCACGCCAGGGCAGGGCAAAGAGATGGCCGCTGCCCGCCTCGATGGTGAGCGCGGCATGGCTGATGCGGGGCACCATCAGGTGAATGCCCTTGGAGCGGATCAGCTTGTGCGCCGCCGTCTTGCCGCTGGCCTGTTCCAGGAACAGGTCGGCCCAGGGCCCCGCCGCCACCAGCACGGTGCGGGCGCGGACATCAAAGACGCTGCCGGTGATTGCATCGCGCACCGTGACGCCTTCGGTCTTGCCGCCCTGCAGCAGCAGCTTTTCTGCCGCCACGTAATTGGCCACCACCGCGCCATGCGCATCGGCGTCGATCAGGTTTTCCAGCGCCAGCCGTTCGGGCGCATACATCTGGCCGTCATGATATTCGAAGGCGCCCGCAAAGCCCTTGCTGTCCAGCACCGGCTCGCGTTCCAGCGCCTTTTCGCGGCTGATCCAGCGATGGCCCGGCAAATGCTGTGATCGGTCTTCCAGCCGGTTGCGATCATACGACAGCGCGTCATACAGCGTCAGGCCCGCCGCCAGCTTGGCGCGCCCGATCAGGCCAGTGCCCTGGAGTGGCAACAGGAAAGGCAGCGGCCGTACCAGGTGTGGCGCGATCTGCATCAGCGCCAGCCGCTCGCGCAGGCTTTCGCGCACCAGTCCGATTTCCAGGTTGCGCAGATAGCGCAGGCCGCCATGTGCCAGCCGCGACGAGCGTCCGCTGGTGGCGGACGCGAAATCCCGCGCTTCGACCAGCGCGACGCTCAGCCCGCGCAGCGCCGCATCACGCGCGGCGAAGCAACCGGTGGCGCCGCCGCCGATGATCAGGAGATCGAATGTCTGGTTGGCTAAACGGGAAAGGTCGCGCTTCACGCGCGGACTTTATATCAAGAAGTCCGGGGGACTTACTTGATCTTGCCTTCCTTGAAGGTGACGTGCTTGCGGGCCACCGGGTCGTACTTCTTGATCGAGAACTTCTCGGTCATGGTACGGGTGTTCTTCTTGGTGACATAGAAAAAGCCCGTGCCCGCGTCGCTGTTGAGGCGGATCTTGGCAGTGGTGGGCTTCGCCATGGGAATCTCCGGAAAGTCGCAAACGGTTCGAGGCGGGGTAATGGGGCAGGGGGCCCCAACCTGTCAAGGATTTCGGGCCGGGTTTAGCGCTTTTTGGCTTTAAACCGGGATTTTTCGCCCGGTTTGCCGCCCCGCCCCGGTCCTTTTGCGCGTCCACCGGGCTTGCCGCCGCGCCGCCCGCCGGGCCGGTCCGGCGGGGACTCAACCCCGGCCAGGCCAAAGCGCAGCCCGCCCGTGACCGGGGCGGCTTCCTGCAGGGTGACGGAAACGGCATCGCCCATGCGGTAGGCGTGCTTGGAACGTTCACCAATCAGGGCCTGGGCCCGCTCGTCATGGCGGAAGAATTCCCCGCCCAGCGAGCGCACCGGGATCAGGCCTTCCGCGCCGGTATCGGCCAGCCGCACGAACAGCCCGAAGCGGGTGACGCCGGTGACGCGGGCGACGAACTCCGCCCCGATGCGGTCGGACATGTAGGCGGCGACATAGCGGTCGGTGGAATCGCGCTCCGCCGCCATGGCGCGGCGTTCGGTGACGGTGATGTGCTCGGCGGTGGATTTCAGCTTGCCGGCCTCGCCGTCGCTAAGGCCATCGTCACCAAAGTTGAAGGCGCGGATCAGGGCGCGATGCACGATCAAATCGGCATAGCGGCGTATGGGCGAGGTGAAATGGGCGTACTTGGCCAGGTTCAGACCAAAATGGCCGATATTGACATCGTCATAGATGGCCTGGGACTGGCTGCGCAGCACGACATCGTTCAGCACCGCTTCGTGCGGCTTGCCCTTGCCCTGATCGAGGATGCGATTGAAGACTCCGGGCTTCAGCACCTGGCCCTTGGCGAAATTCAGGTTCAGCGTGCGCAGGAAATCAGAGAAAGCGAAGACCTTCTCCTTCGATGGCGTATCGTGCACGCGATAGATCAGCGGCTGGCGTTTTTCTTCCAGGCTTTCGGCGGCGCAGACATTGGCCAGCACCATGAATTCCTCGATCAGCTTCATGGATTCAAGGCGGTCGCGATAGGCGATGGAGGCGACCTTGCCGTCTTCGCCCAGAACGATGCGCCGTTCCGGCAGGTCGAGATCAAGCGGATCGCGATGCACCCGCTCGATGATCAGCGTCTGGTAGGCGGTCCAGAGTTGCGCCAGCGCCTGTCTGGCCGTCGTGTCCAGCGCGGGGTCGGGGCGGCCGTCAAAGGCGGCCTGCGCCTGCTGGTAGGTCAGGCGGGCCGCCGAGCGCATGACAGCGCGCAGGAAGGTGTGGCTGCGCTTGCGGCCCTTGGCGTCGAACACCATGCGCACCACCAGGCAGGCGCGGTCGACGCCATCCTTCAGTGAGCAGAGATCGGCGGAGAGTTCCTCCGGCAGCATCGGCACGACGCGGTCGGGGAAATAGGCGCTGTTGCCGCGATTCCAGGCTTCCCGGTCCAGCGCCGAACCCGGCGTGACGTAATAGGCGACGTCGGCGATGGCGACGAGGCAGACCTGGCCACCGGGATTCTTCGGGTCTTCGTCCGGCCCGGCCCATACCGCGTCGTCATGGTCGCGCGCGTCGGCGGGATCGATGGTGAGCAGCGGGATGGCGCGCAGGTCGGTGCGCCCTTTCGGATCGACCGGCTGGGCCGCCTGCGCCTGCGCGATGACGGCGGCGGGAAACACAGTGGGAATGCCATGATCGTGGATGGCGATCAGGCTGATGGTGCGCGGGCTGTCCATCGAGCCGATGCGTTCGACCACGCGCACGCGGCTGAAACCGGCGATGCGGCCCGGGACAGGTTCGACCGCGACCAGTTCATTGTGTTTCGCCCCGGCCAGGTCGTTCTTGTCGACGGCGTATTCGGTGCGCGCTTTCTTGTCGACCGGTTCCAGGCGAAACCCTTGCGAGTTCTCCCGCAACACGCCCAGCAGGCGCAGCGGCGCTTCCTTCTCCAGCTTGCGGATGATGCGGGCTTCGTAATGTTCGCCGGTCTTTTCCAGCCGCGCCAGCAGTTGCGAACCTACCGAAGGGGCGCCGCCATCCTTGGGCGGAATGACATAGATGACGGGCGGGGTTTCGTTGCTGTCCCATTGCACGGGCCTGGCGAGGAATTCGCCATCCGCATCGGTACCGGTGATTTCCACCACCATGATCTCGGGCAGTTCGCCTGCCTTTGTCAGGCCGCGCTTCTTGTTGCCGGCGATGGCGCCGTCCTGCTCCAGTTCCTTCAACACCCGCTTGAGGGTGATGCGGTCGGAGCCTTTCAGGCCCAGCAGCTTGGCAAGGTCGCGCTTGTTGGCGCCCGGATGGGCGGCAAGCAGTTCCAGCACGCGCGCCTTGTCGAGGGCGGGCGCGTTGTTTCGTGTTTTATTGTCTTTCAATTTCTCTATTCGCCTGCCAGCTCAGGCTCTTTGGACTTTTTCTTGTCCAGTGGCTTTGCGGCAGCTTTCTTCTTGGTTGTGGTTTTGGTCGCGGCCTTTTGCTTTTTCGCTTTTTGGGGCGCGGCCTTTTCTTTCTTTGCGGCCTTCGGCTTGGCGGCGGCTTTCGCCTTCGCAGCCTTTTTCGGCTTCTTGCCGCCGCCCTTGGCCACGCGCTCGGCGATCAGCGCCAGCGCCTGTTCCATTGTGACGCTGTCCGGCTCTGTGCCTTCGGGCAGGGTGGCGTTGGTGCTGCCATCGCTGACGTAAGGACCGAACTTGCCCTTCAGCACCTTGATCGCGGTGCCTTCGGCGTTGTTGCCCAGATCCTTCAGCGTCTGCGCGCCCCGGCGGCCGGGGCCCTTGGCCTTCTTCTCGGCGATCATGGTGACGGCGCGGTTCAGGCCGATCTCGAACACATCTTCCGGCGATTCCAGCGAGGCATAGATGCCGTCATGGGCGACGTAAGGCCCAAAGCGGCCGAAATTCGCGGTGATCTTCTTGCCGTCTTCCGGATGCAGGCCGACTTCGCGCGGCAGCGACAGCAGCTTGATCGCCATCTCCAGATCGACTTCCGACCGGTCGGTGCCCTTGGGCAGGCCGCTGCGCTTGGGCTTCTCGCCTTCGCCCAGCTGCACATAAGGCCCGAAGCGGCCGCTGCGCAGGGTGATCTTGTCCTCGGTGCCCGGGAACAGGCCGATTTCCACCGGGCCGGTATCGCCTTCACCCGGCTTGGAGCCGATCTGCTTGGTGAACTTGCACTCCGGATAGTTGGTGCAGCCCACGAAAGCGCCGAAGCGGCCCAGCTTGAGGTTCAGGCGGCCATTCTCGCAGGACGGGCACTTGCGCGGATCGACGCCGTCTTCGCCCGGCGGGAAGATGTGCGAACCCAGCGCCAGCTCCAGCTCGTCGATCACCTGGGTGATGCGCAGTTCCTTGGTGCCCGCCACCGCGGCCGAGAAGTCCGTCCAGAAGTCGCGCAGCAAGGTCTTGTATTCCAGCTTGTGGGCCGAGACGTCGTCCAGTTTTTCTTCCAGGTCGGCGGTGAAGTCATATTCGACATAACGCTTGAAGAAGCTCTGCAGGAAGGTGGTGACCAGGCGGCCCTTGTCTTCCGGCATGAAGCGCTGGCGGTCCATCTTCACATAGGCGCGGTCGCGCAGGGTGGAGAGGATCGAGGCGTAGGTGGACGGGCGGCCAATGCCCAGCTTTTCCATCGCGCCGACAAGGCTGGCTTCGGAATAGCGCGGCGGCGGCTCGGTGAAATGCTGCGCCGGGTTGACGGCTTCGACGCCGGTGGCATCGCCTTGCTTCACCTTGGGCAGGTTGGCGCCGTCTTCGTCAGCGGCATCGTCCTGGCCTTCGAGATACAGCGTCAGGAAGCCGTCAAACACCGTGACGGTACCGGTGGCGCGCAGGGTGATCTGGCCGTCGGCAGAGATCACATCCACCGTGGTGCGTTCCTGCTCGGCGCTTTCCATCTGGCTGGCGATGGCGCGCTTCCAGATCAGTTCATAAAGGCGGGCGGCGTCGGCATCGAGATAGCGCACAACGCTTTCGGGCGTGCGGGCGAAACTGGTGGGGCGCACCGCTTCATGCGCTTCCTGGGCGTTCTTGGCCTTGGAGGTGTATTCGCGGGGGCGCGCGGGCAGGTATTTGGCGCCATAATTCTTGCCGATCACTTCGCGGGCGTCGGTCACCGCTTCGGCAATCATGGTGATGCCGTCGGTACGCATATAGGTGATCAGGCCGGTGGTTTCGCCGCCGATCTCGACGCCTTCATACAGCCCTTGTGCGATCTGCATGGTGCGCTTGGCGTTGAAGCCCAGCTTGCGGCTGGCTTCCTGCTGCAGGGTCGAGGTGATGAAGGGCGGCGAGGGATTGCGCCGGACCGGCTTGGCCTCGACGCTGCCGACCTTGAATTTCTGCCCCTTGATGGCGGCGACGGCGCGGTCGGCGTCGCCCTGGTTTCCCAGCGACAGCTTCTCCACCTTCTTGCCGTCCAGTTGCACCAGCCGGGCCGAGAAATTGCCCGCACCCGCTGACAGGTCGGCGTCGATGGACCAGTATTCCTGTGCCCGGAAGGCCTCGATCTCGGTCTCGCGCTCCACGATCAGGCGCAACGCCACGCTCTGCACGCGGCCGGCCGAACGGGCGCCCGGCAGCTTGCGCCACAGCACGGGCGACAGTGTGAAGCCGACCAGATAGTCCAGCGCGCGGCGGGCAAGATAGGCGTCGACCAGGTCCGTATCGATCTGGCGGGGATGCTTCATTGCTTCCAGGATCGAGGACTTGGTGATGGCGTTGAAGGCCACCCGCTCGACCGGCATCTTGAGCAGGCCCTTTTCCTTCAGCACTTCCAGGATGTGCCAGGAAATCGCCTCGCCCTCGCGGTCGGGGTCGGTGGCCAGGATCAGCTTTTCGGCGCCCTTCACGGCCTTGGCGATGTCGGTGATCTTGGACTGGGCCCGGGCATCCACATCCCAGAGCATGGCAAAGTCTTCATCCGGCTTCACCGAGCCGTCCTTGGACGGCAGGTCGCGGATGTGGCCGAACGAGGCCAACACCTTATAATTGTCGCCAAGGTACTTGTTGATCGTCTTGGCCTTGGCCGGGGACTCGACGATGAGGACGTTCATCGGAACTCTTTGATCTGGCGCGGGCCGCTTCTGGGGGGAAGTGGCTCATCTGGGGTGAGGGGCTGCCCGAAACAAGGCCGGGTCGGCAAAGGCGCCGGACACTGATGGAAGGCCCAGCGGCCTGTCAACGCGGGGCAGGCGGATCAAATATACCGGAGATTGTATTATCTGGCTTATTCGCCATTAAATGTAACCTTGAGTTGTAAATTGCAGAAGGCTTCGCTATCGTAGACGCCGAAATCCTTGTGATCCCGTTTATGGCCCCGTCTCCCGGAAACCCTCGCTCTGACGCTGTTTCCCCCGTCATGGCGGCGCTGTCGCCCTCCGAAACCGCCCGCTACACCTCTGATTTGCTGGAATCCTTGCGAAAAATCGCCAACCGGCAGGGGCAGCGGGTGTTGGCGCACCTGCTGGAGCTGGCGCAGTACGAGGCCCACAGCCTCGCCGCCCTCAAGTCCAGGACACCCGATTCCCCGGATGGCGGGCGCAGCGCCCAGCCAGTTCCAGCTCCAGCAGAACGGTAAGCACCGCCCCCGCCGGGGCGCCCAGTTGCCGGATCAGTTCGTCCACGGCGATGGGGGCGGGGCCGAGCGCTTCTGCCACCCTGGCCCGCACCCTGTCGGCTTCGGTTTCCCAGTTCGTGGCGGGTGCATCGGGTGCGCTGCCGTCCGGCTCGTTGAAATTTGCGCCCAGCATGGGCCGCAGCACGGCCAGCACATCCTGCGCGCTTTCGGTCAGGGTGGCGCCGTCGCGCAGCAGCCGGTTGCAGCCCCTGGCACGGGGATCGAGCGGCGAGCCCGGCACGGCGAAAATCTCGCGGCCCTGTTCCAGCGTATAGGTCGCGGTGATCAGCGAACCGGACCGTTCGGCGGCTTCCACCACCACGATACCGCGCGACAGGCCGCTGATCAGGCGGTTGCGGCGCGAGAAGTGGCGGGCTTGTGGAGCTTCGCCCAGGCGCATCTCGCTGACGATGACGCCACGCTCGCGGATGGCATCGTAGAGCGCCTGGTTTTCCGGCGGATAGACGATGTCAACGCCGCCCGCCACCACCGCGACGGTGCCGGTGTCGAGCGCTGCTTCATGCGCCGCGCTGTCGATACCGCGCGCCAGGCCAGACGCGATGGCCAGCCCGGCTTCGCCCAGCGCGCGCGCCAGCAGGAAGGCCAGCCTGCGGCCCAATGCCGAAGCGTTGCGGGCGCCGACAATGGCGACCATCTCGCTGCGCAGCAGGTGCGGGTGACCCAGCACCGCGATGGCTGGTGGCGGCGGATCCAGCGCCGCCAGCCCGTGCGGATAATCCGTTTCGCAGGACAGCAGGAAGCGCCCGCCCATTTTCTCCAGCGCGGCCATCTCGCGCGCAATGCCGGCTTCCGGGGCCGCGATGAATTGGCGTTTGCCGCCGCGTGCGGCCAGGCCGGGTACGGCATCCAGCGCCGCTTCCGCCGTGCCGAAGCGCGCGATCAGGTGGGCAAAAGTGACGGGACCAATATTCTCGGTGCGGGCAAGACGCAGCCAGGCGAGATGTTCGCTATCCTTCACCTTTGCCCTTCGAACCGATACGCGGTTCGGTGCCGTTGAGAAGCCGGCGAATGTTGGTGTGGTGCATGGCGATGACCAGAAGGGCAAGCAGGGCGATGACGGGCGCATCGTGCGCCTGCCCGAGGAAGAAGAAATAGTCCGGTGCCAGCGCGATGGCGATCAGCGCCGACAGTGACGAAATGCGGAACAGGGCGGCCATGCCGATCCAGACCGCGATCACCAGCAGGCCGGCGGGCCAGTGCAGCGCCAGCGACACGCCGATGAAAGTGGCGACGCCCTTGCCGCCCTTGAATTTGAGCCAGACGGGAAAGACATGGCCAATCACTGCGCCTGCTGCGGCGACCATCTCTGTGCCCGGGGGCAGGAAATGCTGTGCGACCAGCACCGCCGCCACGCCCTTCAGCCCGTCGCACAGCAACGTGCCGGCCGCCGCCCATTTCTTGCCGGTGCGCAGCACATTGGTGGCGCCGATATTGCCGCTGCCGATCTTGCGGACATCGCCCGCACCCGAGGCATAGGCGAAGAACAGGCCGAACGGAATCGAGCCCAGCAGATAGCCGAGCCCGAACGCGATCACGATGGAATGGATGTCCCCCATGACGCGGGACGATAGGCGAAAACTAGCCGCGTTTAAACACGCATTCGCCGCCCACGAAGGTCATTCTGGCGCGGCCCTGCAGGCGGCGGCCGTCAAAGGCGGTGTTGCGGGCGCGAGAATGCAGCTTGTCCGCCTCGACCACGAAGGGCTCGTCGGCATCGAACAGCACCAGGTCGGCGGGCGCGCCCTTGGCCAGAGTGCCCCCTGCCAGGCCAAGCAGCCTGGCGGGCGTGGCGGTGACGGCCTTCAGCACCGTCATCAGGTCGGCGCCATTGTGATGCAGCGACAGGGCGATGGGCAGCAGCGTTTCCAGGCCCACCGTGCCCGCTGCCGCGACGGCGAAGGGCTGGCGCTTGGTGTCGGCGCCCTGCGGTTCATGGCTGGAGACGATGATGTCGATATCGCCGCGGGCGACACCGTCGGCCATCGCGGCACGGTCGGTCTCGCTGCGCAGCGGCGGTTTCACCTTGCGGAAAGTATAGTAGGCGCCGACATCCAGCTCGTTCAGCGCCAGGTGATGGGCGGCAACGCCGCAGGTCACGCGCACGCCGCGCGCCTTGGCGGCGACGATCAGCGCCAGCGCGGCGCGCGTGGAAATCTGCGCGAAGTGGTAACGCGCGCCGGTCAGCTCGACCAGCGCGATGTCGCGCGCCACGATCATGGCCTCGGCGATGGCGGGGGCGGCGGGCAGGCCCAGCCGGGTGGAAAATTCGCTCTCGGTGGCCGCCGTACCGGCCGTCAGCTCCGGCTCCTCGGCATGGGCCATCACCAGCGCATCGAAAGTGGCGGCATAGGACATGGCCCGGCGCAGCACGCGCGCATTGGCGACGGTGCGCTCGCAATCGTAAAACGCCACTGCGCCGGCTTCGCGAAGCAGGCCGATCTCGGTCATGGTTTCGCCCGCCAGCCCCTTGGTCAGGGCCGCCACGGGGGCGACGCGCACCTTGGCGGTGGCGGCGGCGCGGCGCAGCAGGAAGTCCACCAGCGAAGGCTCGTCGATCACCGGGTTGGTCGATGGCATCACCGCGATGGTGGTGACGCCACCCGCAGCGGCGGCTTCGGACGCCGATGCCAGGGTCTCGCGATGCTCCGCGCCCGGCTCGCCGGTATGAACGCAGGCATCCACCAGGCCCGGCGCCAGCACCAGCCCGCGCGCATCGATCACTTCGGGGTCATTCGGCTCGGCATCGTTGAACAGGCGCGGACCGATATCGGCGATGCGGCCATTCTCGACCAGCAGGCCGCCCTTCACATCCAGGCCGCTGGCCGGATCGATCAGGCGAACATTCTTGAAGGCAATGCGGCGGCTCATGCATGCCCCCGGCTGTCGCTCTTGCGCGCGATGCTGCGCGAGAGCGCATCCAGCACCGCCATGCGGGCGGCGACGCCCATCTCGACCTGTTCGGAAATCAGGCTGACCTCGACATCGTCGGCGATGTCGCTGGAAATCTCGACGCCACGGTTCATGGGCCCCGGATGCATCACTAGCGCGCCCGGCTTGGCATAGGCCAGCTTTTCGCGGTCCAGGCCATAGAAGCGGAAATATTCGCGCGACGACGGGATGAAGGCCCCGCCCATTCTTTCCAGTTGCAGCCGCAGCATCATCACGATGTCGGCGTCCTTCAGGCCCGTTTTCATGTCGGTGCAGACCTCGACGCCGAAACGGTCGGCATCGGCGGGCAGGAGCGGCCTTGGCGCTACCAGCCGCACCCGCGCGCCCATCATGGCCAGCAGGCGCAGGTTGGAACGCGCCACGCGGCTATGAAAGATGTCGCCGCAGATGGCGACGATGCGGTTCTCGAAGCCGCCCAGGCGGCGGCGAATGGTCAGCGCGTCGAGCAGCGCCTGGGTGGGGTGCTCATGCGCGCCGTCACCGGCATTGATGACGCTGCAGGACAGCTTGCGCGACAGCAGTTCGGCGGCGCCCGCATTCTCGTGCCGCACCACCAGGATATCGGGGCGCATGGCGTTGAGGGTGGAGGCGGTGTCGATCAGGGTTTCGCCCTTGGCGACCGAGGAATTCTTCACCGCCATGTTCATGACATCGGCGCCCAGCCGCTTGCCCGCCAGTTCAAAAGAGGACTGGGTGCGGGTCGAGGCTTCGAAGAACAGGTTGATCAGGGTGCGGCCCTTGAGCAGGGCGGTCTTCTTGTCGGCGGCCTGGCTCTGGTCGACATACGTGTCGGCGAGGTCGAGCAGGGCGGTGACTTCTTCAGGCGAAAGCCCCTCGATGCCCAGCAGGTGGCTGGACTTCAGGATCGGCAGCGGGTTCGCGGATGTCATTAAAGCTGGGCTTATAGGCAGGTCGCCGGAACCCGGCAAGTTCCCTGGCGCCACCTTTTGCGTCCACCGGCCACTTTTTTTGGGGAACGGTTAGCGCCGTGCCGCATTTGCCCTAGGGATAACCAAGGAAATTCATGATGCGTCTGATGACCCGCGCCGCCAGCGCCATTGTTCTGTCCGGCCTGCTGGCCACCAGCGCTTTTGCGGCCCCTCTGCCCGCTGGCAAGCCTGCCGGCACCCGGGAAGCGACCCTGGCCGGTTCCGGCCTGCTATGGATCGGCTTTGCCACGATCATCGCCGTTACCGTCGGCGTCGTCGCCAGCAACAATGATGGCGGGGTTACCAACACCACCTCCGCGACCGGCACGCCTTAAGCGCGCGTCATCTCTTCCAGGCTCTTGCCCGCCGGTTCGGGCAGGAACAACAGGATGGCCAGCGTGATGGGCAGGCTGGCCAGGCAAAGCTGGATGGCAGGGCCATGCGCGCCATACAGGTCGAACAGGCTGCCTTCCAGCCATAGCGCCACCGCGCCACAGGCGATCTCGAAGACATAGCGCAGGCCGGAAACGGTGGCGCGATAGGCTGTCGGCACGATCTCCAGCGCGAAGCCCGCGATCAGCGCATCGCCGGAAAAGAATCCGAAGAAGGCCAGGATCCACAGCGGCGGCATCATCCAGGCGGGCGCGCCGCTGTAGAAGAAGTAAAAACAGATGCCCGCCAGCGCCGCGATAGCGATGGCCAGGGGCTTGCGGCCGATGCGGTCCGACAGCCGTCCCGCCGCGATGGCCAGCACCAGCCCCACCAGTCCACCGGGCACCAGCAGCAGGGTCGTCTGGCCCGGACTGTAGTGATAGACGGTCTGCAGGTATGTCGCGCCCAGCACCGTGGCGGGTGAGATGGCGAAACCGAAAGCCGATGCGGCGATCACGATGCTGATGACGCGCCCCGGATATTGCCGGGCGATGTCTTTCAGCAAAGACAAGGCTTCGGCCGCTTTCGACATGGTTCGAATGACTTTTTCGCGTTCCGCAAAGCGTTGTGTTTCCGGCAGGCGCTTGCGCAGCCACGCCACCAGGAAAATCGGGATCGCCCCGATCACATAGATGGCGCGCCATTCGGACGGCAGCACCGTCACCAGCGCGAAGATCAGCGATGCGACACCGGCCCCCATGTAATAAAGCGCACTCAAGGTGCCATTGGCCCAGCCGCGCGCCCCCGCCGCCATTTCCTCGGCCACCACCACGAAGCAGAGCATTTCCTCGGCATAGCCGAAGACGCGGGTCAGGAACTGCATCGCCACGAACTGCTCGTAATTCTGGGTGAAGGCGGTGAGCAGGGTGAAAAGTGCTTGCCCGAACAGCGTGACCAGCAGCAGGCGCCTGCGCCCGACAAGATCGGCGCTGGCCGCGATCAGCAGCGCGAAAACTGTGGCAGTGCGGAAGAGGGCGACCGTGGGGCCCAGCTGGTTGTCGGGAATGTGGAAGGTGGCCTGGATCTGCGGCGCGGCCAGGCCGAAGACATTCTGGTCATAGCCGGCGAAGAAGGCGGCGGCGCCAACCAGCAGGATCACGCGTTCGGCGCGATACGGCATAGGCACGGGCGGACGCAGCGGTTTGGGCAGCCAGCGGAAGCGTGCGGGAGCCGTCTCGTCTGTCATGCGCCACCTTTCAGATAGCGCAGCCGGTCCAGCGCGCCCTGCAGAATGTAGGCCGCCGCCATCTTGTCCACCACCGCGGCGCGGCGCGCCCGGCTGGTATCGGCATCGATCAGCGTGCGGGTGACGGCGCTGGTGGACAGGCGCTCATCCTGCAGAATCACCGGAATATCCCGGCTGGCCGCCCAGTTGCGGGCGAAGGCCCGGGCCGACTGGGCCGAGGGGCCGTCCGACCCGTCCATGTTGAGGGGCAGCCCGACCACCAGGCCGCCGACCCCCTGCGCACTTATTATAATGTCGAGCTTGGCGGCATCGGCCCCGAATTTGGCCCGTTTCAGGGTCTGCATGGGGGTGGCCACCATCAGCAGGGTGTCGGACAGGGCCAGACCGATAGTCTTTTCCCCCAGATCGAGCCCCAGCAGGCGCTTGCCGGGGGGCAGGGCAAGGTTGGCAAGTTCAGTCAGTGCCACTGTTTTTCCCAATCCTTGCCAGTCCAGTCCCCGGTTGCTAGCAAGCTACCGCCTTTCCATCAAACAGGAAGCCTTCATGTCCGTCGACAAGGACACCGTGCGTCGCATCGCCAAACTGGCCCGCCTGGCCGTTCCCGAGGAACGGCTGGAGCCGATGGCCGGCGAACTCAACGGCATCTTCAAATGGGTGGAGATGCTGGGCGAGGTCAAGGTTGATGGCGTGCCCGCGCTGACCTCGGTGGTGGCGCAAAAGCTGAAATGGCGGAAGGACGAAGTGACCGATGGCGGCAACGCCGACGCCCTGATGACCAATGCGCCGGGCGGCGAGGATCACTTCTTTACCGTTCCCAAGGTGGTCGAATAATGTCCGATCCCACCGCAATGACCCTGGCCGAGGCGCGCGATGCGCTGAAGGCGAAAAAGATGTCCTCCCGCGAACTGACCGGCGCCTTCGTCGCCGCCATCGCGGCGGGCCGTGGCCTGAATGCCTTCATCACCGAGACGGCAGAAACGGCGCTGGCGATGGCCGACGCTTCCGACAGGCGCATTGCTGAAGGCAAAGCGGGCGCGCTGGAAGGCCTGCCGCTGGCAATCAAGGACCTGTTCTGCACCAAGGGCACCCGCACCACGGCGGCGTCGAAAATTCTCGGCAACTTTGTGCCGCCCTATGAATCCACCGTGACGCAGAATTTGTGGAATGCCGGCGCGGTGATGCTGGGCAAGACCAACCTGGATGAGTTCGCGATGGGCTCGTCCAACGAAACCTCCGCCTTCGGTCCGGTCTTCAATCCCTGGCGCAGCAAAGGCTCCAACCAGAACCTCGTGCCGGGCGGTTCGTCCGGCGGTTCGTCGTCGGCCGTCGCCGCCGATCTGTGCCTGGCCGCCACCGGCACCGACACCGGCGGTTCGATCCGCCAGCCCGCCGCCGTCACCGGCACGGTCGGCCTGAAGCCGACTTATGGCCGCTGCTCGCGCTTCGGCATCGTCGCCTTCGCCTCGTCGCTGGACCAGGCCGGGCCGATGACCAAGACGGTGCGCGACGCCGCCATCATGCTCACCAGCATGGCCAGCATCGATCCCAAGGATTCCACCAGCGTCGAAACCCCGGTGCCGGACTATGAGAGCTTCCTCACCCAGGGCGTGAAGGGCCTGAAGGTCGGCATCCCGAAGGAATACCGCATCGATGGCATCCCTGCCGATGTCGTCGCGATGTGGGACAAGGCGGCGGATTGGCTGAAGAGCCAGGGGGCGGAGATCGTCGAAGTCTCGCTGCCCCACACCAAATACGCCCTGCCGACCTATTACATCGTCGCCCCGGCCGAGGCCTCGTCCAACCTGGCGCGCTATGATGGCGTGCGCTTCGGCCATCGCGCCGCCAGCCCGCGCGACATCACCGACCTGTATGAGCGCAGCCGTGGCGAGGGCTTTGGCGCCGAAGTGCAGCGCCGCATCCTGATCGGCACCTATGTGCTGTCGGCCGGCTATTACGACGCCTATTATTCCCGCGCCCAGAAACTGCGGACGCTCATCAAGCGCGACTTCGACCAGGCGTTTGAAAAGTGCGACGTGCTGCTGACGCCTTCGACCCCCGGTCCGGCCTTTGGCGTCGGCGCCAAGACCTCCGACCCGCTGGAGATGTACCTGCAGGACGTCTTCACCGTGACGGTGAATCTGGCGGGCCTGCCCGGCATCTCGGTGCCCGGCGGCCTGACGGAGAGCGGCCTGCCGCTGGGGCTGCAGTTGATCGGCAAGGCCTTCGACGAAGGCACGCTTCTGCGCGCTGCCCAGGCAGTCGAAACAGCGGCGGATTTCAAGGCCAAACCGGCCAAGTGGTGGACGGCATGAGCAGGACGATCAAGGGCCAGAATCTTATCAAAGGAAGTTCTGGCGAGTGGGAAATCGTCATCGGCATGGAAGTCCATGCCCAGGTGACGTCCAATTCCAAGCTGTTCTCCGGAGCTTCGACCGCGTTCGGGGCCGATCCCAACAGCCAGGTCAGCTTCGTCGATGCCGGCATGCCCGGCATGCTGCCGGTCATCAATGAAAAATGCATCGAGCAGGCGGTCCGCACCGGGTTGGGCCTGAAGGCCAAGATCAATTTGCGCTCGCTGTTCGACCGCAAGAACTATTTCTATCCCGACCTGCCGCAGGGCTATCAGATCAGCCAGTTCAAGGACCCCATCGTGGGCGAGGGCGAGGTCACAATCGATCTCAAGGACGGGACCAGCATCCTGGTCGGCATCGAGCGCCTGCATCTGGAGCAGGATGCGGGCAAGTCGATCCATGACCAGCATCCCGACCAGTCCTTCGTCGACCTGAACCGGTCGGGCGTGGCGCTGATGGAGATCGTCACCAAGCCGCACATGCGCTCATCCGAGGAAGCGGCGGCCTTCCTGAAAAAGCTGCGCGCCATCGTACGCTACCTGGGCACCTGCGACGGCAACATGGACGAAGGCTCCATGCGCGCCGACGTCAATGTCTCGGTCTGCAAGCCGGGCGGTTACGAGAAATTCCGCGCCGACGGCTCGTTCAAGCATCTGGGCACCCGCTGCGAGATCAAGAACGTCAATTCCCTGCGCTTCATTGCCCAGGCGGTGGAGTATGAAGCCCGCCGCCAAGTCGAGATCATCGAGGAGGGCGGCACCATCCGCCAGGAAACCCGGCTGTTCGACAGCAAGCAGGGCGAGACCCGCTCCATGCGCAGCAAGGAAGAGGCGCACGACTATCGCTATTTCCCCGATCCCGACCTGCTGCCGCTCGAACTGGAGCAGGCCTGGGTCGACGCCATCGCCAAGTCGCTGCCCGAACTGCCGGACGAGAAGCGCGCCCGCTTCATCGCGCAGGGTCTGTCCCCCTACGATGCTTCCGTTCTGGTCAGCGAACGCGAGCTGGCCGACTATTTCGAGGATCTGGCCCAGGGCGTGGACGCCAAGGCCGCCGCCAACTGGCTGAACAACGAAATCCTGGGCCGTCTCAACAAGGCGGGGCTCGCAATCACCGAAGTGCCGGTCACGGCGTCGGCCAACAACGCCATCATCCGGATGATTTCGGACAACACCATCTCCGGCAAGATCGCCAAGGACCTGCTGGACATCGTCTGGACCGAAGGCGGTGACCCCAAGGCGGTGGTCGAGGCGCGCGGCCTGCGTCAGGTGACCGACACCGGCGCCATCGACGCCGCCATCGAAGCGGTGATCGCCGCCAACCCGGAAAAAGTGGAAGAGGTGAAGGCCAAGCCGAAGCTCTCCGCCTGGTTTGTCGGTCAGGTGATGAAGCAGACGGGTGGAAAAGCAAATCCGGCGGCGGTGAATGCCGCCCTCAAGACCCGACTCAATTTGCCCGACGAGGGGTGATTCGCACAAAATGCACAAAGTGCGGTCCGGCGCGGACTTTTTTGCGAATTTTATTCCGTACAAAGAATGATGCATTTAACCCTTGTAAAATGGGGGTTTCCTGCACATCGCCGTTTTCGGGGCTTTTTCGATGTCAAGTCAGATTTGCAAATCGAAATGCAAGTAATTCATATTGTTGATGTTCTTGGGGGGCGGCGTTGAGTCGCTCGGACCCGGACAAACGATAGAGGAGTTGTATCATGGCTGCGAAGAAGAAGGCCAAGAAGGCCACCAAGAAGAAGGCGACCAAGAAGAAGGCCGCCAAGAAGAAGAAGTAATTGACCTCGGTCAATTAGATCTTCTCGGTACCCCTGAGTTCTAGTTCAGGAGTATCCGATGATTAAAGCGAAGGCCGCGGTCCCCTAATCGGTACCGCGGCCAAGCTGTTTCTGGAGCTTCGCGGTTGCAATATCCGATGCGTCGAACGGCCTTGCCGATCCGCCGTATACATCCCATCTCCCGCTGAACAGATTGCATGAGGAAGGCCCTGATGGCCCGCAAGACCGTGAAACCCGCGCGCACAAAGGCCAAAAAGACCCCGGCCAGGCCCGCCAAGCCCATCCAGCTCTATTATTGGCCCACCCCGAACGGCCACAAGGTCAGCATATTGCTGGAGGAATTGGGGCTCTCCTATGAGATGCACCCGGTCAACATCAACAAGAACGAGCAATTCGATCCGGCCTTCCTCAGGCTTTCGCCCAACAACCGCATCCCGGCGATCCTGGACCCGGACGGGCCGGGCGGCCGCCCCATCTCGGTCTTCGAATCCGGCGCCATCCTCCAGTATCTCGGCCGCAAGACCGGCAAGCTCTACCCGCAGGAGACGCGCGCCCGCGTCGCGGTGGACGAATGGCTGATGTGGCAGATGGGTGGCCTGGGCCCCATGACCGGGCAGGCCAACCATTTTGTTCTCTATGCCCCGCAGGACGTGCCCTATGGCAAGACGCGTTACGTCGAGGAGGTTCGCCGCCTGCTGGGCGTGATGGACCGCCGCCTGGCGGTGAAGAAATACCTCGCCGGCAGCTATTCCATCGCCGACATCGCCTGCTTCTCCTGGGTGCGGTCGGCGTCGCGCCATGTGCCGCTGGACGCATTCCCCAATCTGGTGGCGTGGGTGGAACGGGTTGGCAAGCGGCCGGCCGTCCAGCGCGGCATGAAGCTCGGCGCAGCTTTGCGGAAGCCCTGAATATTAGGGTTTTTTTTGACCAACCCTAACCATTCATGACTAACACCCATTTACCCAGTCTTAGTTTCTTTGGCTTCACCATGCCCATGCGCCAGGAGGAATCCGTGGCGCGCCGGGTCATGAGAAGGAAGACCAAAGTGGCTTGCATCGATATGGACAGCCTCGCTCAGTATGAGCAGGACGCGAAGACGGGGCGGGCGGACGCGCTCTACAATCTGGGTCTAGCCTATTCGACGGGCCAGGGCGTCAACACCGACTATGTCGTGGCGCACAAATGGTTCAACCTCGCGGCGTCGAAGAAGCCAAGCGCTGGCGCAACACCATCGCCGAGGAAATGAACCCCGGTCAGATCGCCCAGGCCCAGAAGCTCGCCCGCGAGTGGCTGAGCATCTTCAAGTAAGACGGCTTTAGACCGTCATCCGCATCCCGCCTTGTGCGGGATGGCAGCCGCGCCACCAGCGCGGCTTTTTTGTTTCTACGGACCGGTGTGCGAAGGCGGTGGATTGGTTGGCGCATACAGGTCCGCGATGATGGCCGGCGCCGCAGCCCCGCCCGCCAGCCGCGCCCGGTAGGAACCGGCATTCTCCAGTACCCGCGCCACATAGTTGCGCGTCTCCGGGAAGGAGATGCGCTCGATCCAGTCCACCGGGTCGGTGCCCGGCAGGCGGGGATCGCCGTTGGTCCGCGCCCAGCGCGTGGCATTGCCCGGCCCGGCATTGTAGGCGGCGATGGCCAGTGGCAGCGAGCCGCCATAGCGGACGAGATGGCTGGCGATCTCCGACATGCCCAGGCGGATCGAATAGTCGGTGTCGCCCACCAGCGCGTCGGCGCGGAAGGGCAGGCCCGCCGCTCTCGCCTGGACGCGCGCCGTCGCCGGCATGACCTGCATGATGCCCAGCGCGCCCGCGCTGGAGACGGCATAGGCGTCGAATTCGGATTCCTGCCGGATCAATCCCAGCACCAGCGGCTGGGGTGGCGGGGTGCCGCTGCCGGCGAAGCTGGGCAGGTTGATCACCGGGTGGCTGTAGGCCAGCACCAGGCTGCCGTCATAGCCCAGCGTCTTGGCCAGCCGCACGGCGATCTCCAGATAGCCCCATTGCGACAGGCGCTGCATCATCGCCTTCATGCGGCGCGGGCCGGGATTAGCGGCCAGGTCGGAATCGACGAACAGCCGCAGGTCGGCCGTCTGGCCCAGCTCGGCCAGTACCTTGATGGCGGGCATCAGCGGCGCGGCATCCAGTTCGCTTTCCGGCGCGGGCTCCAGCGCCGCATCGGTCAGGCGCACCAGCCCGCCGGTCTTGGCCAGCGCAAGCTGGCCGTAGAAGGTTTCGCCATAGGCGCTCGCGCGGCCGTAACTGACCAGCGCGGCAATGCGGTCGCCGGACGCTTCCAGGGCGCGGCCCTGCCAGTATTGCGCCTTGGCCTTGGAGATGGGGCGGGCGACGGCGGCTTCCATGCGCTGGAAATAGGGCAGGGCACTGCGCGCATCCTTCAGGAAGCGCAGTTCGATGAACCCGGCGAGGAATTGCTGCTCGGAATAGTCGGCGCCGGCGGACAGGCCCGCATGGCGGACAATCTCCAGCGCCTCGCGCGGGTCGTTGTCGTTCAGCGCGTCGCGCGCCTGGATGTTGTGCTCGGCCCACCAGCGGTCGGCGTGATCCTTCAGCGCCCCCACCGGGATGCGCAGCAGCATTGCGTGGGCGGCGTCGTTCTGGCCATCGCGGCGCAGCGCCGTTGCCCAGTCATAGAGCAGGGCGGGATCGCTGGAGCCGGATACGGCATCCAGCGCCGTGCGCGCGCCCTTGGCGCCGCTGGCCGCCAGTGCGATGCGCGCCCGCGCCACGCCGGTGTCGCCGGTGATCCGCGCCAGCACGCGGCGGGCGGGGGTGATCTCGCTGCGCCACAAAAGATTTTCCAGCCGCGCCCGCTCGTCGGCGGCGGTCAGCACGCTGGCGAATTGCTGCACGATGCCCAGCTCGGTGTTGGCGTCGAAGCTGAAGCCGCGCCAGGCCTCGCGCACCAGCGCCTGGCCACGGCTTGTCTGGCCGGTGGCGATCAGCGCCCCGCCCAGCCGGACGCGGCCGATGCCGGTGGACGGATTGCGGGTGCCGAACCAGGCGATGATCTCCGCCGGAGCCATCTCGGGCCCGATTGCCTGCTCGGCGCGGGAAAAGAGCAGTGCCCGCCCCGGCCAGTTGGTGGGAATCGCCTTCAGCACGGCGTCGATCTCGGCAAAGCTGGCGCTGCCGGCCCGGCATAAGCGCCACTCCAGCAATTGCCGGGGCAGGGGATTGGAACCAACCCCGGCCAGGGCGCGGGCGCCGATCCAGTCGCCGCGCTCCGCCGTGGCATAGGCGCGGCTGTAGATATCCCGGTCATTGGCGGTCAGCAGGCGCAGGGTGCTGGGCTTTGGCGGGGCGGCAAATGCCAGGGCCAGGGGAAGCGACAGTGCCCCGGCGATCGCCAGAGCGGGAATGGCAGCAATGAAACGCGTGGAAATCATGGACCGATGCTTGTCGAAGTGAAGGGTTCAGCTTAGACGGAGCACCGTCCCTGGGCCATACTGAAGACCGGACCGGACAAAAATGAGACCAACCGGAAATACGCCATGACCGCTGCCAACCGCATTAAAGGCTCGATTACCGCTCTCATCACCCCGATGAAGGACGGCAAGCTGGACGAGGCCGCTTTCCGCAAGCTGGTCTCGTGGCAGATCGCCGAAGGCACCAACGGCCTGGTTCCCTGTGGCACCACCGGCGAATCGCCGACCCTGTCCCATGACGAGCATCGCCGGGTGATCGAGATCTGCGTCGCGGAAACCGCAGGCCGCGTGCCGGTGATCGCGGGCGCGGGCAGCAATTCCACCGTCGAAGCCATCGAATTGACCAAGTTCGCCAAGTCGGTGGGTGCCGATGCCGTGCTGTCGGTGACAGGCTATTACAACAAGCCGTCGCAGGAAGGGCAGTATCGCCACTTCATGGCGGTGGCCGATGCGGTCGACATCCCGATCATCCTCTACAACATCCCGCCGCGCGCCATCGTCGAGATCAGCGTGGAACTGATGGCGCGGCTGGCCAGGCACCCCAACATCATCGGGGTGAAGGACGCCACCGCCAACCTGATGCGCCCCAGCCGCGAACGCCATGCGATTGGCAAGGCCACCCACGGCAAAGAATGGCTGCTGCTGTCGGGCGAAGATGGCACCGCGCTGGGCTACAATGCGCATGGCGGGCATGGCTGCATCTCGGTGACGGCCAATGTCGCGCCCAGGCTGTGCGCCGAGTTCCAGGCCCTGTGCCAGAAGCAGGATTTTGTTGGCGCGCTGGCGATCCAGGATCGCCTGCTGCCGCTGCACGACGCGCTGTTCACCAACCCGAACCCGGCGCCGGTGAAGTATGCCGCCTCGCTGCTGGGGCTGTGTTCTGCCGAAGTGCGCCTGCCGCTGGTGGAAGCCGACGAGGCCTCCCAGGCACGCGTGCGCGAAGCACTGGCGTTCGCGGGTTTGAAGTAGGGCGCGCAAGCGCCTATCTTCACCGCATGGTCAAAAAGAAAGAAGACGGCTTCAAGATCATCGCCGATAACCGCAAGGCCCGTTACGCCTATGCGATCGGCGAGACGCTGGAAGCCGGCATCATGCTGATGGGATCGGAGGTCAAGTCGCTGCGCGGCGGCAAGACCACCATCGGCGAAAGCTATGCCCACGCCAAGGATGGCGAGCTGTGGCTGGTCAATTGCTACATCCCGGAATATCTCCAGGCCAACCGGCAGAACCATGAACCCAAGCGCACCCGCAAGCTGCTGGTGAAAAAGCGCGAGATCGCGCGCCTGTCCGCCGCCATCCAGCGCGAGGGCATGACGCTGATCCCGCTCAAGCTCTATTTCAACGCTCAGGGCAAGGCGAAGCTGGAAATCGGCGTCGCCAAGGGCAAGAAGCTGCATGACAAGCGCGAGACCGAAAAGGATCGCGACTGGGCCCGCGACAAGGCGCGGCTGCTGCGGGATAAAGGCTGATCGCGATGGCCGACGACCATGACAAGCCCACCCTCTTCGGCAAGATCAAGGACAAGCTGATCCGCTCCAAGCAGGAATGGGCGGCGCAAGGCCGTGCCATCACCGGCCGTCCTGATCTCGGTCATGTCAATCGCCTGCCGCCGGGCCAGAAGCTGACCCAGAACTGGCCGGTGCTCGATCTGGGCGTCCAGCCGGACGTAAAGCCGGAGAACTGGCGGCCGCGCGTCACGGGCCTGGTGGAAAACCCGCTGCACTGGACGCTCGACGAATTTCGGGCGCTGCCGAAATTCGAAGATGTCAGTTACATGCATTGCGTCACCACCTGGAGCCGCTTCGACAATCACTGGACCGGCGTCTCGGCGAAAACCATCCTCGATCTGGTGAAGCCCAAGCCGGAAGCCAACCACATCGTCTTCCACGCCTATGATGGCTACACTACCAATGTCTCGCTGCAGTCCTTCAGCGACCCGAACGTGCTCCTGGCCTATGCCTGGGAAGGCGCCGCCCTGCCGCGCGAGCATGGCGGGCCGGTGCGGGTGGTGATCCCCGACTGGTATTTGTGGAAGAGCGCCAAGTGGGTGAACCGGATCGAGTTCCTGGCCGTGGACCGCCCCGGTTTCTGGGAAGTGCGCGGCTATCACAATGAAGGCGATCCCTGGAAAGAGGAACGCTACGCCTAGAGCCCCGCCAGTTTCTTGGCGTCCGCCACCACCTGCTCGAACATCGGCGTGGTCAGCACGCCGGTATTGGTGTTGTAGCGCGAGCAGTGATAGCTGGAGATCAGCTTGAAGCGGCCAATGTCATAGGCGACGCCGTGCTTGAAGGGGTGCGCGGCGATGCGCGCGCCCAATGTCTTGCACGTGCTGTCATGGCCGATCTTGCCCAGCGCGAAAATCACTTTCACCTTAGGCAGCGTCTCCAGTTCCGAGATCAGGAACTGGCGGCAGGTGTTGATCTCCGACGGCTCGGGCTTGTTCTGCGGCGGCACGCAACGCACCGCGTTGACGATGCGCGTGTTCAGCAGTTGCAACGGATCGTTGGCCCGCTCTTCATATTTGCCCGTCGCCAGCCCGAACTTCAGCAGCGTGGCATAGAGCAGGTCGCCCGCCCAGTCGCCGGTGAAGGGCCGCCCGGTCTGGTTCGCCCCATGCAGGCCCGGCGCCAGCCCGACAATGGCGATGCGGGCATCCAGTGGCCCGAAGCTGGGCACCGGCCCATTCCAGTAGGCGGGAAATTTCTTCTGGTTGTCGTGCCGGAACGCCGCCAGGCGGGGACAGAGCGGGCAATCCTTGGGCGGTGCGGCGGGAGCTTTCATCCCTCCGACCTAAAGCGCGGCGCGTACCCTGTCTAGGTCGTGGTCGCGAAAGGCGAGGACGTGGGCCTGGCGCCGCCTTCGCGCGCGATCTGGGCTTTTAGCGCGTCCAGCTCGATGAAATTGTCGGCCTGGCGGCGCAATTCGTCCGACACCATCGGCGGCGAGGTGCGGATGGTCGAGACCACGCTGACCCGGCGGCCGCGCCGCTGCACCGCTTCCACCAGGCGGCGAAAATCGCCATCGCCGGAAAAGATCACGGCATGGTCGATGCAGGCGCTCATCTCCATCACGTCGATGGCCAGCTCGATGTCCATGTTGCCCTTGACCCGGCGGCGGCCGGCGGCGTCGGTGAATTCCTTCAGCGGCTTGGTCACCACCGAGAAGCCGTTATAATCCAGCCAGTTCACCAGCGGGCGCAGGGGCGAGAATTCCTGATCCTCGGCCACCGCCGTATAATAGAAGGCGCGCACCAGGGTACCCTTGCGGGCGAACAGTTCGAGCAGGCGCTTGTAGTCGATGTCGAAGCCCAGGCCCTTGGCCGCCCCATAAAGGTTTGCGCCGTCGATGAAGAGAGCCAGTTTTTCCGCCGGATAAAAAAGCATATGCACTCCAATGACCAACCCTGAAATCCTGATCGCCCTGGGCGCCAACATGCCCTCGCGGGCCGGGCTTCCGGCGGATACCCTGAAGGCCGCGATTGCCGCGCTGGAACAGGCGGGCGTTGCGGTGCTCAAGGTTTCGTCCTTCCACGAGACGGCGGCATGGCCCGATCCGTTAGAACCGTCTTTCACCAATGCCGTGGCGTCGCTCCAGACAATGCTCAAGCCCGTGGCGCTGCTGGAACTTTTGCACGCTATTGAAACGGCTTACGGGCGGGTCCGTTCCCTGCCGAACGCGCCGCGCACGCTGGATCTGGATCTGCTGGCGCATGGCGATGCGGTGTTGACGACGGCAAGCCTGACCCTGCCGCACCCGCGCCTGGCGCAACGGCGCTTCGTGCTGCAACCGCTGGCGGAAGTCGCACCCGGCTGGCGGCATCCGGTGACAGGATTGTCACCGGCGCAGATGCTGGCGGCGCTGGCATGAGTTCCCGGTTCCGGCGCGCTGTCTTTTGGCTCGGTGGATTGGCCTGCCTGGCCGCCGCCGCCCAGGCGCAGTTCTCGCTTTGCGGAACCTCCGGCGTCGGCCCCTTCACGCAAGCGCAGGTGGATGCGGGACGCAGCGCCTATAACAGCGCCTGCGCCGCCTGCCACGGACCCAATTTGCAGAATGGCAGCCATCGCACGCCGCTGATCGGTCCCGGTTTCGTGGTCGCCTGGGGCAATCGCAGCACGGCGGATTATTTCCGCTACATCCAGACCAAGATGCCCCAGCGCGAGCCGGGCGCGCTGGCGCCGCAAACCTATGCCGCGATCATTGCCTATATCCTGGCGGCCAATGGCGCGCAGCCCGGCGCCGAAACGCTGACTGGGGAAAGCGCTGTGCGCATCAACACCATTGCCGATGGCGTCGTCCGCGCGACGGTGCTGGCCGAAACGCCACAGCCATAGAAAAAAGGCGCGGCTTGGGCTTAGCTTTCCTTTGCGCGCATCGCGCGCTTAGGAAAGCTTGCCCCTCTTCGAGCGTAGCGAGGGAGGCTCCGCGCCTTTCTGGTTCAGTTGCCGCGGTCTGCGGCGGGAGCGCCACGGCCTGGCGCGCCCCGTCCGCCCGGCGGCATGGGGGGCGGCAACTGCGAATAGGCCGTCTTGGCCGCCATGTCCTTGGCAACGCCGATGGCCAGCAGTTCCAGCGGCTCCGCGCCGCTCTGGGTGAAGGTGCCGCCCTGGTTCAGGTCCACCGGCACGGCATCGCCCGCCTTGATCGCCACGGTCTCGCCATTGACGGTGACGGAGCCCGCGCCCTTGTAGACGTAATAGGCAACGCTCATGGCCGGCGAGGCTGCTGGCGCGATGCTGGCGCCCGCCGGGATCGCGATGTGATCGAAATAGGACCAGGGCGTATAGAACACGTTCGGTCCCAGCAGGCGGCGGAAGGTCACCGCGCCGGTGGGATTGAGCGTCGCCGGGGCAGGGCGAAGTAACGTTTGGTCGATCCGGAAATTGATGAATTGCGGGATCGCATCCTTGGCCGCGCCGACGCGGTTGTCCCCTAAGTCGAAATTGTCATAGGTCTTGGTCTCGCCGACATTGATGTTCAGCCACTGGATCGGCGTCGAACCGGGATTGTAGATGCCGTGGGCGTTGCCCATCGTGTCGGGCACGCCGGCGGGCGTCGGCATCGTGCTGGTGCGGCCGTTGATGGTGAACTCGGCCGAGCCTTCGGATAGGATGACGAACATCTCCTCGCAGTGATTGTGGAAGTGCTGGCCGATGCCGCCGCCGGGCAGGATTTCGCCGCGATGGACGAAGATCAGGTTGGTGGAAAGCGCCTGCGCGCCCAAAAGGGCGCCGAACCGCATCGGGCCCGCCCCGGCATGAACGCTCTGGGAGGTGTTCAGCTTGGTGACGTCATGGCGGCCGATGCGCTGGCTGAGCGAGCCGGTGGCGGCGCCCTGCTGGGCCAGAACCGGCGTCGCCGTCATCAGGCAGGCCAGCGTGATACCCGCGAGGGTGCTTTTCCTGGACATATCTTTTCCTTTTCCCTTTGTTCGGACGGGTTCGCCGGTTTCCGGCGCTTTTTTCTTGGCAGAATCCTATATCCTGCCGTAAGGCTGGCGTACAGGCGTACCGCTTGCGGTCTGCCCCACTGTTGTATAGTTTCCGCCGCCTTCCGCGCCGCGCGCGTGGATTCCCGGCTAAACGTCTGAGACTGAAGGAATTCCATGGCCCGCGTCACCGTCGAAGACTGCGTCGACAAGATTCCCAACCGCTTTGACCTGGTGCTGACTGCCGGCTTCCGCGCCCGCCAGCTTTCCGGCGGTGCCGAGCCGATGCTGGACCGCGACCGCGACAAGAACCCCGTCGTGGCCCTGCGCGAGATTGCCGCCAAGCTGGTCAAGCCGGACGAGGCCAAGGAAGACTATATCCGCTCGCTGCAGAAGCACGCCGAAGTGGACGAGCCGGAAGAGAGCCGTCCCGAGGCCGATGAGCGCGAGGACACCACCCACCGCGCCATCACCGAGGAAGAGCTGCTGCGGGCGCTCACCAGCGAGGCCCAGCGCCGCGCCGAGCCCCAGCCAGAGCCGGAAGCGGATTACGAAGAGTGAGCCACGGCCCGCGATAGCGGGACGAAATGGTCCAGTGGACCGTTTTGCGTGGCGAACGCCCCGTGCTTGGGCGAGGGGCCGGGTTACAATCGCCGAACGAACCAAAAGGCCGGGCTTGCCCGGCCTTTTTTTCGTCCATACGCTGTCGCTATGCACTGGTTCATTTCTGATTTCCGGTTTATCTGCCTATATTTGACGGGATGAGTACACAGACGCCTCTGGTCTCGGCGCCCGCTCCGGAAGCCGAAAAGGCCGCCGCCAAGCCGGCGCCCGCCCCGCCGCGCGGGCGGCGCAAGCTGATGCGCCAGACCGACCTGGTTGAGCGGGTGCTCTCTTACGACCCCCAGGCCGACGAGGCGGTCCTCAACAAGGCCTATGTTTACGCCATGACGGCGCACGGAAAGCAGTTCCGCGCCTCGGGCGATCCCTATTTCGCCCACCCGCTGGAAGTGGCTGCGATCCTCACCGATCTCAAACTTGACGTTGCCACCATTGCTACGGCGCTGCTTCACGACACGATTGAAGACACGCTCGTAACCTACGAAGACATCAAGGAAAAATTCGGCGACGAAATCGCCAATCTGGTCGATGGCGTCACCAAGCTTTCCCAGCTCGAACTCTTCTCCGAGCGCACCAAGCAGGCCGAGAATTTCCGCAAGCTGATGCTGGCCATCACCGGCGACATACGGGTGCTGCTGGTGAAGCTGGCCGACCGGCTGCACAACATGCGGACGCTTGGCTACATCGAGAAGCCGGAGAAGCGCCGCCGCATCGCCCAGGAGACGGTGGACATCTACGCCCCCCTGGCCGGGCGCATCGGCATGCAGAACATGCGCGAGGAGCTGGAAGACTTGGCCTTCGCCGACCTGGATGCCGAGGCCCGCAACTCCATCGTCACCCACTTCGCCCGGCTGGACATGCAGAGCGGCGACCGGGTTGGCCGCATCGCCGACCAGGTCAAGCGCAAGCTGGCCGAGCTGGGGCTGGAGGCCTGGGTCTATGGCCGCGCCAAGCGGCCCTTCTCGATCTGGCGCAAGCTGCAGACCAAGAAGCTGTCCTTCGAGCAGCTCTCCGACATCTTCGCCTTCCGGGTGATCGTGGGCTCGACCGCCGATTGCTACCGGGCGCTGGGCATCATCCACACCAACTGGCAGATGGTGCCGGAGCGCTTCAAGGACTTCATCTCCACGCCCAAGCCCAACGGCTACCGCTCCATCCAGACCACGGTGATCGGGCCCGAAAAGCAGCGCGTCGAGATCCAGATCCGCACCCAGGAGATGCACGACATCGCCGAGCGCGGCGTCGCCGCCCATTGGCGCTACCGCGAGCGCGTGCCGGACCAGGGCCTGCCCGACAGCGCCACCTTTGGCTGGCTGCGCGACATGGTCGACCTGCTGGAGCGGGGCGACACGGCGGAAGAGGCGCTGGAACACTCCAAGCTGGCGCTCTACCAGGACCAGGTCTTCTGCTTCACGCCCAAGGGGTCGCTGATCTCGCTGCCGCGCGGCGCCACGCCCATCGATTTCGCCTATGCCGTGCACACCGACCTGGGCAACACCGCCGTCGGGGCCAAGGTCAATGGCAACCATGTCGCCCTGCACACGCCGCTGAAGAATGGCGACCAGGTCGAGATCATCCGCACCAAGGACGCCACGCCATCGGCGGTATGGGAGCAGTTCGTGGTCACCGGGCGCGCCCGCGCCGAGATCCGCCGCTTCCTGCGCCATGCCCAGCGCGACGAGCATCTGAAGTTTGGCCGCAAGATCCTGGAAAAGGCTTTTGCCGACGAGGGCCGCGAGCTTTCCGAAAAGGCGATTGAGGAGGTGGCCAAGAAGCTGCGCCTGCCCACCGCGTCGGATGTCTATGCCGATGTCGGGCGCGGCGCGCTGCGCGGCCATGAAGTGCTGGAAGCGGTCTTCCCCGAGCTCAAGCGGGCGGGCAAGCCGCCCAATGCGAGCTCGCAGGACGGCAAGGCCAAGCCGATTTCCATTCGCGGCCTCACCGAAGGCATCGCCTATACGCTGGGCCAGTGCTGCCACCCGCTGCCGGGCGACCGCATTGTCGGCATCATGACGCCGGAGATCGGCACCGTCATCCACACCATCGACTGCGCCGAGCTGGACAAGGCGCATGACATGAATGACTGGCTGGACGTGGCCTGGGGCCGGGGCGCTGCCGAAAGCGGCCTGTCGGTGGCGCGCGTGCAGGTGCGGGTGCAGAACGCGCCCGGATCGCTGGCCGCCGTGATGACCGCCATCGCCGCCAATGGCGGCAACATCTTCAACCTGAAGGTGACCAGCCGCAATCCGCTCTTCTTCGAGTTCACGGTGGACATCGAAGTGCGCGACGTCTCCCACCTGCAGAACATCTTGGGGGCGCTGCGCGTCAACGACGCCGTGGAAGGCGTGAACCGCGTCCGCGAGGCGGAAGCAGGTTGATTTTTTGCTTGTCAGGCCCGCGCGGGCAGGCCATCCAGTTTTTGCAAATCACAAAGAAGAAGTACGATGAAGGTCGAACAGGTTCTAGCGGAATTCAAAAAGGCGGGCGCGCTGCTCGAAGGCCATTTCATCCTGTCGTCGGGCCTGCATTCCGACAAGTTCCTGCAGAAGGCGCTGGTCTTCCAGGATGCCAGGCGCACCGCCAAGCTGTGCAAGGCGCTGGCCGCCAAAGTGAAGAAGGACGTCGGCGAGGAAATCACCGCCATCGTCTCTCCTGCCATCGGCGGCATTATTCCGGGCTATGAGATGGGCCGCCAGATGGGCCTGCCCGCCATGTATGTCGAACGTGTCGATGGCGAATTCCAGCTTCGCCGCAACTTCACCCTCAAGAAGGGCCAGAAGGTGCTGATGGTCGAAGACATCGTCTCCACCGGTGTCTCGTCGCGCGAATGCATCGCCGCGATCAAGAAGACCGGCGCCAAGGTCGTGGCCGCCGCCTGCCTGATTGATCGCAGCGCCGGCAAGGCCAAGGTCGGCGTGCCGCTGATCGCGCTGGCCGAATGGAAGGTGCAGGCCTGGGCTGCCGACAAGCTGCCGCCGCACTTGCGCAATACCAAGGCGGTCAAGCCGGGCTCGCGCGGCCTGTAAATGAAAAGCGAGATCTGATGCGCTGGCGCTTTCCCGTCTGGCTCCTGCTGTCGGCGGTGCTGACCATCGCCTGGTGGACCGCCGCGCCGCACCTGTTCCGTGTTGGCAGCGTGCCGATGGGTCTGGGCCTGCGTCAGGGCGTGCCCATCGCGGTGAACCTCGCCTTGGCTTGGGCGTTCGGCCTGCTGGGCCCCCGCACGCCCGGCCCCGCCTTCGTGGCGGTGGTGATGACGGCGGTGGCGCTGCCCTATGCGCTGCTTACCCTGCTGCTGATCGCGGGCCGGGTCTTCGCCTGACGCGGGGCGCATCTGTCTGCGGCGCGGCTATCCGCCTTGTCCGCTTGCGCTAGGATGCCCATATCGGGCGGACACCGCCGTCCCTTGTCCCAGTTCTTGGGGAGGGGGAGGGGGGGAGAGGCGGAAACGGACAAACGAAGATTGGGAAAGTCCATATACTTCAATGACTAGACTTCGCCTTGGCGTGAACATCGATCATGTGGCGACCGTGCGCAACGCACGCGGCGGCGACAATCCCGATCCGGTGCGCGCCGCGCGGCTGGCGCAGGAAGCGGGCGCCGACGGCATCACCGCCCATCTGCGCGAAGACCGCCGCCACATCTCCGACGCCGATATCGCGGCGCTGTCGAAAGCCTTGCGCATCCCGCTCAATCTCGAGATGGCGGCGACCGGCGAGATGCTGGCCATCGCGCTGAAGCACAGGCCGCATGCCGCCTGCATCGTGCCGGAGAAGCGCGAGGAACGCACCACCGAGGGCGGCATCGACGCCGCCGGGCAGTTCGACCGCCTCAAGCCGATGGTGGAAAAGATGGTGGCCGCCGGTATCCGCGTCTCCATGTTCATCGAGCCCGACGCCAGGCAGATCGATGCCAGCAAGGCGCTGTGTGCGCCGGTGATCGAACTCCACACCGGCGCCTATGCCCATGCCAGCGGCGAAGCCCAGGCGCGCGAACTGGCGCGCCTGCGCGAGGCGGCCGCCTATGGCGCCGCGCTGGGGCTGGAGATCCATGCCGGGCATGGGCTCACCTATGACAATGTCGCGCCCATCGCCGCGATCCCGCAGATCGTCGAACTGAACATCGGCCATTTCCTGATCGGCGAGGCGATCTTTGTCGGGCTCAACAACGCGATGGCGCGGATGCGCGGCATGATGCGCGAGGCGGGCCGCGAGGTCGGCTTCGCCAAGGGCGACCGGGCGCCATCATGATCATCGGCCTGGGCAGCGACCTCATCGATATCCGCCGCATCGAGAAGACGCTCGAGAAGCAGGGCGACCGTTTCATCAAGCGTCTCTTCACCGAGATCGAGCAGGCCAAGTCCGAGCGCCGCGCCGCCACCGCGAATGGCCGCGCCGCCAGCTACGCCAAGCGCTTCGCCGCCAAGGAAGCCTGCGCCAAGGCGCTGGGCACCGGCCTGAACCGGGGCGTCTATTGGCGCGACATGGGGGTGGTGAACCTGCCCGGCGGTGCGCCTACGATGGCGCTGACCGGCGGGGCGCTGGCGCGGTTACAGGCGATCACGCCACCCGGCCATCGCGCACAGATTGCGCTGACCATCACCGACGACTTCCCGCTGGCCCAGGCCGTCGTCATCATTTCGGCAATTCCTTCAGGGAATTAAGGGCCCGAAGCCGCAACGCGCCTTGACAGGGGCGGCTGGCTGCCGCTTCTGTCCGCCCGTTCCAGAAAGACCGCCCAGATTCCCTTCATGTCCGACGAAACCAAGCCCAAAACCGAGGATTCCTGGCTGGAGCTGGCCAAGACCGTGATCTATGCCGGCGCCATTGCGCTGGTGATCCGCACCTTCATCTTCCAGCCCTTCAACATCCCGTCGGCCTCGATGGAAGCGACGCTGCTGGTCGGCGACTATCTCTTCGTGGAGAAATTCTCCTACGGCTATTCGCGCTACACCTTCCCCTTTGGCGCGGGCCCGGTTGGCCCGGCGCTGCAGGGCCGCTTCCCCGACTTCAAGCCGGCGCGCGGTGACGTCATCGTCTTCAAGTTCCCGCGCGACAATTCCACCGACTTCATCAAGCGGCTGATCGGCCTGCCGGGCGACCGCATCCAGATGCACGACGGCATCCTCTACATCAACGACAAGGTGGTGCCGAAGATCCGCGTCGAGGACTATGTCGAGACCGTGGACGGGATCGAGAACCGCGTGCCGCAGTTTCGCGAGACGCTGCCCAATGGCAAGAGCTATCTCACGCTCGACCATGAGCCCTACAATCCCGGCGACAATACCGGCGTCTACACGGTCCCTGCGGGCCACTACTTCATGATGGGCGACAACCGCGACAATTCCGACGACAGCCGCATGGGCGTCGGCTATGTCCCGGCCGACAATCTGGAAGGCAAGGCGCTGTTCCGTTTCTTCTCGGTGGACGGTTCGGCCCATTGGTGGGAAGTGTGGAGGTGGCCGCTGGCCATCCGCTATTCCCGCCTCTTCACGCTGATTGACTAGCGTATTTTCGCGGTTCGCGAAAATACGCTAGATTCTTGTATGGTCGCGGTTCCGGACGGAAAAACCGCTGCAGACTTTTCCTGGAACCGCTCCTTGGACTCTCTCGAAGAAAAACTCGGCCACGTCTTCTCTGACAAGGCGTTGCTGCGCCGTGCGCTCACCCATGCGTCCGCCGACGCCGCCGTTTCCAACGAACGGCTGGAATTCCTTGGCGACCGGGTGCTGGGGCTGGTGGTGGCGGAAAAGCTGCACGGCCTTTATCCCGCCGACGCCGAAGGTGTGCTGGCATTGAAGTTCAATGCCCTGGCGCGCGGCGCGTCCTGCGCCCGCGCAGCGGAAGCCGCCGGCCTGGCCGAGCATCTCATTCTGGCCCAGTCGGAACAGATGAGCGGCGGCCGCGCCAAGCCTGCGATCCTGTCGGGCCTGTGCGAAGCGGTGATCGCGGCGCTCTATCTCGATGGCGGGCTGGATGCGGCGCGGCGCTTCATCGAGAAATACTGGGCAGGCCAGTTTGAAAGCCTGACCATGGAAATGCGGGACGCCAAGACGCGGCTGCAGGAATGGAGCCAGGGCAGGGGGCGCGGCGAAAGCGGCGCACCGGTCTATACGCTGGTCTCGCGCAAGGGCCCGGACCACGCGCCGCGCTTTACGGTCGAGGCCAAGGTGACCGGCCACGAACCCTCCACCGGCGAGGGCAGCTCCAAGCGCGAGGCGGAGCAGGACGCCGCCGCCAATCTGCTCGCCCGGGTGCAGCCGCAATGACGGACACGCCCACCCGCTGCGGCTTTGCCGCCATCATCGGTGCGCCCAATGCCGGCAAGTCCACGCTGGTCAACGCGCTGGTCGGCACCAAGGTCGCGATCGTCAGTCCCAAGGTGCAGACCACCCGCATGAATGTGCGCGGCATCGTCATGCGCCAGGAAAGCCAGATCGTCTTCGTCGACACGCCGGGCATCTTCCGCCCGCGCCGCCGCCTGGACCGCGCCATGGTCGGCGCCGCCTGGAGTGGGGCGCAGGAAGCCGACGCCATCATCCTGGTGGTGGACGCCGCCGACCTCACCGCCGATGCGAATTCGCCCGCCGCCCGCGACACCAGGGCGATCCTGGCCGGGCTGAAGGACGGCACGAGGAAAAAGACGGCGCTCGTCCTGAACAAGATCGACGGCATGAAGCGCACCGACCTGCTGCCGCTGGTGGAGCAGTTCCATGCGGAAGCGGTGTTCGAGGATGTCTTCCTCGTCTCTGCCCTGAAGAAGCAGGGGCTGGAAGAAGTGCTGGAATGGACCCGCGCCCGCATGCCGCCGGGCCCCTGGCACTATCCGGAAGACGAGGCCGCCGACATGCCCGCGCGCCTGCTGGCGTCGGAAGTGACGCGCGAGAAAATCTACCTGCGCCTGCATGACGAGCTGCCCTATGCCGCCACGGTCGAAACCGAGAAGTGGGAAGACCGCAAGGATGGCTCGGTCAAGATCGACCAGGTGATCTATATCCAGCGCGAAGGCCAGAAGGCGATCGTGCTGGGCAAGGGCGGCTCGACGATCAAGAAGATCGGCGAGCTGGCGCGCACCGACCTGGAAGAGATGTTCGGACGCCGTGTCCACCTCTTCCTGTTCGTCAAGGTGCGCGAGGACTGGGCCGAGCAGCGCGAGCATTACCGCGAGATGGGTCTCGAATTCCCGCCGGACGAGTAGAATGGAATGGTCCGATAGCGCCATCGTGCTCGCCACCCGCCCGCATGGCGAGAATGGCGTCATCATGGAACTGCTGACGCGGGAGCATGGCCGCCACATGGGGCTGGTGCATGGCGGCACTTCGCGCCGCACCCGTCCCACGCTGCAGCCGGGCAATACGCTGGATGTGCATTGGCGCGGCCGCCTGGCCGAACATCTGGGCAGCTATACCGCCGAGCTGGCGACGGCCCGCGCCGGGTCGCTGATGGAAGGGCGCGACAGTCTCAAGGGGCTCAACGCCTTCACCGCGATCTGCGGCGCCGCGCTGCCGGAGCGCCAGTCCTATCCGCCGGTCTTCGTCGTGGGCGAAATCCTGCTCGACGCCATGATGGCCTCGGCCCCGTCGCACTGGCTGCCGCTCTATGCGCGCTGGGAAGCGGGCCTGCTGGAGGCGCTGGGCTTCGGCCTCGATCTTGGCGAATGTGCCGCCACCGGCTCCACCGATGAACTGATCTATGTTTCGCCGCGTTCGGGCCGCGCCGTCTCCAAGGCCGGGGCCGGCATCTATGCCAGCCGGCTGTTCAAGCTGCCGGCTTTTCTCAACGGTGACGCCGCATCCGATCCCATGCCGGCTGAAACCCTGGAGGCTCTGCGCATGACCGGGCATTTCCTGCTGGAACGGGTGCTGGAGCCCAATGGCGCGGCAATGCCGCAGGCCCGTATCCGGCTCGATTCCCTCATTGCCGAATCGCGTTAGAACCCGGGCATGGCGACCGCAGCTTTACCTGTTGACGACATCCGCTCCGAACAGCTCGGCAAGGCCCTGTCGGAGCGCTATCTCGCCTATGCGCTGTCCACCATCACCCAGCGCGCCCTGCCGGATGCGCGCGACGGGCTGAAACCCGTTCATCGCCGCATCCTCTATGGCATGGCGCGGCTGCGGCTCGATCCCGGTGCGGCGTTCAAGAAGTCGGCCAAGGTGGTGGGCGACGTGATGGGCGGCTTCCATCCGCATGGCGACCAGGCGATCTATGACGCGCTGGTGCGGCTGGCGCAGGATTTCTCCGTCCGCTATCCGCTGGTCGAAGGCCAGGGCAATTTCGGCAATGTCGATGGCGATAACGCCGCCGCCATGCGCTACACCGAAAGCCGTCTCACCGAAGTCGCCAAGGCGCTGCTCGAAGGCCTCGACGAGGATTCAGTCGATTTCCGTCCCAATTATGACGGTTCGGAAGAAGAGCCGGTGGTGCTGCCCGCCGCCTTCCCGAACCTGCTGGCCAATGGTTCTAACGGCATCGCCGTGGGCATGGCGACCTCGATCCCGCCGCACAATGTCGGCGAGCTTTGTGCCGCGCTGGTCGACCTGATCAACAATCCCGAGATTGCCGACCGCAGCCTGTTCAAGCACATCAAGGGGCCTGATTTTCCCACCGGCGGCATTCTGGTCGAAGAACGCGAATCCATCTTCGACGCCTACAAGACCGGGCGCGGCGGCTTTCGCCTGCGGGCGCGCTGGGAAAAGGAAGAGGGCACACGCGGCGCCTGGCAGATCGTCATCACCGAGATTCCCTACCAGGTCCAGAAATCCAAGCTGATCGAACGCATCGCCGAACTGCTGGAGCTGAAGAAGCTGCCGCTGCTGGACGATATCCATGACGAGAGTGCCGAGGATATCCGCATCGTCCTGACGCCCAAGACCCGCATGGTCGATGCCGAACTGCTGATGGAATCGCTGTTCCGCCAGTCCGACCTGGAAGTCCGCATTCCGCTGAACCTCAACGTGCTCGACAAGGGCACGGTGCCCAAGGTGATGAGCCTGAAGGAGGCGCTGGCCGCCTTCGTCGATCATCGCCGCGACGTGCTGGAACGCCGCTCCAGTCACCGGCTTGCCAAGATCGCTGCAAGGCTGGAAGTGCTGGAAGGCTATCTCGCCGTCTTCCTCAACCTCGACAAGGTGATCAGGATCATCCGCACCGAGGATGAGCCCAAGCCCGTCCTCATCAAGGCGTTCAAGCTGACCGAGACCCAGGCCGAGGCCATCCTCAACATGCGGCTGCGCTCCCTGCGCAAGCTGGAAGAGATGGAAATTCGCGGCGAGCATGCCGGGCTGACGCAAGAGCAGAAGGAACTCACCCGCCTGCTGGGCTCCGAAAAACTCAAATCGGAAAAGCTCATCGCCGAAGTGCGCGAGATGGACGCCAAGTTCGGCGGCAAGACCGTGCTGGGCAAGCGCCGCACCGAAATCGCGGCGGCGCGCGATGTCGCCGAGATGACGGCGCTGGCCGAAGCCGCCGAGGAACAGGCCAACGCCGTCGCACAGGAACCGATCACCGTCGTGCTGTCCGAAAAGGGCTGGCTGCGCGCGCTGAAGGGCCACCAGGACGAAACCGAGGCGGTGAAGTATCGCGAGGGCGACAAGGGCCGTTACTGGTTCGCCGCCCAGAACACCGACAGGATCATGCTGCTGTCCACCGATGGCCGCTTCTTCACCCTGGATGGCACAAAGCTGCCGGGCGGTCGCGGCAATGGCGAGGCCATCCGCACCTTCATCTACCTGCCGCCGGAAGCCGACATCGCCGCCATGTTCGTGCATGTGCCGGGGCGCAGGCTGCTGGTGTCGGCCACCAGTGGCCACGGCTTCATCACCCCTGAAGACGACGCCATCGCCATGACCAAGAAGGGCAAGCAGGTGCTGAACGTGAAGCCCGGCATCGAGGCGGTGGCCTGCCATGCCGTGCCGGCGGACGCCGATACGGTCGCGGTGATCGGCGAGAACCACAAGCTGCTGCTGTTTCCGCTCTCCGAAGTGCCGGAGATGGGGCGTGGGCAGGGCGTCTGCCTGCAGAAATACAATGCCAGCCACCTGTCCGACGCCATCGCCTACAGGAGCCGGGATGGGCTGAAGGATGGCAATGGCCGCGCCTTCACGGCAACGGAACTCAAGGACTGGAAGGGCGCCCGTGCCCAGGCCGGGCGGCTGGCGCCGCGCGGTTTTTCCAAGGCCGACAAGTTCGCCTCGGATTAAACCCCTCCGCCTTTCCTGCGTCTTCGCACGCGAAGGAGTGGGTGATCCCCAACAGAGTTAACGCTACTCTGTCCCAATACGGGACAGGCGGGCCGCCCTTGGCTATAAAGGGGCGTCCACCATGTCCTTCCTGCGCAACATCGCCCTGTGTTTCCTCGTTTCGGCGTCGGCTTTCAGCCTGGCTGCGGCCGTGCGGTCACATCCCGGCTTTCGCGGCGCGTTGATGACGCGGGTGCAGGTGTTCGATCAGACGATTTGGCAGCCCGCGATGACGCGCGCCCGTGCCGCCGCCGACACGCTGCTGGCCGCGCCCACCTCGGATGCGCGGGTGGTGCTGATGCTGGCGCCGCCCACCGCCGCCGATGAGCGGGCCGTGGCGCGGGTGGAAATCCTGCCGCCGGTCGAAAGGCCGGGCATCATCGGGCGCGCGCCCGAAGTGCTCGATACCCCCATCGTGATCGCGCCGACACTGCCCGCCATCCGCCTGCCGCCGGAACGCCAGGCCTCGGCCATCCAGATCGTGCCGGTGCAGCCCGCACCGCCGCGCGCCGCCGAAGCGCCGCGCCGCGTCACCCAGACGCTGACGCGCGAACAGGCCCGCGCCCGGGTGCGGCTGATCGCCAACCTGTCGAGCGACATGCGGCGCAACTTCGATCTCTTCCTGTTCGTCAGCAAGGCGAAAGAAGGTCCGCTGGCGCAGCGCATGTTTGTCTTCAAGAAGGAAGCCGGCGATATCAGCCTGCTGTATGACTGGGCCGCCTCGACCGGGCGCGAGCAGCAGGAAGTCAATGCGCGTGGGCAGGCCAGCTTCACCGGCACGCCCGCCGGTTTCTACCAGCTTGATCCGGCGCGGATGTACACGCGCTATCGTTCCTATAGCTGGGACCAGCCCATGCCCTATGCCATGTTCTTCAACTGGCGGCGCGAAGGTATCCAGACGGGCCTCGCCATCCACGCCGCCGAAGGCACAGACAGGCTGGGCATGCGCGCCAGTGCTGGCTGCGTGCAGTTGTCGCCGGAGAATGCGAAGACGCTCAACGAACTGGTGCGGGCGGAATATCACGGCCAGGTGCCGCGCTTCTCTGTGGATCGCAACGACACGATGAGCAACCAGGGCCGCTTCGCCAAGGCCGCCGATGGGGCCTTGCGCATGGCATCAGGCTATCGCGTGCTGATCAATATCGAGAATTATTCAGGACTGGGCGACGACTCGATTGCTGACGTGATGTTCTAGGCTCGAGCCCGGCAGCATAGCCGCCGGGCGACCCGCCGCATCCGTCAGCTTCCTTCCCACTCCGGCGCGAAGCGCCAAGAACGGGGAAGGTGTCGCAACGAGGTGTCTGCCTCTTGGCAGGCCCGAGTTGCGACGGATGGGGGTTCAACAAATCGCCTAAGCGTGGCCGGTCACCAGCCAAAGAATAAGTATGATTGGCAGCGGGATGCCGATGACCCAGAGTAGAGCAGAACGCATAATGACCTCCCGGTAATATCCGGGGAGGTAACCGGCCACGCCGCAGGAAGTTCCCGTTAGCCGCGCCGCAACTCATAGAGTCCAATCGCGGCGGCGTTGGAAACGTTCAGGCTCTCCATCCCGCTGATGGGGATGAAGGCGGCGACCTCGCAATGTTCGCGCACCAGGCGGCGGATGCCGTCGCCTTCCGAGCCCAGCACCAGCGCCACGTCACCATCGGGAATCGCGGCGGACAGCGCCTGTGCCCCGTCGGACGACTTATCATTTGGCCGCTCCCCCTCTCGGGGGCGCTCCAGTGCGATGCGCCAGAAGCCGTGGGCGGAGAGCTGGTCCAGCGCGCGGGCGATGTTCACGACTTCGACATAAGGGATCGTATCCAGGGCGCCCGACGCCGCCTTGGCCAGCGCGCCCGACTGGGGCGGGGCATGGCGGTCCTGCACCACCACGGCGGTGACGCCGAACGCGGCGGCGCTGCGCAGGATCGCGCCGACATTGTGGGGGTCGGACAACTGGTCCAGCACCAGCACCACGCGGCGGCGGCCATTGGCGGGTTCTTCCAGCAGGATATTCAGGTCGATGGCGGGGAGGGGGAAGGCTTCCAGTGCCACGCCCTGATGCACTGCGCCGGGGGGCAGCAGCCTGTCGATGTTGCCCGGCTCCATGCTCTCGACCCGGACGCGGCTGAGAAGTTCCGGCCCGATGGTCTCCGCCGCCCGGGGGGTCATGACGGCGCGGCCCAGCCTGCGGTCGGGATTGGCCAGGGCGGCCATCACGGCATGCAGGCCATAAAGCCAGTTTTCGGGTTTGCCGGGCCGGGGCGGCCGGGGGGCGCTGGGACGGTCGCCGCCGCTGGGCTTCTGGCCCGCCGGCTTGGGATAGAAGTGGCGGCGATCCTTCTGGCTGCTCTTGGACGGAGCCCCCTTGGAATGACCCTGCGAAGGGCCGCCCTTTGCGGAACCGTGGGACGAGCCCTTGGATGGTCCTTTCGCAGGCCGCTTGTCCGTCGTTCTGGACGCCCCTGGGGGGCGGCCCTTGAACGGGCCTCTGGAGGGGCCCTTGGTCGGGCCTTTGCCGGGTGGTTTGGAGCGCATGGCAGGGGCTTATAAAGAAGCGTGGCGTGGGGTAAAGTGCATGCGACCGGCCGGACAGGCCGGAAAGGGATCGCGGGGCTGGAATCCAGCCTTTTTTCGCGACGTAGGGCTTTTGTCCTCCACTCTTGACACCCCGGCCCGACCTCACCATAACCCCCGGTTTGCAGCCCACCTTTGGAGGCATGATTTTCGCTCGCTCGGCCACGCAATGCGGGCGGACGCCAGCCGGTGACAGGGTTCAACCCTTTGGTTTCATTGGATAAGAATTAGGGGGAATGTCCCGAGCGGCAAAGGGGGCGGATTGTAAATCCGCTGGCTATGCCTTCGTAGGTTCGAGTCCTACTTCCCCCACCATCTTTGCCCCGTCAGGGGCGCGGCAGGTCCGAGTAGCAAACGCGACGAAGGACTTGAGCAGGAAACAATGAAGCCCACTTACGGCAGGGCAGGACGAGAGAGACTGGAGTGCGTGAAGGACGGGCGGGTGTAGCTCAATGGTAGAGCAACAGCCTTCCAAGCTGATGACGAGGGTTCGATTCCCTTCACCCGCTCCAACAGTTTAGGCAATGGCGGCGCAAGCCGGACACGAAGACAAGAACAAGGATTTCAGTTATGGCCAAGGCAAAGTTTGAACGTAACAAGCCGCATTGCAACATCGGCACGATTGGTCACGTTGACCACGGCAAGACGTCGCTGACGGCAGCGATCACGACGGTTCTTGCGGAGACGGGCGGCGCGCAGTTCACGGCGTATGACCAGATCGACAAGGCGCCGGAAGAGAAGGCGCGCGGCATCACGATTTCGACGGCGCATGTCGAGTACGAGACCAA
>CANHNJ010000015.1 GCA_947462105.1 Alphaproteobacteria bacterium
ATAAAAACAATCTTTAGCCTTTATGCCGAACTGGGCTCGGTCCTTAAGCTTAAAGCAGCGCTAGACCGCCAAGACCTCAGAACCAAGCTACGCACGCATATCAAAGGGGTAAGAAGGGGCGGGTTACCGTTCCGGATAGGCCATCTCTACACCATCCTGCGTAACCCGATTTACCGCGGTGAGGTCCATCACAAAGGATCGACCTATGCAGGAGACCACGCCCCGATCATTGATCAGGTCCTGTGGGACAAGGTTCAAGCCTGCTTAACCTCCAACGCGGCCATCCGCCGTTCCGGACAGACCTCCAAAGACCCCAGCCTACTGGCCGGCATTTTGTTCGATGCCAGCAATACCAGACTGACCCCAACCCATACCGCCAAGGCGGGTAAGCGCTACCGCTATTACATCTCCAACAATCTGGTGACAGGAACCAAGCGCCGCAAACTCACCCCCACTGAAGGCACACGTCTATCGGCCCAGGAGATCGAGGGTCATGTGATCAAGGCTCTCACAAACTTCCTAAGCGATCCGCAAAAGCTCATGGCCGCGTTTACCTCGGCTGAGCTGGATCCCGCCACAGCCACCAACAGCATCCAACAAGCAAAAGTCTTAAGCCAAGATCTCACCGGCAAAGACATCAAGGAGATCTACGAGCATGTCAGAGGCTTGGTCACTCGTGTGCAGGTCGATGTTTCATCGATAACCATCGCCGTAGATCGCAAATCACTCAGCGAAGAGCTCGGTATCCCAGACCACGCTGATCCTGAAAAGTGCATTACCATCACCCTGCCTGCAGAGCTGCGTCGTCTGGGCAAAGAGAAGCGGCTCATAATCGCAGCGCACGCGCCGGCATCAAACCAGGATGTGAACCTCATCAAAGCTATCGTGCGTGCGAACAGGTGGTTTGCGATGCTGAGAGATCGAGAGGTAAAATCCATCTCTGATCTTGCAAAGAAGGAGCGCGTCTCCAGAACTTACTTAAGCCGATTGGTGCCGCTCGCGTTGTTGACACCAGATATCACCGAGACCATCCTCGAGGGACGTCAGCCCGTTGATCTATCAACGGAGCGGCTGCTCTCACTGATGCCCCTGCCACTCAGCTGGGTTGAGCAGAGATCCGTGTTGGGATTTTCGGCGCGTTAACCCATTACTCTCAGATCTGGCCGTGAGCCCACCAAAGTGATCGTTCACTTGAGCTAAATTCGAGCACTTTCGATCATGATTTGCCGACCGCGCGATCTGACACTGCCACTGGAAAAAGGGCCTCCGGAGAAAAACCGGGGTGCTCGCCCCAAAGTGGTCTCTCGTCGACCAAAACAGTGGCGCAAAACGCCTTTGTCCGGAGACAAGGGTTTGAAACTAAACGACTATTTCTGGGATCTGGAGAATGCCACTTGGAGAGAAAACTGGGTGGCTGGGGGACTAGGATTCGAACCTAGATAGGCAGAGTCAGAGTCTGCAGTCCTACCGTTAGACGATCCCCCAACAGAATCAAAGGCTTGAGCATCGGAAGGTCGGCACCCGATGCTTGCGGGCTCGTCCGTTTAGACCACCCATCCATACCTTTCAACACGTTTTCAGAATGATAGGGGCGCAGTCCTTCACGCTCCGTATCCAGACGCGAAACTTCCCATCCGCGTCCTGCCGGAATTCGCTATGCTGGCGGGGCGCAGGCGATCACCTGACGCCAAAAACGAAATGGGGGGATTTTTCATGAAGTGGAAGCTTTTTGCGGCCGCCTTGTGTGCGGCATTGCCGATGTTGTCCGGCTCCGTCCAGGCGCAACCGGAAGACGGCGTCACAAGCGTCGGTTCGCAGCGCTTTTGGGCGCCTGCCGGCACGAACACCGATGCCCTGGCCAAGCCTTTGCCCGGCGCGGTGAACCAGGGACCGTTCAATTATCGCACCTGGAAATACGGTCCCAACACCACTGCGCCCGCGGGCGCGCAGCGGATCTGGAGTCCGTTGATGATCAAGCTGCGCGCTGGCGGCAAGCTTTTCAGCACCACCATCTCAGGTGCGGCGACGCCGGAAACCTATTGCGCCGCCGCCAACCGGCCGGAAAACGACTTTATCTGGACCGAGATGCAGCATGCGCCCGGCACCTGGATGAATGTCGCCAATATGTGGGCCGCTTGTCCCAATGCCCACGCCATGCCCGGCGCGCGCATCTCCTACGAGAATGAGCGCGAAGAGCAGCAGGCGCTGGATGGCGGCGCCTTGTGGATGTCGATCCCGACCATCCGCACGCCGGAACAGGCGCAGCGGGCGGCCGATTGGGCGCTGTATCCACCGCTTGGCAAGCGCAGCAGCGGCGGCATCGGCGCGACCAAGTGGGCGAGGCTTTCCAACAACCTGTATCGCCAGACCATCAATGAAAACCTCGTTCTGATTCTGATGATTGAGACGCTGGATGGTATCGCCAATTCGGACAGGATCGCGGCGACCAGGGGCATCACGGGCGTCTTCGCGGCCTCTGGCGATCTGGGCAATTTCTCCGGTTATGCCCAGGGCTCGCCGGATTATGAGCGCCTGATCAACGTCGTGCATGGCGCCGCCCTCAAGGCGAAAGTCCATCTCTGCGGGCCTGCGGCCTGGGCAAATCGCCCGGACTTCACCTGCTTCCAGAACCAGCCCCCGTCGCCGGGTGCAGGCCGCGGCGGACGCGGCCGTGGCGCTGACTAGCAGGGCATGATTGGGCAAGGGCGCCGGGAGCAATCCTGGCGCCCTTGATCCGCCGGTTTGGCCCACCGTCCTTGTGCTGCTACCTTACCTTAATGGTTGGAGAGGCCGAATTGGACGCCGCCGTTCCGCAAGGCCGTGATGGCCGCATGCCCCTGGCGGTGCTCGATCTAGGCACCAACAATTGCCGGTTGCTGATCGCTGCGCTGGACGGGCAGGGCGGTTTCCGCGTGCTGGATTCCTTTTCCCGCATCGTGCGGCTGGGCGAAGGCGTCGAGGCGTCCGGGCTTCTGTCCGAAGCGGCAATCGTCCGCACCATCGCCGCGCTGAAAATCTGCGCCGACCGCATCCACCGCGCTGATGCCGTGCAGGTGCGCTGCATCGCCACCCATGCCGCGCGCTTGGCCAGTAATGCCGATGAGCTGGTGACCCGCGTCCGGGCCGAGACGGGCCTGGAGCTGGAAGTGATCACCGCCGAACAAGAAGCCGATCTGGTGGCGCTGGGCTGCGCGCCCCTGATAGGGCGACGCTATCGCGGCGTGCTGGTGTTCGATATCGGCGGCGGCTCCACCGAGATCATCCGCCTGGCCAAGGATGGCGGCGTGGTCAGCAAGCGCTTCGCCGCCTCGCTACCCGTCGGCGTGGTGACGCTGTCCGAACGCGCGCCCTTGCGCGGCAAGGCCGACTATCTGCGGCTGCGCGGAGAACTGGCGGCGCGCTTTGCCGTGCTGATGGAGGAAATGCCGGGCTTCGATCCCGATGCGGAACATCTGCTAGGTACGTCCGGCACCGTCACTACCCTGGCGGCCATCGCGCTGAATCTGCCGCGCTATATCCGCAGCCGTGTGGATGCCAGCTGGCACCAGACCGCCAGCCTGGTCGCGGTGGCTGACCGGCTGGCGGAGCTGGATCAGGCGGGGCTGGCCGCCATCGGCAGCATCGGCACCGACCGCGCCGATCTGATGCTGCCGGGCTGTGCGCTTTTCTCAGCGATATGCGATGTATGGCCCAGCGTCCAGTTGCGCGTTGCCGATCGTGGGCTGCGTGAGGGTATGCTGCGGCAGTTCAGTCAGGCGCTTTTATAGATGAAAAAACCCAATACCGGCGATGCCTCGGGCCGCGGCCGTGTCCCCATCAAGGTGGGCAAGTCGCGCAAGATGACGCCGTCTTCCCGGCAATGGCTGCAACGCCAGCTCAACGATCCCTATGTCGCCGCCGCCAAGGGCAAGGGTTATCGCAGCCGCGCCGCCTTCAAACTGGTCGAACTGGACGAGAAATACCGCTTGCTGAAAAAGGGCGCCAAGGTGCTCGACCTGGGCGCGGCGCCCGGCGGCTGGAGCCAGGTGGCGGTGGCCAAGGGAGCGACCGTGGTCGCCGCCGACGTGCTGGCGATCGAACCCATTCCCGGCGTCACTTTCTTCCAGGCCGATCTCACCGATGCCAAGACGGCGGCCCTGCTCAAGGACGCGCTGGGCGGTCCCGCCGACCTGGTGCTCACCGACATGGCCGCGCCCACCACCGGCCATCGCGCCACCGACCATATCCGCACCATCGCGCTGGTCGAGATCGCGCTGGAGGTGGCGGAAGACACGCTTCGCCCCGGCGGCGCCTTTGTCGCCAAGGTTTTCCAGGGCGGGGCGACGGGCGAATTGCTGGCGCGAATCAAGCGGCATTTTCGCGACGTGAAACATGTGAAACCGCCCGCCAGCCGCAGCGACTCGGTCGAGATGTATCTGGTCGCGCTTGGCTTCAAACCGTGAGAGGCGATATAGCAGCGCCATGAACACGCCGCGCACCCTGGGCATTGTCGGTCATGGCGCTTTCGGGGCCTTCCTCGAAAGCTTGGCCCGGCGTTTCGCGCCGGGGCTGGACGTGCGCGTCTTCGCCCGCAAGGCGACGCCCGATGGCGCGCGCTTCTTTTCGTTGGAAGAAACCTGCCAGTGCGATGTCGTCATCATCGCCGTCTCCATCCGCGCCTTTGAAGAGACGCTGCTGAAAATCCTGCCGCTGCTCAAGCCCGGCGCGATCCTGGTGGACGTCAACACGGTGAAGGAACATCCGGCGCGGCTGCTGGCGCAGCATGCGGGCGCTCGGGCCTGGGTCGCCACCCATCCCATGTTCGGCCCCTTCAGCTTCGAGAAGCAGGGCGGCACGCTCAACGGCCTGCGGCTGGTCATCGCCGAGAACAATCTGCCGCCTGAAACGCTGGCGGCGGCGATGGCCTGGCTCAAGGGCCTGGACCTCGATGTCATAACCATGTCGGCGGAAGCACATGACCGCATGCTGGCCGAAACGCTGTTCCTCACCCACTACGTGGCGCAGATGGTGGCGTCTGGCGGCTTTGTCCGCACCGACATCGACACACTCTCTTTCGGCTTTTTGATGGATGCGGTGGAAAGCGTGAAGAGTGACACCGAGCTGTTCCGCGACGTTTTCGCGTTCAATCCCTGGTGCCGCGACACCATCGCCCGGCTGGAAATGGCGGAGACCGAAGTGCATGCTCTACTGGAGCGCGGCACATAGGAAAAGGCCCCCGGCGAATGCCGGAGCCTTTTCCATTTTCGTCAGATTTTAGCGCGTGTGCTTCAGGCTTATCTGCGCGATCCCCGCGGCAACGCTCAGGCCGGTCGAGCCCTAAACGGAGAGCGGCTGCAGGGCGACGGACTTGTCCAGGCCGCCGACCAGCACGTTGGCACCCAGGCCGACGCCGACATTGGCCTGCGCGGTGGCGCCGGCATATTCGCCTTCAAGCGCGCCGGGGCGCACATCAGAGGTGGGCGCCAAGGCCGCCCAGACCAGCTTACCCTTGCCGGTATAGCCAACGTCCACGTCCCACTTGGAGATGGAGCCGGAATCGCGCTCGATGCGCGCCGGGGTAGGCTGATAGCTGCAATTCAGGTCCTTGGTCGAACCTAAGATTAAACCGGCGCCGGCGGTGACGTCACAGGTCAGGGTGCCGACCTTCACGCCGGCGGGCTGGGCCTGGGCGGCGCCAAGGGTTAGGGCGACGGCGGCAACACCGATCATCATCTTAAGGGGAGCCTTCACATCGAATCTCCTCATCAGAAACGCCGACCCGGTGACGGCAAAACAATCGGGCCGGCGCAATTATCGGTCCTTTCGACGGAGAGAGCGCCATCTGCCGGGGCCGGTTGCTCCGCGGAGTAAGGTTTATTTCCGGAACCAATCCGGTATCTGGGCTTTGCGAGCGACCCCCTGCGTTGGGCGGCGGTGCCAAAAATCTCAGGTAGAATCAGGGATTTATACCGCCTTACAGGCCGCCCTTGCGGAATCGGAACCTCGCTGGTACAGCCTCGGCGCTCCATAGGAGCCAGCAGCATGACGACCAGCACCATCCGCGAAGCCCTGACCTTCGACGATGTCCTGCTGGTGCCCGGCGCCTCCGAAATTCTCCCTGCCCAGGTCGATACCCGCTCCCGCCTCACCAAGACGGTGGAGTTGGCCATTCCGCTGGTCTCCGCCGCCATGGACACCGTCACCGAAGCGCCGCTGGCCATCGCCATGGCGCAGGCGGGCGGTATGGGCGTCATTCACAAGAACCTGGGCATCGAGGAGCAGGCCGAGCAGGTCCGCCGGGTGAAGCGCTTCGAAAGCGGCATGGTGGTCAATCCGGTCACCATTCAGCCCGATGCGACGCTGGCTGATGCGCTGGCGCTGATGGAGCGGCATCGTATCTCCGGCGTGCCGGTGGTGGAGAACCCCGACGCCAAGGGTGCGGGCAAGCTGGTGGGCATCCTCACCAACCGCGATGTCCGTTTCGCCGAAGACAAGCGCCAGCCGGTTTACGAGCTGATGACGCGCGACAAGCTGATCACCGTGCGCGAAGGCGTGAAGCCGGACGAGGCCAAGCGCCTGCTTCACCAGCACCGCATCGAGAAGATCATCGTCGTGGACGACGCCTATCGCTGCGTCGGCTTGATCACGGTCAAGGACATCGAGAAGGCGCAGAAATACCCGAACTCGTGCAAGGATGGCATGGGCCGCCTGCGCGTCGCCGCAGCCACCGGCGTGGGCGAGGACGGCTATGCCCGCGCGATGGCGCTGATCGAGGCCGAATGCGACGTCATCGTGGTCGATACCGCGCACGGCCACAGCAAGGGCGTGATCGAAGCGATCCGCCGCATCAAGCGCCAGTCCAGCCTGGTGCAGGTCGCGGGCGGCAACATCGCCACCGCCGACGCGGCCCGGGCGCTGATCGATGCGGGTGCCGACGCGGTGAAGGTGGGCATCGGCCCTGGCTCGATCTGCACTACCCGTATTGTCGCTGGTGTGGGTGTCCCCCAATTGACGGCGATCATGGATGCGGTTTCCGTGGCGCGCGACGCTGATGTGCCGGTGATCGGCGATGGCGGCATCAAATATTCTGGCGATCTTGCCAAGGCGCTGGCGGCGGGCGCCAGCGTGGCGATGGTCGGCTCGCTGCTGGCGGGCACCGAAGAATCGCCGGGCGAGGTGTTCCTGTATCAGGGCCGCTCCTACAAGGGTTATCGCGGCATGGGCAGCGTCGGCGCGATGGCGCGCGGCAGCGCCGACCGCTACTTCCAGGCCGAGGTAAGCGATGCGCTGAAGCTGGTGCCCGAAGGCGTCGAGGGCCAGGTAGCGTATAAAGGCCCGGTCAGCGGCGTGGTGCACCAGATAATCGGCGGCTTGCGCGCCGCCATGGGCTATACCGGTTGCGCCACCATCGCCGACTTCCACAGGAAGGCGCAGTTCGTGCGCATCACCGGCGCCGGCCTCCGCGAGAGCCATGTGCATGATGTCGTCGTGACGCGCGAAGCGCCGAACTATCATAATAGCGGGCAGTAACCGCCGCGAGGGCGGCTCATTGCGCCCAGATGCTGCGCATTTCCTGGCGCAGAAGCCGTAGCGCCGCCTGCTTAGCGGCTGGCCCTACTGACGCAAAGGTCTGGTGGGACGCATTCAGCCGCACCTTAAATCTCATGCGCAGCAGAAGCAGCGTGTATAGGAATATGGGCGCGCCGATTGTTTCGGCCAGACGGATCTTCTCTATGCCGCCATTTTCATTAGCTTCTTGCGGCCTCGTCGCGTGAAATAAGTCCAGCAGGGAGCTGGTGAAGTGTCTCCCCGCTTCAAGATCCGCTTCCGGCGCGTTGGCCAGGAGCGTGCTGTCCTCTATGGCGCAGAGCATCAGGCCGGTGGCGCCGTAAATAAACTGGCGCTCCGTCTTGCAAGTCTTTGGCAGCAAGCCAATGCCGATGCAGAGCTCCTCCAATTATTCAAAGAGTGCGTCCCATTTGGCTTCATTCGAGGACTTCAGGGCGCCGAAGACGGCGAACAGGAAATTGTAGGGTGGCCGGTCAGTCACTTATTGCAGTTGCGTGCGCGTGAAACAGGTTTGTCATATCAATTTAGCAAAGTTGTCACTTTTTCCGCCTAAGCAATGATAGGGAAAATTTCTGATTTCGTTGCAGCATTAATAGATATGGAGATCCCATGAAGTTGCTTAAGACCTTGTTTCTCGTCGGCGCGAGCGCGCTGTCTTTGGCTGGTTGTGGGCCCGAGGACGTCGCCTCGCCGGGTACCAGCGGCAATGTGACCGTCAACAATACTACCACCGGCGGCACGGGCGGCACTACGGGCGGCAGCACTGCTACCGTCACAGCCGCAACGGGTTGCCCGACTATCGACGATCCGCAAGGTCTGAAGGACGACGGCACGATCACTGGCCCGACCGGCACTTGGCGGGTGTGCTCGCTGCCTTCTCGTATCAACAAATCCATCAATCTGCCCAAGATCGCTGGACTTCTTTATCAGCTGCCGGGCCGCGTCAATGTGGGCACGGACGGCGGATTCACCAAGACTGCGGCTGACACCAACGTCACCCTGAGCATTGAGCCGGGGGTGATTGTCTTCGGCGGAACGGGCGTCTCGTGGCTGGCGGTCAACCGCGGCAACAAGATCAACGCGGTGGGCACGGCGGCCAAGCCGATCATCTTCACCAGCCGTGACAACATCCTAGGCCTGAACACCGACACCTCACAGGGCCAATGGGGCGGCATTGTCCTGATGGGCCGCGGTAAGGTCACCGACTGCACCAGCGGCTCGACGGCTGCTGGCACCTGCGAGCGGCAAACTGAGGGTGCAGCCGACCCTGCCCTCTTCGGCGGCGTCGACGACGCCGATAACAGCGGAAAAATGTCATATGTGCAGATTCGCTACTCTGGTTATGTCTTGGGCGCGAACGTCGAATTGCAGTCGCTCACCGGCGAAGGCGTCGGCAGCGGCACCCAGATCTCCTACATCCAAACTGTCAACAGTTCTGATGATGGCTCGGAATGGTTTGGCGGCTCGCCGACCGTGAAGTACTACATCGCGGTCGCAGCCGACGACGACAGCCTTGACGTCGACACCGGCGCCCAGGCCAACTTCCAATATGGTCTCCTGATCCAGCGCACTGGCGGCGGCGACGCCCTGTTGGAGATCGACAGCAACGGTTTCGAAACTGAAACTCCGCGCACCAATCTGAAAATTTCCAACTTTACGATGATCCAGTCTGCGGTCAGCGCCAGCAACGAAGCCGCCGACCAAGCTTCGACGCTGTTTCGTGGCAACTCCGACGTCACCCTGTACAACTCGATTATCGCAAGCCCGAACAACGAGTGCATTCGCATGAATGGCTCGGGCGCTACGCCCGCGACCTTGACGCCGAGGTCAGTGGTCATGACCTGTAACGCGACGAAGTACTTGGGTACGGGCACCTACACCGCCGCCCAGGTGACGACTGCCTTTGGTGCCGGCGCCAACAGCAACCGAGACGACTTCACCTCGACCCTTGCTAGCACCTACGTCAACGGAGCCAACGAGGCTGGCGTAACTGCCACAAGCGTGGCCAGCCTCGGCAGTTCCTTTAGCGCGACGACGAATATCGGCGCGGTGAAGGACAGCGCCGACAACTGGTGGGCGATCTGGACCTGCAATAGCACCACGGCCAACTTTGGTTCGGGCAATTCTGGCGCCTGTACCTCGCTGCCGACCAACTAAGTCGCCGCCAATCCGAGCGGACAGGGGGGGGGCGGCTGGTGACAGTCTCCCCCCACCCCCTTAATTCCAACCCAATTAGTTTTGCCCCATTGGGGGAGATTCGACATGACCATGCGGCAACTTGCTTCCCTTCTTTTGCTTTCCACCGCGATTGTGGTGCCGACACTTGCCCAAAGCCAAACCGTGAGCGGCGGACAGCCATCGGCGGCGCGGAGCGGGGGGCGCAGCCAGCCTGATGTCTCGCTTCCCGGCATCGAAGAGGTCGTGAGCACCGGCGAACGGTCCGACAGCAGCATCGTCCGACTGGGCTCACAGGTCATCTCGGTCCTTTCGAGGGAAGAGATCGAGCGAACCGGCGAAGGCAACATTGCCGGCTCCCTCAGCCGCATCACCGGCCTAAGCCTTGTCGGCAGCGGCTATGTCTATGTCCGTGGACTCGGCGACCGTTATTCCTTGGCGTTGCTCAATGGCTCACCCCTGCCGAGCCCTGAGCCGCTCAAGCGCGTCGTGCCGCTCGATCTCTTTCCGAGTAGTCTCATTGCCTCGACCCTGGTTCAGAAAACTTACTCCGCCAACTTCCCCGGCGAATTCGGCGGCGGTGTGATCAATTTGACGACCCGCGCCATCCCCGATGAGGGTTTTTTCAACGTCAGCGGTGGCGTCTCTGGCGACTCGGTGACAACCGGTCAGACCGGTTACACATATTATGGCAGCAGCACTGACTGGACCGGTTACGATAACGGCAATCGCGACAAACCATCGGAACTTGCCGCGTATTTCGACAGCCGCGAGCGGATCAGTTCGGGCAAGGTCGATACCCAGGCGATCGCCAGCCAGCTGGTTAACGGCCGTAACGCCGTGTTGCAGCGCTATTCCCAAACGCCAGCGAACTATTCCGCCAGCCTGAGCGCCGGCAAGCCGTTCGAATTAGGTGGCATGAGCCTCGGCGTCATAGCCGCGGCCGGTTACAGCAACAAGTGGACATCACGCGATGCCATTAATCAGACATCGCTGCAAGGAGACTTGGCGGATCTGGAGTCGGACTTTCGTCGCGTAACGACCGACAACCGGATCGTCGTCAACGGCCTGCTCGGCGGGGCGCTGTCCTTCGGCGATAACAAGCTCCGCTGGACCAATCTTTATGTCCACGACACCATCAAGCATTCGGCTCTGGGGCTGGGCCATCGCCAAGGCACCCTTGTCGATTACATGCGGCAGGACACCGCTTGGTACGAGCGACAGCTAGTCGACAGCCAGGTCGTTGGCGAGTTCAAGCTGACCGATGCGTTGAGCTTTGACTTCCGCGCCGGCTATGCGGAGACTCAGCGCAACTCTCCGGGCGAGCTGCGCTTTGAATCCGTGCGCACCAACACTTCTGTGGACCCCTACGGCAGCTATTTCATTAACCGTCTGAACAACGGTAACAACGGCGACGCCTCCATCAGCTATTCGGACCTGAACGAAAGGCTGTTCTCGACCGGCTTGGACGCCTCCTACAAGCTGGCGCCTGGCTTCTCGGCGACGATCGGCTACGCTTATTCCGACACCGAGCGGAATAGTTCGCGCCGCGACTTCCAGTTTCAGGCGCCCAATACTTTCCCTCGCGGCGTGGATATGTTCCGGCCCGACCTGCTGCTCCAGCCGTCGGTCATAAAGAATTTCGGCGTAACCATGGTCGAGACCAACGAAGGAAACCCAGCCTTCCTGGCGCAACTTGAAAACCAGGCCGGCTATCTGAAGTTTAACGGCTATCTTTACGAAACACTGTCATTCGACCTGGGCGTCCGTTACGAGGCCGCCGAACAAACCGTCGCGCCGATCCAGGTATTCAATACCCCCGGCGCCGCCCTGGCGGCGACGAGTCTCAACAACAGCTACTGGCTACCGTCGGCAACACTGACCTGGGAATTCAACCCGGAGATGCAGCTGCGTCTCAACGCATCCGAGACCCTGGCCCGTCCGCAGTTCCGCGAGTTGATCTACCAGTTCTACTTCGATCCCGACAGCAACCGCATGTATCGCGGCAATCCCCTACTGGTCGACAGCAAGCTGACCAACGCTGAAGCCCGCTACGAGTGGTATTTTGACGACAACCAGCGCCTGACGCTTGCCGGCTTCTACAAACAGATCGACAAGCCGATCGAAACCTATGTTTCGGGGGCCGATTTCACTACGAGCTTCGCCAACGCTCCCAAGGCCGATCTGTCGGGCATTGAGGCCGAATTGCAGAAGTCCTTTGACCTCAGCATGTGGGGCGGAGACTTCTGGACCAGCAGACGTTTACTCTCGGTGTTCAACTACACTTATACCCAGTCCAGCCTGTCTGTCGGCGCGGGTGACCAGCTCGAGGCCTTCGCCGTCAGTTCGAAAAAGGCTACAGATTTCTTCCGCGACGGCTCGTCTCTGACAGGTCAGTCGAAGCATATAGCCAACATCGAATTGAGCCTGGAGGACCTCGGCGGCCTATCGCAGCAGACTCTGCTCATCAACTACGCCAGCAAACGCGTTACCAGTCGTGGCCTGGCAAACTCTGGCCAACCGGACATCTTCGAAGATCCCGGTGTGAGGATCGACTTCGTTTCTCGCCAAGGCGTGATGGTTCTTGGCTATGAGGTTGAGTTCAAGTTCGAAGCCCGCAATCTGACTGGTCAAAAGTACTCAGAGTACCAGCAGGCTAACCTCAACAGGGTGAATTTTAACGTCTACGACGTCGGCCGGACGTTTGCCCTGACCACCCAGCTCAAGTTCTAACACCCCCGGGAAAGTATAGGGTTGGCTTTCCCCTTGTATTTTGCGCGTGGGGCTGATAGGGCTAAGAAATCAGTGTCGCGCTGCTTAGTCAGCGGTCTTCACAATAATGTCACATAAATATCGTATTTCCTCCCTCTGGAGGATAAATGATTAATTCGTCAAAGCTCGTCGTTTTTGCCTTCGGGGCTTGGTGCTTCGCTGTGCCGGTCATGGCCCAAGCTCAGGTGCTCCAGATAGACGGCCAGGGCTTCCGCTGGGTAACCGACAATTCGTCGGCGCAGTCTCCGGCGAACGTTGCTGCGAACGAGAGCTCGGCCTACACCCAAGCCGTCGTCGCCGCTGGCCCTAATGAATGGCAGGCTTGGGTCGCGGCGATGGCCGCGAAATACGAAATCAGCCCCGCTCTGCTCGAGGCGGTGATCTGGCAGGAGAGCCGTTGGCGCACAGCTGCCACTTCAAACGCCGGTGCCTACGGCTTGGCACAATTGATGCCCGCCACGGCCCGACAGATGGGTATCGACATCACCAATCCCCGAGCCAATATCGAAGGCGGTGCTCGCTATCTGCGGATGCAGCTTGATGCTTTCGGCGGCGATCTCGAAAAAGCCTTGGCAGCCTACAATGCTGGCCCTGGCCGGGTCCACCACGCCCAAGGCGTTCCCCGAATTCCCGAAACCCAAAGCTACGTGGGCTCTATTATGGCTCGCCTCGCTGAACGCGTCTGGAGATAGTTCATATGCTGAGTTCACGCACTGCGGCCATCGCCGTTGCCATCTTCGCCGTGCCCCAACTAGCGCACGCACAGGTCGCGGCTAATCCACAAGGGTCTGGGCCTATCATCGCCGCCTTAGCCTGGATCCAGGGTACCCTTATGGGGAATGTCGCCACAGCGATCGCTGTCATGGCAGTAGCGGCCGTCGGATTCATGATGCTAACGGGCAGGGTCAACTGGCGCTTCGCCGCCACAGTGATCATCGGCTGTTTCGTGCTGTTCGGAGCCGGCGCAATCGTCGCTGGCATCCAGGCAGCAACGGCGGGGCAGTGAGGCTCGGCCGTGAATATCGTCCGCTTTCCCATCCACAGGGCCCTGACCCGGCCGCAGATGTTCGCGGGCGTAACCTATAGCTACTTCATCATCAACGCTGCGGTCACCACCGAGGCGTTCCTAATGACCAAGAGCTTTCTCGCACTGCCTGTGGCGCTTATCGTGCACGCGGTCGGCTACATCGTTTGCCTGCGGGAACCTCGCATTTTCGATCTCTGGCTGACCAAGGTCACCCGTTGCCCACGCGTCCGCAACTGGCGGCGCTGGGGTTGCAACAGCTACGCTCCCTGAGAGGCTTCGCACGATGGGAATTTTTGATATGAGCGCCTGGGCCAAGAAGGAAGCGCTCGCGGGTGATCGGCTGCCGTATCGCGCGCTGCTGGACGAAAACACGGTCCTGCTAAAGGACGGCTCGGTCATGCTGTGCCTGACTGTGCCCGGCTTCAGCTTCGAGACAGCTGACACGACCGAGCTGAACGCCCACGCTGCGACCCGCGAACTGCTGTTGCGCAGCTCTCTCGACTCCCGCTTCGTGCTTTACCATCACGTTATCCGCCGCCGGGTGAAGGTTGAGCTGGACGGCGCTTTCGCCGATCCGCTGGCCGCTCATATCGACGCCCTGTGGCGTGAGAAGCTCTCCAGCGGCGCATTGTTCGTAAACGACCAGTTCATTACCTTGGTGCGCCGCCCGGCCCGCGGCAAGACTGGCTGGGTGGAGCGTATTGGTCGTAGCTTGAACCGCAGGTCCACCAAGATGGGCGAGCCGACCCCGCAGGACCTGCGCGAGCTGAGGGCTGCCGCCAACGCCATAGTGGCCACCCTACCGACCTACGGCGCGCGTCTGCTCGGCGACTACCAGGGTACCTCGGGCAAGTGCTCCGAGGTACTAGAGTTTCTCTCGGCGCTCTATAATGGCGAGATGTTGCCGGTGCGCCGGCCTACGCCGCACACTGACATAGGCCGGATGCTTCCCTATCGCCGGATCAACTTCGGCATGGACGCCCTTGAACTTAAGGGAGCAGGGGGCAGCAGCTTCGCGGCCCTGATCTCGGTCAAGGACTACCCGGACGCCACCTCGCCCGGCATCACCGACAACCTACTGCGCGTTCCCTGCGAGATGGTACTGACCCAAAGCTACGCACCTTGCGACCGGCAGATTGCGCGCGAACGGATCGACCTCTCGGTCCGTAGGCTGAAGTCGGCTGACGAGGAGGCGATGGCCGAGCGCGCCGAGATGCACGCGGCGCGTGACGCCCTCGGTGCGGGCGGGGTCAGCTTCGGCGACCACCACATTTCCGTCCTGGTCCGCACCGACAGCCTGGAAACGATCGACAACATGACGGCAGCCTGCTCGGCAGCCCTGGGCGAGTCCGGCGCCGTGGCCGTGCGCGAGGAGCTGAACCTGGAGCCCGGCTTCTGGGGGCAGATGCCCGGCAACGAACGCTATCTGGTCCGCCGCGCTCTGATTTCTTCAGCCAACATGGCCTGCTTTGGCTCTCTGCATGGATTCGCCATGGGGCAGGCCGAGAACAATCACTGGGGCGACCCGGTCACCATTCTGGAGACCACCAGCGCAACGCCGTTCTTCTTCAATTTCCACAATGGCGACCTGGGAAACTTCACAATAATCGGCCCGTCGGGTTCGGGGAAGACGGTGGTGATGAATTTCCTCGCCGCTCAGGCCCAGCGCTTCGAGCCGCGCACGGTGCTGTTCGATAAGGACCGCGGCGCCGAGGTTTTCGTGCGCGGAATTGGCGGCCACTACAGCCGCGTGGCGGCGGGCCAACCCACCGGCTTTAACCCGCTAGCTCTGCCGGACACAGCCCACAACCGCGCCTTCCTGCGCGACTGGCTCGGCGTGCTGCTGGCGGCGGAAGGTCCCGATGAACTGGCGACCATCGCCGTGGCCGTGGACGCCGCATACGTCAACGACCCGTCGTTTCGCCGCCTGTCGCACTTCCGCGAACTGCTCGCCGGCCATCTTCGCCCGCAGAATGGCGATCTCGCGCACCGCCTCGACGCCTGGATTTCAGGGGGCGAGTATGGCTGGCTGTTCGACAACGCCGAGGACCGCCTGGACCTGTCGGCGAAGACGCTCGGCTTCGATATGACAGCGCTGCTCGAGACCCCGCGCCTGCGAACGCCGGTGATGATGTATCTCTTCCACCGCATCGAGGAGCGCCTGGACGGCCACCCGACCCTCATACTCATCGACGAGGGCTGGAAGGCGCTGGACGACGAGGTGTTCGCCGCTCGCATCCGCGATTGGCTGAAAACTCTGCGTAAGCGCAACGCTCTGGTCGGCTTCGCGACGCAGTCGGCACGCGACGCGCTCGACAGCCGCATCTCGACCGCCCTTGTTGAGCAGACCGCCACAATGGTCTTCATGCCCAACGCCCGCGCGCGGGCAGAGGACTATTGCGAGGGCTTCGGCCTCACCGATCACGAGTTGGATGTCATCCGAACCCTGCCGGCCCACAGCCGTTGCTTCCTGGTGCGCCAGCCCGACACTTCGGTCGTCGTCCGCCTCGATTTGTCGGGCATGCCCGAGGTTCTGACCGTGCTTTCGGGGCGCGAAAGCGTCGTGCGTCGGCTGGACAGCCTGCGGGTCAAGCACGGCGACGCGCCGTGCGCCTGGTACGCCGAGCTTACCGGCGCATCCTGGCCCGACCAGCTTGGCGCAGGGCGGCGCCCCTACTGGACCGAGGCTGCGGAATGAACTCCTGCGGTGATTTGTTGGCGAACGCCTCGTCAGGCGTCTCCGCGGCGCTCCGCGCGGTGGACTGTGTCAGCGCCGAGGCCACTGCCACCGCCTTCGCGCGCCTGTTCGGAATGCAAGGCTCGCTGCTGCCGGCCCTGACGCTGCTATTAACCATCTATATCGCATCGTTCGCGATTCTCCTCCTGACTGGCCGCTCGACGCTCAGCATCAACAGCCTCATGCCGAGGATGATCGTGCTCGGCGTGGTGATCACTTTCACGACCAGTTGGGTCGCCTACCAGAGCGTGGTGTGGAACCTGACGACGGGCGCACCGGACCAGATTGCAGGCGTTCTGCTCGGTGCGCGCGGCTCTGCGACGCATCTTTTCGCCGACCGGATCGACATTCTGTTCAACGCGATTGCCGAGACGGCGTCGGCGACGCAGGGGCCGAGCGGCGTCGGAGGGCAGGGGGCCTTCACCCCCAAAAATTTGATGTGGCTGAGCGGGCTGATGCTTCTCCTCGCCACGGTCGGCGTGCTGGTGACGGCGCGCATTGGACTAGCCGTGCTGCTTGCGCTCGGGCCGGTGTTCATCGCCATGGCGCTGTTCAGCGGCACACGGGGCCTGTTCGTCGGATGGCTGCGCGCAGTTATCATGATTGCGATCACTCCGCTGTTCACCGTTCTTGGGGGTGGGCTGCTGGTCGAGTTGGCGGCGCCCGTGGTGGCGGGCTTGCGCGAGGCCGAAACCATTGACATGCGTGGAGCGATGGTGCCGTTCGTCATCGCGTCCGTCTATTGCGCCCTGATGCTGCTCTCTATCCGCACGGCCTCGACCATGGTGACCGGCTGGCGCGTCTTCGGCCTGGCGGACGGCGAGAAGCGGTCCTGGACCGATCGCGCCGCGCCGGCCCCGTCGCAGGCTGCAGCCGCCGGCGCCGTCGCCGCGCCGGCGTTGCGCCAGCGCATTCCGGTAAGCGCCTTCCAGACGACTGGCGTCGCGAACCCTGGCGTGGGCTCCGTCGCCGCTACCGTCTCGCGGAGTACACGCAACATCATCATCCCGGCGACCGCGTCGGGTGGCACCATAAGTCCGCAGCCGCCGCGCCGCTCGCGCGCTATAGGCAGCCGTTTCGCTCGCCGAGTGGATACGCAATGAGGAGACTTAAATATGCGGCTGCGTGAACCCTTCGTGGCGGTCCTCGCTTTGGCCGCTGTCGCTGGATCGGCCCACGGGGCCGATGATACGCGCCTGATCTCCCTGGTCTACGATCCCAAGGCGGTGGTGACGCTCACCGCCCGCGCGGGCTTGCAGTCCACTGTCGCCTTTGCTGACAACGAGATAATCGAAAATGTCGCGATCGGGGATTCCAACAGCTGGCAGGTCACGCCCAACAAGCGCGCCAACCTGCTGTTCGTGAAGCCCCTGGGAGAGAGTGCCCGCACCAACATGACGGTCGTCACCGATCGCCACATGTATGTCTTCGACCTGGTGGCTAGCGCGACGGCGGCACCATTCTACGTGCTGAGCTTCACCTATCCGAACGAGCCGAAGGCAACCACCCAGGTTGCGGGCGGCCTTACCAGAGACGAGGCCCTGGCCTTGGCTGCGCATCCGAAAGACGTTGCTGCGCCGGATCCCGCGCGGCTGAACTTTGCTTGGCGCACCGATGGTGATCGACGCCTCCTGCCATCGCGTATCTATGACGACGGTGAGGCAACCTACATGAGTTGGCCAACCAGCGGTTCGATCCCGGCGATCCTCACCCGCAATGAGAAGGGCGAGGAGGGGGCGGTTAACTTCGCCGCCCGTGGCGACGTCCTGGTGCTCGACACCGTGCCGAAGTTGATCGTGCTGCGTTCCGGCCGCGACATGGCGACCCTGGAGAACCAGGCCGCGCCGGTCAACCTCACACGGTCCGCACCGGCGCCGGTCGTCGCGCTCGCCCCAGTCAGCCTCACCCAGGCCGCGCTGCCACCGGTGCCAGCCGTCCCGCCACTTGCGACAGCCCAGACCGGAACCGAAGGACAGTGAGCTATGCGTGAGACCCTGCGTCGGCACGAGCGTCTTGACTCATCCGCCGCCAAGGACCCCCGAAGCAGCGAGGGCGCTGAGATCATCAGCCTCGCCACCCGCAGCGTCATGCCCAACGTCACACAGCGGAAAGGCAACTCAGAGGCTCTGGGCTTGGCGGCGGGTGTCGCGGCCATCGGTTTGCTTGGTGCGGTGACGCTCTGGAACCTCGACCACTCCCGCAAGCTGGCCCCCGCGGCCCAGCAAGCAACCACCCAGCTCGCGCCCGTCGCGCCGCAAGCCGCACCGCCGGTCCCGCAGCAGGCGATCACCGCCCTGGCCGAGCCCGCGCCAGCCCCGGTGGCTGTCCCGGCTGCTACGCCGGCACCTGGTACGCTGCCCGCCAGCAACCCGTTTTCCACACCAACTCTAATATTCGACGTCAGCCCCCTTGCCGCGTCGGCAGCCGCCGTGGCCACGGCCGGCGGGAGCACGGCCACGGGGTCGAACGACGACTTCGCCGCCCGCGTCGGCGGCATCGGCGGCACGGCGACCGTCGCTGTCGCCGCTATCAATCCGCAGACCACGGTCACTCAGGGTACGCTGATCCCTGCCATCCTGGAGACTGCCATCGATACCGATGTGCCCGGTTATGCCCGCGCCGTGGTGTCGACTGACGTGCGCGGCTTCGATGGCAGCCGTGTGATGGTCCCTCGCTCGTCGCGCCTGATCGGCCAGTACAAGAGTGGCATGCAGGCCGGGCAGAAGCGGGCCTACATCATCTGGAGCCGGCTAATCCGGCCGGATGGCGTCTCGGTCAACCTGGCCTCGCCCGCAATCTCCTTCGCCGGCGAGACCGGTCTCGGCGGCGATGTGAACAACCACTTCTTCGAGCGGTTCGGGTCGGCCATGCTGTTGTCGGTGGTTGGAGGCCTCTCGGCGCTAGGCAGCAGCGGGGCCTCGGTTATCATCGGCGGCCAGACCCAGTCTGCCGCCGCCGCCGCGGTCGGCCAGACCGGGCAGATCGGCCCGACCATCCGAGTCCCCCAGGGTGAGCCGGTTCGCGTGTTCACTGCGCGCGACCTCGACTTCTCCAAGGTCTCCACCGAATGACCGGGTCAGCCGACGTCGTTCCGCTACCCGGGCAGCCCAAACTGGGTGAGCGGAGCGTCTATCTCGAGGCCTATCTCGCGCCTTTTCGCCAGTGGCTTGACAAGGAGAGTGTCACCGAGATCCTGGTTAATCGCCCGGGGGAGGTCTGGGTGGAGGACGGCGCCGACCCAGGCATGCGGCGCTTTCAGATGTCAGAGATCGACAACATACTGCTGCAACGGCTGGCTGAGCAGGTCGCCCGCGCCAGCCACCAAGGCATCAACCGTGAACATCCGCTGCTGTCCGCCACACTGCCGGGCGGGGAGCGCATCCAGCTTTGCGGTCCGCCCGCCACGCGGGGCGACTGGGCGATGGCAATCCGCCGCCACCGTCTGCTGCGCCTGCCGCTCGATGCTTACGACCAGGGACCCATCGCGGTCCCGCCCGAAACGGCGAAGCTGAACGGGGCGGCTGAGCCCATCGCCTTCCTGAAGGACGCCATCGCCCGGCGGCAGACGATCTTGGTCTCGGGCGGCACGTCCACCGGCAAGACCACCTTCCTCAACGCCATGCTGCGCGAATTGCCTACCGACGAGCGCGTGATCTTCGTGGAGGATGCCGCTGAGCTGCAGCTGCCAGGGGCCAACGGCGTCGGGCTGATCGCCGTGCGGGGCGATCTCGGCGAGGCCAAGGTTTCGACTGACGACCTCGTACAAGCAGCGTTGCGGCTGAGGCCCGACCGCATCGTACTGGGCGAGTTGCGCGGCAAGGAAACTCTCAGCTTCCTGCGGGCGATCAACACTGGCCACCCCGGCTCGTTCTCCACCGTCCACGCCAATACTCCGCGCGGCGCGCTTGACCAGATTGCTCTCCTGACCATGCAGACGGGGATCGGTCTCTCCCTTGCGGAGACCATCGAATACGCTGCGTCCGTTGTCGATGTGATCGTGCAGTTAGAACGAAGGCAGGGTCGGCGACGCATCGCGGCCGTCGCCTACGCCAAGGATGTCGTCGGGAAATCCAATTGATCGGTGTCTGGATCCCTTAGGCGCATTCACTCGCGTGCGTAGCTTCGCTACAATCTCTTCTGCCGTGTGTCTTTTTTTTGCTATCAATCCAATCCTCCTTGGTCAAAACCATACTTCAGGTAGGACCCTTTCAAAGGGGGGGCAGGACTGCCCTGCGCACGGTTTAGTGGTTGTCCCAGAGAGTTTTCATCGCCCGCAGCTTGACGCGGCCGCTGATGTCTTTATCGCTCATGTTCATGACTCCTGCCGCCCGCATTCAGGCCGTAATTGACGTACTCGTCGCGCTGGACGGCACGCAACAGCCGGTGGACCGCTACCTGAAGGATTTCTTCCGCGCCCGCCGCTATGCCGGGTCGAAGGACCGGCGCGCCATCGCCGGGCTGGTGTTTGACGGCCTGCGCCATCGTTCGTCCCTGGCGCATCGCATGGGCAGCGACACGCCGCGCGCGCAGGTGATCGCAGCACTGCTGGCGGCGGGCGATGATCCCGCTACGCTGTTCACCGGCGGCTATGGTCCCGAACCCCTCAGCGAAGCCGAGCGCGCCGCCATTGCCGCCACGCCGCCGCCCGCGCTGCCGCATGTGACGGGCGAATATCCGTACTGGCTGGAGCCAAGCCTGCTGCGTGCCTTTGGCGATGACCTACCAGCCGAGATGGCGGCGCTGCAGACCCGCGCCCCGGTGGATTTGCGGGTCAACACGTTGAAAGCGACGCGCCGCGAGGTGCTGGCCGCCCTGCAGGCCGAAGGTTTCGCCGCCGCGCCGACGCCGCATGCGCCCGCCGGCATCCGCATTCCGCCGGGCGAGGGCAACGCCACGCTGGCCAAGTCACCGCTCTTCCTATCGGGCGCGTTCGAATTTCAGGATGAAGCCGCCCAGATGGCGTCGTTGCTGGCCGAAGCCAAACCCGGCATGCGCATACTCGACCTGGCGGCGGGTTCGGGCGGCAAGGCCCTGGCGCTGGCCGCCGCCATGAACAATGACGGCCACATTCTCGCTTTCGACGATGTGCCCAAACGCCTGGCGCCCCTGCGCGAGCGGGTGACGCGGGCGGGCGCGACCTGCATCCAGCAGGCGGACAGGCGCGGCGGCCCGCTGTGGGGCGATGGCCTGTTCGATATCGTCTTTCTCGACGCGCCCTGTACCGGCACCGGCACCTGGCGGCGGCAGCCCGAACTTCGCTGGCGGCTGACCCCGGCGCGGCTGGCCGAACTGACCCGGTTGCAGGACTGGCTGCTGGACGATGCCGCCCGGCACACGGGCGCAGGCGGGCGGCTTGTCTATGCCACTTGCTCCCTGCTGCCGGAGGAGAATGAGGACCGGGTCGCCGCCTTCCTCGCCCGTACACCGGCTTTTGCCCGGGCGCAGCCTGTGGATTTCCGGGCCAGCACCGCCAAAACCGGCACGGATGGCTTCTTCGCCTCTGTGCTGATTCATGCCCCCTCCGGTCTTCGCAGCTGACGCTGCTTCGGCCACCTCCCCCGTAAATAGAGGCTTCGCATGACGGGGGAGGTACACACCTGACGCATGGCTCCGGGCCCGGAAACCGGGTTAAGGTCCGCCCCATGAAGTTCCTTTCGCTTCCGGTTTTTGTGGCGGGCCTGTCCCTGGGTTCCGCCTTTGCCGCCACCGATCCGGCGGTGACCGCGCTCCTCACCCAGGCGCAGGACGCCCAGATTCGTGGCGAGGCCGAGAAGGCGCTGCGCCTGGCACAGGCCGCCATCGTCGCCGATCCGGCCCACACTGCTTCCTATGTCGCGCTGGGCGATCTTTATGCGCGGCAGGGCCAGCCGGAATATGCCCGTTCCTATTATGACCTCGCGCTGGCGATCGATCCGCAGGACGCTTCGGCGCTGAAGGCCATCGCCGCGCTGGGCGCCCCCGCACTGGCAGCCGTCAACGCGCCATGAGTGTTCTTGTCATTGATTTTGGTAGTCAGGTCACCCAGCTGATCGCCCGGCGCGTTCGCGAATACGGCGTCTATTGCGAGATCGTGCCCTTTCAAAAAGCCGAAGCCGCCCTATCCAAAAAGCCTCAGGCTATCATCCTGTCCGGCGGCCCGGCGTCTGCCTATGAGGCAGGCTCCCCCCGCGCTCCGCAAAAGGTGTTCGAGCTGGGCGTGCCGGTGCTGGGCATCTGCTATGGCGAGATGACTATGTGCGCCCAGTTGGGCGGCAAGATCGAAGGCGGCCACAACCGCGAATTCGGCCGCGCCGACATCCATGTCCAGGTTCGTTCGCCACTGCTGGAAGGCCTGGCCGAGAATGGCAGCGAGCCGGTCTGGATGAGCCACGGTGACAAGATCACCGCCATTCCGGACGGCTTCCAGGTTATCGCCACATCTGAATCTTCGCCCAACGCCGTGATCGCCGACGAGGCGCGGCGCTTCTATGGCGTCCAGTTCCATCCCGAAGTGGTGCACACGCCGCGCGGCGCCACGCTGCTGGCGAACTTCGTGCGCAACATCGCGGGCATCGAGCCCGAATGGAACATGAACGCCTTTCGCGCCGCGATGGTCGAGAAGATCCGCGCCCAGGTCGGCAAGGGCCGCGTCATTTGCGGCCTGTCGGGCGGCGTGGATTCGTCCGTCGCCGCCGTTCTGATCCATGAAGCCATTGGCGACCAGCTCACCTGCATCTTCGTCGATACCGGCCTGATGCGCAGCGGCGAGAGCGAAGAAGTCGTCTCGCTTTTCCGCAACCACTACAATATCCCGCTGATCCATGCAGATGCGCGCGAGATGTTCCTGACGCGGCTGGCGGGCGTCAGTGACCCGGAGCAGAAACGCAAGATCATCGGCGCGGCCTTCATCGATGTCTTCGACAAGGAAAGCCAGCAGGTCGGCGGCGCCGAGTTCCTGGCGCAGGGCACGCTTTATCCGGATGTGATCGAAAGCGTCTCGGCCACGGGTGGTCCAAGCGTCACCATCAAGAGCCATCACAATGTCGGCGGTTTGCCCGCCTATATGAAGCTGAAGCTGGTCGAACCCTTGCGCGAACTCTTCAAGGACGAAGTCCGGGCGCTCGGCCGTGAGCTGGGCCTGCCGCCGGCTTTCGTCGGCCGTCATCCTTTTCCGGGTCCGGGCCTGGCCATCCGCCTGCCGGGCGAGATCACGGAAGAGAAGCTGGAAATCCTGCGCAAGGCCGACGTCATCTATCTGGATGAAATTCGCAAGGCCGGCCTCTACGACAAGATCTGGCAGGCCTTCGCCGTGCTGCTGCCGGTCAAGACGGTGGGCGTGATGGGCGATGGCCGCACCTATGACCATGTCTGCGCCCTGCGCGCCGTCACCAGCACCGACGGTATGACGGCGGATTACTACCCGTTCGAGCACAGCTTTCTGGCCCGCACGGCGACGCGCATCGTCAACGAGGTGCGCGGCATCAACCGCGTCGTCTACGACATCACGAGTAAGCCGCCCGGAACCATAGAGTGGGAGTAGAGATGGGCCATGATCTATCACTGGCCGGGCTGGATGGCTGTGGCGCAATGGCTGATCGGGCACTGACATGATCCCCTGGGTCCATCTCGATACGGCGAAGGTGCCCGGTACGGCCAAGGATGAACTGCGCCTGATGCAGCGCGGCAGCGAGTTCGCCATCTTCGCCGGTCCGACGCCGCTGATGAACAGCCGCATGAGCAGTTCCGAGATCATCTTGGCCCAAATCGCCTGCGCGCGCCTGGCGGGCCGCAGCAACGTCCACATGTTGATCGGCGGCTATGGCATGGGCTTCACCCTGCGCGCCGCATTGGCGGGCCTGGGCAAGGATGCGCGCGTCACTATCGCCGAACTGGTGCCCGCCGTGCTGGCCTGGGCGCGCGGGCCGATGTCGGAACTGACGTCAGGATGCCTTGACGATCCGCGCGTTGGCGTCCGCGAAGACGATGTCGGCGCGGCCATCGCCTCGGCGCACGCGGCCTATGACGCCATCCTGCTGGATGTCGATAATGGTCCCGATGGCCTCAGTCGTGCCGCCAATGACTGGCTTTATGATGCGCGCGGGCTGGAAGCGGCGCGCAAGGCGCTGCGGCCCGGCGGCCTGCTGGCGGTGTGGTCGGCGGCGCCGAACAAGGATTTCGTCTTTCGCCTGGGCCGCGCCGGTTTTGCCGTCGAAGAGGTCAAGGCCCGCGCCAACAAGGGCAAGGGCGTCCGCCACATCATCTGGGTGGCGAGCAATCCTGCGCGTCAGGCCAGCGCCAGCACCGGGCCATCCAGCAAAGCCATCAGGTCGCCGAAATAGGCTTATGGAGGGAACGGTTTCAGGAATAGCCATGCGCCGGCGGCTGTTGCGACAGCATGGCGGCCAGCTTCGCCATCGAGCCCCAGTATTTCACCATCGAGCCATCGCCGCGGGAACGCGCTTCCTCCGCCTGGGCGTGGCAATACCCCACCGTGTCGCCGCCATGTGTCTCCAGCAGTTCAAAACCCAAATCTGTCATCACAGCCTCCGCAATTTGAATCAGTTTGTGTGTCAGAACAAATCAAGAACACATCCGGCTATCAGAGTCGAGTCCGGGCGGAATGTCCGCGCTTGCCATCAGATCGGGGCTGCCTAGTCTCTCGGCCAGCAACAGGAGCCATTCATGAAGACCCGCGCCGCCGTCGCCTTCTCGCCCAAGCAGCCCTTGGAGATCGTCGAGCTCGATCTTGAAGGCCCCAAGGCGGGCGAAGTGCTGGTCGAGATCAAGGCCACCGGCATCTGCCACACCGATGCCTATACGCTTGACGGGCTGGACAGCGAGGGCCTGTTTCCCTCGGTGCTGGGGCATGAAGGCGCCGGCATCGTGCGCGAGATCGGCGCGGGCGTGACCAGCGTCAAGCCGGGCGACCATGTCATCCCGCTCTACACGCCCGAATGCCGCCAGTGCAAAAGCTGCCTGTCGGGCAAGACCAACCTCTGCACCGCGATCCGCGCCACCCAGGGCAAGGGCCTGATGCCCGACGGCACCACGCGCTTTTCCTACAAGGGCCAGCCGGTGTTTCACTATATGGGCTGCTCGACCTTCTCGAACTTCACGGTGTTGCCCGAAATCGCGCTGGCGAATATCCGCGATGACGCGCCGTTCCAGACCAGTTGCTACATCGGGTGCGGTGTCACCACCGGCGTCGGCGCCGTGACCAAGACCGCCAAAGTGGAGCCGGGCAGCAACGCCATCGTCTTCGGGCTGGGCGGCATCGGTCTCAATGTCATCCAGGGCCTGAAGCTGGTGGGCGCGGACAGGATCATCGGCGTCGACCTGAATGACGACAAGGAGGAATGGGGCCGCCGTTTCGGCATGACGCATTTTGTCAACCCGACAAAAGTGTCGGGTGACTTGGTGGCTCACCTGGTGGCGCTGACCGATGGCGGCGCCGATTACACCTTCGACTGCACCGGCAACACGAACGTGATGCGCACGGCGCTGGAAGCCTGCCATCGCGGCTGGGGCACCAGCATCGTCATCGGCGTCGCCGAGGCAGGCAAGGAAATCAGCACCCGTCCGTTCCAGCTTGTCACCGGCCGCGTCTGGAAGGGCTCGGCCTTTGGCGGCGCCAAGGGCCGCACCGATGTGCCCAAGATCGTGGACTGGTACATGGACGGCAAGATCGCCATCGACCCGATGATCACCCATGTGCTGTCGCTGGAAGACATCAACAAGGGCTTCGACCTGATGCATGAAGGCAAGAGCATCCGTTCGGTCGTGGTCTATTGATGGAACAGCTTTCCGCCAGCCGCAGTCATGGTGGGGTGCAGGGTGTCTATCGCCATGAATCGACCGCGACCGGCACGCCGATGACCTTTTCGGTCTTCGTGCCGGCGCACGCGCCCGGCGCGAAACTGCCGGTGGTGTGGTTTCTGTCGGGCCTGACCTGCACCCATGCCAACGTTACCGAGAAGGGCGAGTATCGCGCCGCCTGCGCCGAACACGGGCTGATCCTTGTCGCGTCCGATACCTCGCCGCGTGGGCCTGGCGTGCCGGGCGATCCGGCGGGTGCCACGGATTTCGGACTGGGCGCGGGCTTCTATGTCGATGCCACGCAGGCGCCGTTCTCGAAGCACTACCAGATGTGGCGCTATGTCACCCAGGAACTGCCCGCGCTGATCCCGGCGAACTTCCCTGCCGACATGGGCCGCCAGTCGATCATGGGCCATTCGATGGGTGGGCATGGCGCGCTGACGGTGGGATTGCGCCATCCCGAACGCTTCCGCGCGGTGTCGGCCTTCGCGCCCATCGTCGCGCCGTCGCTGGTGCCGTGGGGGCAGAAGGCGCTCCGTGGCTATCTCGGCCCCGATGAAGCCGCCTGGCGGCCGCATGACGCCGTGGCGCTGATTGCCGATGGCGCGCGGCTACCGGAACTGCTGGTGGACCAGGGCGAGGCCGATCCCTTCTTGCAGAACCAGCTCAGGCCGGAATTGCTCGAAGCCGCCTGTGCGAAAGCGGGCATCGCGCTGACCGCACGCCGCCATGCCGGTTACGACCACGGCTATTATTTTGTCTCAAGCTTCATGGCTGGTCATCTGGCATGGCACGCGGCACGGTTGCGCTAGGCAGTGCCAACAGCGCCGGCGCGCTGTCTCGCTCAGGACGCGGCCGCGTCCTTGAGCGCCTGGATGTCGATCTTGATCATCGTCATCATCGCGGTCATCACCTTGCCGATGCTGGCCTGGTCCTGCATCAGTTGCGGCAGGCCGGCATAGTTGATCTGCCACACCACGCCGAACCTGTCCTTGGTCCAGCCACAGGCATTGGCCTTTTCGGTGAGTGCATCCCACAGCCGGTCGATATCGTCCTGGGTCTCGCAGGCGACCGACAGGGAGAAGGCTTCGTCCAGCTTGAAATTGGGACCGCCATTCATGAAGGTCAGGCGCTGCCCTGCCAGTTCCAGATCGACCACCATCACCTGGCCCGCCTTGCCCGTCACGAATTCGCCATAGCGAGAAACCTGCAGGATGCGCGAATTGGGAAAGAGCGAGACATAGAGGTTGGCCGCGTCCTCTGCCTGGGTATCGAACCAGAGGAAGGGCGTGATGGACTTTATGGTCATGGGCGCCTTCTCAAATCTTCTTGGCGAGTGCGCCCTGCAGGCGGATCAGAGCCAGTTCATGGGCCATGATTTTCCTGAATGCCGTATCGTTTGTGGCCCAACGGCTTGCTCAGGCGCCGCGTCTGAAAGGCGGGATGTTCTCCTCGACCTTTCCGTCGCCGTCGAGATAGCCGTGCTGCTTCAGGTTCGGCATGCACAGGCTGGCCAGGAAAGCCAATGCGCTGACGCCGGCGACGTAGAAGAAGAAGGCTTCGTCCAGCTTGGCCTGCCGCAGTGCCAGTGCCACCGATTCCGCCGTGCCGCCGAACAGCGCGTTGCCAACCGCATAGGGCAGGCCGACGCCCAGCGCCCGCACTTCGATCGGGAACATGTCGGCTTTCACCAGCCCGGCGATGGCGGTGTAGAAGGCGTTGATCGTCAGGCCCAGCATCACCAGCAGGAAGGCGGTCATGGGGGTGCGCACGACTTCCAGGGCATAGAGCAGCGGCACCGAGACGAGCGCCGCCAGGCCGGTGAAGAGCAGCATGTGCGCCTTCAGGCCGATGCGGTCGCACAGCATGCCCATCAGCGGCTGCAGGATCACGAAGCAGAGCAGCGCCGCCGTCATGATCAGGCTGACGGTCTTGACGTCCATGCCGCCCGACAGCACCAGGAATTTCTGCATGTAGTTTGTGAAGGTGTAGAAATAGAGCGAGCCGCCGCAGGTGAAGAGGGTGATGACGATCACCGCCCGCTTGTGGCCCCGCCACAGCGCCGCCACCGACCCGGCTTCCTTGCGCGCCATGCTGCTCTTGGTGGCGGTTTCCTGCATGGTCCGCCGCAGCACCAGCACCACCAGTCCGCCCAGTGCGCCAACCAGGAAGGGAATGCGCCAGCCCCAGGCTGCCAGTTCCGCCTTGGAAAGAAACTGTTCCAGGATGACGATCAGCAGGATCGCCAGCAATTGCCCGCCCACCAGCGTGACATACTGGAACGAGCCGAGCAGGCCGCGACGGCCCTTGTTGCCCACTTCGCTGAGATAGGTCGCGCCGGTGCCGTATTCGGCACCCACCGACAGGCCCTGGATCATGCGCGCCAGCAGCAGCAGCGCCGGCGCGGCGATGCCGACCTGCTCATAGGTGGGCAACAGCGCCACCATGAGCGAGCCGGCACACATCATCGTCACCGACAGCATCATGGAATGACGGCGGCCCTTGCGGTCGGCCAGCCGGCCAAAAAGCCAGCCGCCCAGCGGCCGCATGAAGAAACCCACGGCAAATACGACGGCGGTGGCGAGAAGCTGCGAAACCTGGTCGCCGCTGGGGAAAAAGGCTGCGGCGAAATAGATCGAGGTATAGGAATAGACGTAGAAGTCGAACCATTCGACCAGGTTGCCGGCACAGGCGCCCAGCACGCCGCGAATACGCTGCGCCAGTGTCCAGTGGCCGCTGTCAGCCGCGCTTTCTGTCCGTCCCGCCCCCGTCATGATGCCACGCTAACGGAAAGACAGGCGGGCGGGAAGTGTGGCAGGCTCAGGCCATGCTCACCATGTTTGGCATCAAGAACTGCGACACCATCAAGAAGGCGCGCGACTGGCTGGAAAGCCACGGCGTCGCCTATGCCTTCCACGACTACAAGGCCAGCGGCATCGACAGGGCGGTGCTGGAAGGCTGGGTCGGTCAGGTGGGCTGGGAGCCTTTGCTCAACCGGGCCGGCACGACATTCAAGAAGCTGCCCGATGCCGATAAGGAAAAGTTGACGGAGAAGAAAGCCATTGCCCTCATGCTGGCCCAGCCTTCGATGATTAAGCGTCCGGTGGTGGAGAAGCGCGGCAAGATTGTCGTGGGATTTAAACCCGACATCTATGAAAAGGCTTACGGCTAGCCGAGTATTTTCGCCAGTTCCTGTTCCATCGCCGCGAAGACGCTGTTCCAGTCGCCCACTGCCGGTTGGCGGAACAGGCGCAGCGTCGGATACCAGACGCTATCCTCGCGGCCCAGCAGCCAGCGCCACTCCGGCACCAGCTTTGCCGCCAGCCATGCCGGCCGCGCCAGCGCCCCCGCCAGATGCGCAATGGACGTGTCGGAAGTGATGACCAGGTCGAGGCTTGCCATCACCGCCGCGCTGTCGCGGAAGGCGTCGGGACCATTGTCGAAATCCTCGCCCGGCATTTCCACCGCCATGCCCGGCGGCAGATAGGCGAGCTGCGCCAGGCCAGCGCCTTTCTGCAGTGCGATCAGGCGCACGCCCGGCAGGGCGGCAATGCGCTGCAGCAGCGCCACCGGATAGGAACGGCCCATGTCGCCGCCGGGCTGGCCGCCCTGCGAGCAGATGCCGATGCGAAAACCATGTGTCCCGATGCGCGCCGCCCATTGCGCCGCCAGATCGGCGTCGGGTTTCAGATAGGGCACGCGCGCCGGGACCGTGTGCGGTTGCGTGCCGAAGACGAAAGGCAGGCTCATCATGCCGATCTGGAAATCATGGGGCGGCGTCTCGCCGCCCTGCGCCACCACCGCAGTCACCGGCGGGACGAGGTCTTCCCGCAGCAGGCGCACCAGCGGCGGCTGCACATACAGGATCACCTGCGCACCGCGCGCCTGCGCCAGCGCGGCATAGCGCACCGCCTGCAGTGTATCGCCCAGACCCTGTTCGGCGGCCATCACCAGCGTCTTACCCGACAGGTCTTCCGCGCCGCTCCAGTGCGGGCTCTCGGGCCGCTGGCGATACCATTCGAACTCGGCAAGACCGTCATGCCACTGGCCCTGCAGCAGCAGGCCCTGGGCCCGGTTCCAGTGACAGGATGCGCCCTCAGGCGCCAGCGCGATGACGCGGTCATGCGCGGCCATGGCTTCGTCCAGCCGTCCCAGGTCCTGCAGCGTGTTGGCGCGACAGGTCATCGTCACAAGGTTGGTGGGATTGAGGGCCAGCGCCTTGTCATAGCTTGCCAGCGCTTCGGTGAAGCGCGCCATCTGCCACAAGGTGACGCCGCGATTGTGCAGGGCGTGCACATGGCGCGGATCGAGCGCCAGGGCGCGGTCGAACGCCGCCAGCGCCTCGTCCAGCCGCTGGGTTTCCGCCAGCATCTGTCCCCTGCTGGTGTGCAGCGCAGGGTCGTGCGGCACGGCGCGCAGCAACTGGTCCAGGTCGCCCAGCGCTTCTTCGGCGCGGCCCATCTCCATTACCAGCATGGCATGGCTCTGCAGTGCGGGCAGGAAATCGCGCTTGCGGCCTGCCGCCTGGTCATAGAATGCCAGCGCTGCCTCCAGCTTGCCGGTGGCGCGCATGACCTCGCCCAGGATGAGATAGGCGGGCGGGAAGCGCGGCGAGACTTTCAGCGCCGCTTAGCAACCGGCGGCGGCGTCTTCCAGCCGCCCCAGTTCCAGCAGGGCGACGGCGCGGTCCACCAGCAGTTCCGGCGGGGCAGGGCCGCGCGTCAGCGCCTGGTCGAAGCGCTTGAGCGCATCGGCGGCGCGGCCCCGTTCCAGAAGAATGCTGGCCTGGCAGTAGAAATCGTCGGTGCTGTTCGCCACGGCCGCAACAAGCTGGTTCGCCAGCATGTCGGCCACGGCGCCCTGGCCCGTCTGGCGCAGTTGCTGGATCTGCTCGAACTGGGCGCGCAGCCGTGATGTGGTATAGACCATGAAGCCCCCGGGACCGGTGGCCATCTATAAGCAGGGCAGGCAAGCGTGACCAGTATCATCAATCGCCGCGCGCTATCATCGATAGTTGCATCGCCCAGCGCAGGCCATCATCGCCGCGTTGTAAAAGGTCTGGTGTGCAAAAAACTTCAACTGCGCACAGGAAAGCGGCCGGACTTGGTGCCCGTGCGTTTGACACCACAACGTGTTGATGTGGCAGCGCAGCGGTCCACGGCGTAGCTGTTGATTGTCTCAGATTGAGGTTGTTGCCACCCCCCGTCGCTGGGTTGATTGCTGGTCCCGCGCCGGTGCGGGTTCGAAGAGCGCCCCAAAAGCATCATGGAACACGAAGCCTACCGCCACGTCCCGTATGACATCGACGTCGAACAGGCGCTGCTGGGCTCCATCCTGCAGGACAACCGTGCCCTGGAGCGCGTGTCCGGCAACCTGAAGGCCGAGGATTTCTACGACCCCCTGCATGGCCGCATCTACGACACGCTGGTCGGGATGATCGAGCGCGGTGGAGCGGTGGCGACGCCGCTGACCCTGCATGCCACCATGAAGGCCGATCCCGGCGTGATCGAAGTCGGCGGCCAGGCCTATTTCGATGCGCTCAAGACTGCCGCCCCTGCCATTCCCAATGTCCGCGACTATGCCAACATTCTGAAGGATCTGGGCGTCCGACGCAGCCTGATCCGCATCGGCGAGGATATCGTAAACACCGCCTATGAAGCGCCCATCGACAAGAACTCCAAGGCGCAGATCGAGGAAGCGGAAAAGGCGCTCTATGCTGTCTCCGAGACCAACAAGTATGGCGAGGGCGCACTCGATTTCCATGAAGCGATGCGCCGGACGGTGGAGCTGGCGACCAAGGCGCAGGCGCGCGGCGGCCAGATATCTGGCGTCACCAGCGGCTTCATCGAGATTGACCGCCTGCTGGGCGGTTTGCAGCCGTCCGATCTTCTGATCCTTGCCGGGCGACCCGGCATGGGCAAGACCGCGCTGGGCACCAACATGGCCTTCCATGCCGCCAAGCAATATATCCGCGACGTGGAAGCGGGCGCGGAGTTTCCCAGCGGTTCGCCGGTGCTGTTCTTCTCCCTGGAAATGGCGGCGCAGCAATTGTCCGGCCGTATTCTCTCCGAGCAGTGCGAGCTGGAGATGTGGAAGATCCGCAATGGCCGGATGTCGGACGGCGAGTGGGAGAAATTCGTCCTGACGATGCAGGATCTTTCCACCCTGCCGCTCTATATCGACGACACTGGCGGCATTTCCATTGCCCAGATCGCCGCCCGCGCCCGCCGCATGAAGCGCGAGAAGAATATCGGCCTGATCATCATCGACTACCTGCAGCTGGTGGCGCCATCTCGCAACCATGAGAACCGGGTGCAGGAAATCACCGAGGTCACCAAGGGCCTCAAGAACCTGGCCAAGGAACTCGATATTCCCGTCCTGGCCCTGTCGCAGCTCTCGCGCGGCGTCGACAGCCGCGATGACAAGCGCCCCGTCCTGTCGGACCTGCGCGAATCCGGCTCCATCGAGCAGGACGCCGACGTGGTGATGTTCGTGTACCGCGAGGAATACTACCTTGCCAGCCGCGAGCCGGAGGCCGGCACGCCCGACCATGCCAAGTGGGTGGAAAAGCTGGAACGCGCCACCAACCGCGCCGAAGTCATGGTGGAAAAGCACCGGCATGGCGCCACCCGCAGCATCGACCTGATGTTCGAGGGCCAGTACACCCGCTTCTCCAACCTGGCCGATGATGGCCAGTCCGCCCGCTAATCGGCAGCCCCGAAGGGGCTTTCCCGGGCGATAGCCCTGATATTTCCGTATCTTGCGTTACATCTGGCGGGCTTTTATGGCAGGGTCGCCCCCATTAGACTGCGCCGAAGCGTCGGGGGACGCGCGCCGCCCCGGAACGCACGCCAGGAACGATTTTGAGCCTCGAAAACCTTTCCGATGTCCCGTTTTTCGCCGCGCGCCCGTCGCGGCAGGTGTCGCCCAAGCGCAAGGCGGCCAGCTGGATCACCGTTTTCATCATCCACCTGATCCTGGTGAACACGCTGATCTTCTCCCAGGACTGGCAGGAACTGGTCCGCCACGGCGCCAGCACGGAAGTGACGCTGAACCTGCGCGGCGCCTCCGACAATTCGCCGGCCCCGGATGTGCGCATGACCGTGCCACAGGCCCCGACCGGCGTGCCGCCGGAAGTGGTGATCGATCCCATCATCATTCCGCCCACCATCCAGCAGCCGGCCCAGCCACGCGCGCCCGGCCGTGGGATCAGCGACGGCGACCTGCTGGGTGCTCTGGGCCGCGACGTGGCGTGCAGCGCCGGCCATTACGAGAATCTCACCACGGCAGAGCGCAGCCTTTGCGGCCATATTCCCTGGGCCGGGGCACGGCTGCCCAACGGCGCCATCGTGCTGCGCGATCCGGAGCCGCGCAATCGCTTCGCCGAGCCGGAGCCGGAATTGCGCGTCAGCGGCGCCGAGCAGTTGCAGCGCCAGTTGCAGACCGGCCTGGTTCCCGGCAACTGCCCGGTGCTGCTCAACGTGCCTTGCTACACCGCCGTTCCCCAGCCGCGGAACTGACATGATGGGCGGGGGACAAATCCAGGTGAACCGGGCGGCCATCGCTGCCAATCTTTCACTGCTGCGCAAGCTGTCGCCCGGTGCGTACGTCGCGGCGGTGGTGAAGGCCGATGGCTATGGCCTGGGCATGGCGGGCGTGCTGCCGGCGCTCACCAGTTGCGAGAGCTTCTTCGTGGCGCGGCTGGAGGAAGGCATCGCCTTGCGCGCGCTCGTGCCCAAGGCGCGCATCTTCGTGCTCGATGGCGCGGCGCGCGATACCGCGCCCGCGCTGATCGCGCACCATCTGATCCCCGTGCTGGGCAGCCTGGAGCAGATCGCCTGCTGGCAGGCGGTACAGGGCGGCGCGATGGCGCTGCACATCGATACCGGCATGAGCCGGCTGGGCCTGCCGCCCGAGGAATTGTCCGTGCTGGCGGCGGAAGCGGGCAAGCGCCTGGCTGGCATGACGCCGGTGCTGGTGATGAGCCATCTCGCCTGTTCCGATGAGGCCGCCAACGCCATGAACCGCACCCAGCTTTCGCGCTTTCGCGCCGCGCTGGCGCTGTTGCCAGCGGCGCCCGCCAGCCTGGCGGCTTCGGGCGGCGTGTTGCTGGGCCGCGATTATCATTTCGACCTGGTGCGGACGGGCCTTGCACTCTATGGCGGCAATCCGCAGGCCGGCACGCCCAACCCGATGCAGACCGTGGCGCAGCTGGCAGGCCGCATCCTGCAACTGCGCCAAATCGCCCCGGGCGACACCATCGGTTATGGCGCCAGCTTCACCGCCACGCGCCCCATGACCATCGCCACCATCGCGCTGGGCTATGCCGATGGCGTGCTGCGCAGCGGCTCCAACAAGGCCTTCGCCATGGTCGGCGGTCATCGTGCGCCCTTTGCCGGCCGGGTTTCGATGGACCTCATCACCCTCGACGTCACCGGCATCGCCGGCGTCGCGACGGGCGACCTGGCAGAGCTGTTCGGGCCCGAACTGCCGCTGGACGAAGCCGCCACGGCCTGGGGAACGATTCCCTATGAATTGCTGACGGGGTTGAGCCGCCGCATCCCCCGCGTCTATGTAGGAGCGCAGGCGTGAGCCGGAGCGACCACTTAAAGGACCGCATGAACATCTTCGCGCATATCGGGCGGGCGGTCATGGACCTGCTGGCCGAGATCGGGCGGCTGGCCAGCTTCACCGGCCGCAGCCTGGCCGCCATAGTCAGCCCGCCAGTCTATGGCCGCCTGATCGGGCAGCAATTCGTCCATATTGGGTTCCTGTCGCTGCCGGTGGTGGGCCTGACGGCGCTGTCGACCGGCGCGGTGCTGGCCTTGCAAATTTATCTGGGTGGCAACCGCTATGGCGCCGAAGCCATCGTGCCGCAGATCGTGGTGCTGGCGATCACGCGCGAGCTGGGGCCGGTAATCGCGGGTCTTATGGTGGCGGGCCGCGTCGCCGCCGCCATCGCTGCCGAGATCGGCACCATGAAGGTGACCGAGCAGATCGATGCCCTGACTACGCTTTCGACCAATCCCATCAAGTATCTGGTGGTGCCGCGCCTGGTGGCTGCCGTGCTCTCGATGCCGATCCTGACGGCGGTGGGCGACAGCATCGGCATCTTTGGCGGCTATACCGTGGCGGTGCAGAATCTGGGCTTTACTGGCTCGGTCTATCTCAAGAACACGGTCGATTTCGCCACCAGCGCTGACATCATGTCCGGCCTGATCAAGGCGGCGGTGTTCGGCTTCATCATCGCCCTGATGGGCTGCTATCACGGCTTCAATTCCAAGGGCGGGGCGCAAGGCGTCGGCGCGGCGACCACCAATGCGGTGGTCTCATCCTGCATTTTGATCCTGGCCTCCGACTTCATTCTCACCGCCATCCTGTTCTCCGCATGACCGCAAAAATCCAGTTGATCGGCGTGAAGAAGCGGTTCGGCGCCAAGCAGGTGCTGGACGGTGTGGACCTAGAGATCGCGCCCGGCACCTCGCTGGTGATCATCGGCGGGTCGGGCACCGGCAAGTCGGTGACGATCAAATCCATTCTCGGCATCCTCGCGCCGGACGAGGGGCGTATTCTGGTGGACGGCGAAGATGTGACGCACCTGCGCGGCCGCACCCGCGAACCCCTGATGCGCAAGTTCGGCATGCTGTTCCAGGGTGGGGCGCTGTTCGACTCTTTGCCGGTGTGGGAGAATGTCGCGTTCGGCCTGATCCAGGGGCGCGGCATGGCCCGTGCCACGGCGAAGGACATCGCCATCAGCAAGCTGTCGAAGGTCGGCCTGTCGGAATACGTGGCGTACCTGTCGCCCGCCGAATTGTCGGGCGGCATGCAGAAGCGCGTCGGCCTGGCCCGCGCCATCGCCGCCGATCCGGAAATCATCTTCTTCGACGAGCCCACCACCGGCCTTGATCCCATCATGGCCGACGTCATCAACGATTTGATCGTCGCGACGGTGAAGGATGTCGGCGCCACCGCGCTCTCGATCACGCATGACATGGCCAGCGCGCGGAAGATTTCCGACAACATCGCCATGCTCTATGGCGGCAGGATCATCTGGCAGGGCCCGACCGATCAGATCGACCATTCCGGCAATCCGTATGTGGACCAGTTCATCCACGGGCGGGCCGAGGGGCCTATAAAGATGGCCGTCCGGAAGTAAGCGGCGCGACCCCGGCATAGCCGCAATCCAGAAATGCGCGACTGTTCCGTTGGCGATCAGCGCAGGTTTCCGGGCTGACCGCTTTGCTGCTTTCTGGAAGCAATTCCCGTGGGATGGCGTTTCTTCGTTTGTCCGGAATCGCGCAACCCCCTCCCCTTCTCGCCGGTGAGGGCGCTGCGGCGCAGGCGCGCGGTCCTGTGCCGTATGGGCAGCGGTGCGGGGCAGGGTGTGGTGGCGAAGAATGGCGTGCATGGCGCGGCAAACGTAGGCGGCTTTTCGCGCCGGAAAAGAGGCGAAAAAGATTTCCCTCAGCTATGCACGGGGCGCGCGCTGAAAGGATTGGGGAATTTTTATTACTGTCCCTGTCTTGTGATTGCGCGGCCGTTTTCGACCGCATCGCCATGCTCTAACTGCTTGGGTGAGCGGGCATACTAAGTAAGCCCTTGCCTTATTTGTTCTTCTTTTGTACTCATTGGCCAAGATGGCCAAATCAACCGCTTCCTTCGTCTGCCAAGCCTGCGGCGCCACCGCCGCCAAGTGGGCGGGCAAGTGCGAATCCTGCAATGGTTGGAACAGCATCGTGGAGGAGGGGGCCGGCCCGCCCATCGGTTCGGGCGCCGCCAAGCGCATCAAGGGCCGCAAATTCGCCCTGGAAGACCTCAAGACCCAGGACACGCCGCCGCCACGCCGGGTGACCGGCATTGCCGAGTTCGACCGCGTCACCGGCGGCGGGCTGGTGGCGGGTTCGGCCCTGCTGGTGGGCGGCGATCCCGGCATCGGCAAATCCACGCTCATTCTGCAGGCGCTGGGCGAATACGCCAAGAATGGCGGCCATGCCGTCTATATTTCCGGCGAAGAAGCGATGGCGCAGGTGCGCATGCGCGCCGCCCGCATGGGCCTGTCGGACGCGCCGCTGATGCTGGGCGCGGCCACCAATGTCGAAGACATTCTTGCCACCATCGAGGCGGGCCATCCGCCCGGCATCATCGCCATCGATTCCATCCAGACGCTGTGGACCGGCGCGCTCGACGCCGCGCCCGGCACCGTGGCGCAGTTGCGCACCGCCTCGTTCGACCTGGTGCGCTATGCCAAGGCCAGCGGCGCGGCGCTGCTGCTGGTCGGGCATGTGACGAAGGACGGCCAGATCGCGGGCCCCAAGGTGATCGAGCATCTGGTCGATGCCGTGCTCTATTTCGAAGGCGAGCGCGGCCATCATTTCCGCGTGCTGCGGGCGGTGAAGAACCGCTTCGGCGCCACCGACGAGATCGGCGTGTTCGAGATGACCGGCAGCGGCCTGGCCGAAGTCGCCAATCCGTCGGCGCTGTTCCTGGGCGACCGGTCTTCCGCCGCGCCGGGCACGGCGGTGTTTGCCGGGCTGGAAGGCACGCGGCCCTTGCTGTGTGAAATCCAGGCGCTGGTTTCGGCGTCGGCCTATGGCACGCCGCGCCGCGCCGTGGTCGGCTGGGACACGGGCCGTCTTGCCATGATCCTGGCCGTGCTGGATGCGCGGGCCGGTGTCGGCATCGGTTCCGCCGACGTTTACCTCAACGTGGCAGGCGGGCTGAAGATCACCGAACCCGCCGCCGATCTTGGCGCCGCCGCCGCCTTGGTCTCGTCGCTGGCGGGCGAGCCCTTGCCGCGCGACACCGTGTTTTTCGGGGAAATCTCGCTCTCCGGCGATATCCGCCCGGTGCCTCAGGCCGAATCGCGGCTGAAGGAAGCGGCCAAGCTGGGCTTTTCCCGCGCCTTTGTGCCGGCGGGAACCCGCGCGACGGGCGGCCTGAACTGCACCGAAATCGCCAACGTGGCGGAGCTGGTGTCCCTGATTCCGGCGGCCCGCCAGAAACTGCGCGCCGCAGAGTAATCGCGCCCCCGCCACCGCCGTGCTAAACTCGAATCATGGGTTCCGTCACTGCTGTCGATGTCGTCGTCGTTCTGCTGATCCTGTTGTCGGCGGGCTATGCCGCGTGGAAGGGTTTCGTCTCCGAAACCCTGACGATCTTTGACTGGGCCGCCGCCGCCTTTGGCTGCCTCTATTTCGGCCCCTACCTGATCCCGATGATGCGCGGCCTGGTCGCCACGCCCTGGATCGCCAGCCTGCTGGCCTATGCGGTGGTGTTCCTGATCATCTTCATTCCGCTGTCCTTCCTCAGCCACCGTTTCTCCGAGACCGTGAAGAATTCTCCCATCGGGCCGCTGGACCGCGCTTTGGGCATCGCCTTTGGCGTCCTGCGCGGGCTGGTGGCGGTGGGGCTGGTCTATCTCGCCTATACCTATTTCGTGCCGGTGCGCGAGCAGGGGCGCTGGATTCGCAGCGCCCAGACCCTGCCCATGATCCAGGCCACCGGCGATATCATCCTGAAGCTGGTTCCCAGCCATACCCGCGCCAATTTTGCGGTCGGCTCCAGCCGGGTGCGCGAGGATGATGCCATCGGCAACCTGATCCAGGACAATGAAGACGCCAGCCGCGTACGCCCCACGGAATCTGCCGGTTCCTATGGCGAGCGGGTGCGCCCGTCTGGGGCGGCCAATCCGCCGCAGGGCAGCCCTGCGAGGAATGCCGAGAGGGGCTATGGCGCCACTGATCGCCGCGCGCTAGACAGCCTGCTCCAGAAGGGCGGCGGAAACGGCAGATGACCAAGGAAAATCCGGGGTTTGACGAGGCCCACTGCGGCGACGATGCCCTGCATGAGGAATGCGGCGTGTTTGGCATTTACGGCCATGCCGATGCCGGGGCCCTGGCCGTGCTGGGCCTGCATGCCCTGCAGCATCGCGGCCAGGAAGCCGCAGGCATCGTCACCCACGATAATGGTCAGTTCATCGCCGAGCGCCATCAGGGTCTGGTCGGCGACATTTTTGGCCGCAATTCGCCCGCCGCCGCCAATCTGAAGGGCCGCTTCGCCGTCGGCCATGTCCGCTATTCCACGGCGGGCGGTTCCAATGTCCGCAACATCCAGCCAATCTTCGCCGACCTGGCGGGCGGTGGCCTGGCGGTGGCGCATAATGGCAACCTGACCAATGCCGACACGCTGCGCACCGAACTGGTGGGACAGGGTTCGATCTTCCAGTCCACCTCCGACACCGAAACCATCGTCCATCTCGCCGCCCGATCGTCCAAGTCGCGCATCGTCGACCGACTGGTCGATGCGCTGGCCCAGGTCGAAGGCGCCTATTCGCTGGTGGCGATGACCTCCAAGAAACTGATCGGTGCGCGCGATCCCTTCGGCGTGCGCCCGCTGGTGCTGGGCGAGCTGGACGGCGCCCCGATCCTGGCGTCGGAAAGCTGCGCCCTGGACATTATCGGCGCGGCCTATGTGCGCGACATCGCGCCCGGCGAGGTGGTGGTGATCAGCGAGGAGGGCATCCAGTCGCTCTTCCCGTTCAAGCCGCAGCAGAGCCGCTTCTGCGTCTTCGAATACATCTATTTCGCCCGTCCCGATTCCGTCGTCGAAGGCCGGAGCGTCTATGAGGCGCGCAAGGCCATCGGCCAGGTGCTGGCGCAGGAAGCGCCGGTGGACGCCGACATGGTGATCCCGGTGCCGGATTCCGGCGTGCCCGCCGCGCTGGGTTTCGCCAATGAAGCGAATATCCCCTTCGAGCTGGGCATCATCCGCAACCATTATGTCGGCCGCACCTTCATCGAGCCATCGGACCATATCCGCCATCTGGGCGTGCGGCTGAAGCACAGCCCCAACCGCGCCAAGATCAAGGGCAAGCGCGTCGTGCTGGTGGACGATTCCATCGTGCGCGGCACCACCAGCCGCAAGATCGTGGAGATGATGCGCGATGCGGGCGCGACCGAGGTGCATTTCCGCGTCGCCTCGCCGCCCACCAGCCATTCCTGTTTTTATGGCGTCGATACACCCGACACCAATGACCTGCTGGCCCATCGCATGGATGTGGAAGAGATGCGCAAATTCGTCGGCGCCGACAGCCTCTGCTTCATCTCGATGAACGGGCTTTACCGCGCCATGGGCGAGGCGGAACGCAAGGCCAGTGCGCCAAGCTTCTGTGACGCCTGCTTCTCTGGCGACTATCCCATCGCGCTCACCGACCTGACCGGCGGTGCCGCCAAGCGGCAGCTTTCGCTGCTCTCCAACGTCGCCTGATGACGCGGCCGCTAGAAAACAAGATCGCGCTGGTGACCGGCGCCTCCCGCGGCATCGGCCGCGCCGTCGCCGTCGCGCTGGGCGCGGCGGGCGCGCATGTCATCATCACCGCCCGCACCGTGGGCGGGCTGGAAGAAACCGATGACGCCATCGTCAAGGCCGGCGGTAGCGCCACGCTGGTGCCGTTCAGCCTCAAGGATGGCGACGGTATCGACCGCCTGGGCGGCCAGATCTTCGAGCGCTGGGGGCGGCTGGATGCGCTGGTCGGCAATGCCGGCATCCTGGGGGCGCTGACGCCGATGGCGCATGTCGAGCCCAAGCTGTTCGCCGAACTGATCGAGGTCAATCTTACGGCCAATTACCGCCTGATCCGTTCGATGGATCCGCTGCTGCGCCAGTCCGATGCCGGGCGCGCGGTTTTCGTCACCAGCGGCGCGGCGCACAAGGCGACGCCGTTCTGGGGCGGCTATGCCGTCACCAAGGCGGCGCTGGAAATGATGGCGCAGACCTATGCGGCGGAATCCGCCGGCGGCAAGGTGCGTGTCAACCTCTTCAATCCCGGCGCCACCCGCACCATCATGCGCAAGAAGGCGATGCCGGGCGAAGACCCCGCGACGCTGAAGACGCCCGACGATGTCGCGCCGCAAATCGTGGCGCTGCTGTCCCCGTCCTGCGATCTCAACGGCCAGACCGTCAGCTATCAGCCGCAACGCTGAAGGCGCGCGGCGCTTGGCCCGCTCGCGCCATCTCCATGATGGTGACATAGGCCTGCTCGAGATGGCGGCAGAAGCGCGGCGCATCGAACAGCGGTGCGGTCAGGCGTTCGCCCGCCAGCTTGGCCTTCAGCGCCGCCAGCCGCGCCGGGTCCTGTGCCAAGGCCAGCGCCAGGGCCTCATACTCTTCCATCGTCTCGGCGATCAGTTCGGGGCATTCCAGCGCCGTCAGCAATCCGGCGGCGACACGGCCCGCAAAGGATTTGCCGCGGCAGGTGACGACGGGCACGCCCATCCACAGCGCGTCGCTGGCGGTGGTGTGCATGCCGCAGGGCAACGTATCGAGCATGAGGTCGGCGCAACACAGCCGCCGCAGGTGCAGGGTTGCTTCGACCTTCGGCGCGAACATCAAACGCGCCGGATCGACGCTGCGCACGGCGGCATGGCCGCGCAGGGCCTCGTTGGCGCTGTCGTCCAGCAGCCACAGCACGCTGCCTGGCACAGAAGCCAGCAGCCGCATCCAGATATCGAACGGCCCCGGCCCGATCTTGCGGTGGTTGTTGAAGCAGGCGAAGACAAAACCGCTTCCCGGCAGGCCCGCCTCGGCGCGTGAGGGAGGTGGCATGTGCGGGCGCAACGGGTCGTTGGGCTGGTAGGTGTCCGGTAGGTGCACGATCTTCTCGTCCCAGAAGGGCTGCTCGGCATGTGGCAGAACCACGGGATCGGCGATGACATAGTCATAGAAGTCAGCAGCCATCGGGCCGGGATAGCCCAGCCAGCTCACCTGCACCGGCGCTGCGCCATGGGCGAAAATCGCGTTGCGCGCCCATGAGGTGTAGCCCTTGAGATCGACCGCGATGTCGACGCCAATCTCGCGCATGGTCGCCGCCACCTGCGTGTCCGATAGCGTCTGTACATCGATGAATCGGTCGAAGCCCTGGCGCAGCCGCGCCCGTATCGGGCTGTTGTCGTCGCCGCCGTATGATATGGCGACGACCTCAAAACGGGTGCGGTCATGGCGCGCGAACAGGTCGGCCATCAGGAAGGCCGTGGCGTGGCTGTGAAAATCGGCGGAGACATAGGCCAGGCGGATGCGGCCGTCTTTTTTCAGCCCTGGCGCTAGGACAGGACGCGGCTTCGCCGGGGGGGGTATAGATGCGGCGGAAATGTGCCGTGGCGTCGTGCAGCAGCCTGGGATCGTCAAAGGCCAGGGTCATGGCAAAGCTGGGGATGATGGCGCGGCCGTCGGGCGCCTCTGCCGTCAGGCGCGGCAGGATGCGGGCAAGCATGTCCCAGTCGCACAGCGGCTGCGCCACCGACAACAGTCCACCAAGGGCGTTCGGGTTGGCGGGCTCGATTTCCAGCAGGCGCTGGAAGTCGGCTACCGCGTCCTGGTTGCGGCCCAGCATGGCCAGGGTGGTGCCGCGGTTGGTGCGGGCGGGAACGTGATTGGGATTGAGCGCCAGGGCACGGCGGTAGCTGGCTTCGGCCTCCTCCAGCCAGCCATGGCTGCGCAGCATGTTGCCGCGTTTGTTCCAGGCATCGGCGTGACCGGGCGCCATCTGCACCGTCTTCTCATAGCCCGCCAGGGCCTCCAGCTCGCGGCCCAGGTTTTCCAGCGTTAGGGCGCGCTTGAACAGCATGTCGGCGATGCGCAACGCCGGGGTTGGCCTGCCGGCCGCCGCCGCCTCGCCCTGCAGCCGCAGCACGATGTCGAAATCCGCCAGCGCGCTTTCCATGGCGCCCAGCAGGAAGTGCATCTCACCCCGCTTCAGGAAGACATTCGGCTGCTGCGGCGCTAGCACGGCACAGCGACCATAGACGGTGAGCGCTTCGTCTAGCCGTCCCTGGTGGCGCAGCACGGCGCCGAGCTGGAATAGGGCTTCGGAGAAATCCGGCCTTAGCGAAAGCGCCAGCCGATATTGCGCGGCAGCTTCCTCGGCACGGCCCAGATTCTGCAGCGCCATGCCGTGATGCATCCGCGCCTCGGCATGGTTGGGGTCGATCGTCAGCGCTGTCGCGATCAGCTCCAGTCCTTCGGCATGCCCGCCAGTTTGCAGCCGGATGATACCCAGCTTGTGCAGCGCCTCGAAATCCTGGGGCGCCCTGGTCAGCAGCGCACCATAGACGGCGCCCGCCTCAGCGAATCGCTGGGCGGCGAAATGTTCGGCGGCCTGGGCGCGAAGCTGTTGCGGGCTCGTCATGCGCTTACTCTATTTTGGGGCGTAGGGATTCTTGGTGTTGCGGACTAGGAAGCGCAGCGGCGTGCCCTTGAGTTCGAAGGCCTCGCGCAAATTGTTCTGCAGGTATCGCAGATAGGCTTCGGGCAAATGGTCGAGCTGGTTTCCGAACAGCAGGAAGGTCGGCGGGCGCGCCTTGGCCTGGGTCATGTAGCGGATGCGGACGCGGCGGCCGGAGACGGCGGGCGTGGCGTGGCGATGCAGTGCCTCTTCCAGGAAGCGGTTGAGCGTGCTGGTGCCGATGCGCTTGTTCCAGGCGGCATCGGCGGCGACGGTGGCGGCCTGCAAGCGTTCGATGCCGTCGCCGGTCTTGGCGGAGACCGCCACCAGCGGCGCCCCGACGACCTGCGGCAGCAGGCGGTCACGCTTCTCGGAAAAGCGCGAGATGGCGCCGGCCTTGTCCGTCACCAGGTCCCACTTGTTCATGGCGAAGACGATGGCGCGGCCTTCGCGTGCGATCAGGTCGGCAATCTGCAGATCCTGCTTCTCGAAGGGCTGGGTGGCGTCGATCATGACGATGACGCAGTCGGCGAAGCGGATGGCCGAAAGGGTGGAGGCGACGCTCATTTCCTCCAGCACTTCGCCCGCCACCCGCGCCTTCTTGCGCAGGCCCGCCGTGTCGTGGAGCAGCACTTCGCGGCCTTCCAGGGCCCAGGGTGCGGTGATGGAGTCGCGCGTCAGCCCCGCTTCCGGGCCGGTGAGCGAGCGTTCCTGGCCCAGCAGCAGGTTGAACAGGCTGGATTTTCCGACATTGGGCCGTCCGACCAGGGCCAGCCGCAAGGGCTTGTCGCGCCAGTCATAGGTTTCGTCTTCTTCCGTGAAGCCGATTTCCTCGTCCGCTTCCGCCGCCAGTTCGTCTTCGGTCGGCGGGGCCGCGCGGGGGATGTGTTCTTCCAGCGCCTCGGACAGTTCGCCCATGCCGATGGCATGCTCGGCAGAGAGCCGGATCGGATCGCCAAAGCCCAGGCTGTAGACATCTTCGAGCGAAGTACGGCCTTCGCATTTGTTGGCGGCGAAGATCACGGGCTTGCCCGAACGGCGCAGGGTCTGGGCGATGATCTCGTCGCCGGCAGTGACGCCATCGCGCGCGTCGATGATGAAGAGCAGGGCATCGGCTTCGGCGATGGCGGCGATGGTCTGCTCGGTCATGCGCTGGGTCAGCGTACCGGGCGCGGCCTCTTCGAAACCGGCGGTGTCGATCAGGCGGAAGGCGAGGCCGTCAAACTCCACATCCATTGTCTGCCAGTCGCGGGTGACGCCCGGCGTGTCATGCACGATGGCGGCATGGCGTCCCGCCAGCCGGTTGACCAGCCGCGACTTGCCGACATTGGGGCGTCCGACGATGGCGAGGGTGAACATGGGCGGCCGCTAACGCAGCGCGACGATTTCCGCGTCGCTGGTGTAGATGTAGAGCGTGCCGTCGGCCACCACCGGCGCCACGTTGCTGCCGGCGGGCAGGTCCATGCGGGCCAGGAGCCTGCCGTCATAGGGTGACAGCGCCTGGGCATAGCCGTCATTCGAGACCAGGATGAGCTTGTTCGAGACCAGCACCGGCCCCGACCAGATGATGGGATAGCGCTTCTTCTCGGGATTGCCGTACTGCGGCATCTGGTGAATCCAGCGCACCTTGCCTTCCTTGCGGGTGAGGCAGATCAGCTGCGAGGCATTGTCCACGACATAGACATACTCGCCGGCCACCCACGGGGTCTGGATGCCGCCGATTTCCTTGCTCCAGATGCGGTCGCCGGTGGAAAGGTTGAGACCGGCCAGGACGCCCGACTGGCTGATGGCAAAGACCATGTCACGGTCGATCACCGGCCGCCCGGCAATGGCGTCGATCTCGGACAATTGCGTCACCGCGCCGGAGCGCGACAGCACTTCGTTCCAGGCGGGCTGGCCGTTCTGCACGCGATAGGCGTTGAGTTCGCCCGAGGTGAAGGGCGCCACCACGACTTCGCCGGTCACGGCCGCGCTGGTGCTGGAGAGCAGGTTGGCGGGTTCGGTGATCGCCTGGTTCTCCCACAGGGAGCGGCCATCGACCTCGGCCAGGGCGAAGAAACGATTGTCGTTGGTGGAAAGATAGATGCGGCCACCACTGATCGCCGGCGCGTTGACGATGGGAACGCCGAACTCGCGGCGCCACAATTGGCGCCCGCTGGCGGCGTCCAGGCAGAACAGCGTGCCGAAGCCGGTGGTGACGTAGAGCTTGCCGTCATTGAAGGCGATGCCGCCGCCCATGCCTGCGGACGGATTGACGGTGTTGGCCTTGCCCAGCAGGCCCCACAGGGTCGGCATGTCGGTGCCGTCCTTGGGCGCCAGGCGCTTGTCCCACAGCGGACGGCCATCGGCGGTGCGGATCACCCAGACATGGGCTTCCGAATCCAGCGCATAGACGCGGCCTGCCGCCACCACCGGGCTGGCGGTGACGACGCTGTTCGCGTCGTTGCCCTTGCCGGCCTGGCGCGCCCAGGCGCGGCGCAGCGGCCCCGGCGCTTCCAGGTGATACAGGGCGTTGGAGGCATAGCCGCCCGGCTGCTGCCAGTCGGGATTGCGGAACGGCGCGGGCAGCAGCACCGGAGTGGCCGCCAAACCCGGATCGGGGCGCAGGGTTTCGTCCAGGCCCGCCAGCGAGACGCGCATGCCGCGCAGGGTGGAGACATTGGTCTTGGAAAACAGATCGCTGAACTCGTCCCAATAGCTGCCGCAACCGGCGAGCAGCAGCGTCGCGGCCAGCAGTGCGGCGCGGGGATAAAGCGAACGTGTCATTGCGCGGCCGCCGGAGCCGGTATGGCGGCAGGCAGCGCCGCTACGTCGGGCGTTGCGGGCACGGTACCGACATCGGTACCGGCGCCATTGTCGAGGAACGCGGCCATGGCGCGGGCGCGGGCGCGCAGCGCCTGCGGCGAACGTTCGTCTTCCACCAAGGCGCGATAGCCGTCGGCAGCCTGCTTGATGCGGGACGCGCGGAAATCGGAGAAGGCGAGGATCTCGCGCGCCAGGGTCTGCCAGACGCTGCCATCCTGGTTGAGCGGGGCGAGCAGGTCTTCCAGTTCCTTGCGCGGGGCGGTGGACGCGATGATCCAGGCGGCGCGCAGGCGCGCGGCCTTGCCGATCTCGCCGCTGTCGGTCTGGCCGACATCCTTGTAGGTGTCGACGGCGGGCTTGAGCTGGCCGGATGCGAACAGCGCGCCGGCCTGCGCCATCTTGGCGACCTGCACATAGCCGCCCTTGGAGGTCTTGGCGAGTTCGGCGAAAGCGGTGGCGGCACTGCGCGGATCGGAAATGCGCTGTGCGGCGGCGAAGGCATCGCTCATGCGCATCCGCTCGGCGGCCTGCTGGCGCTGCCAGAGCTGCCAGCCGCCGACGCCGGCCAGCAGCAGCACGGCCAGCGCGATCAGCCACACGCCATAGCGCTTCCAGAACTTCTCGAGGCGTTCGCGGCGAACGTCCTCTTCAACCTCGCGGAAGATGTCACTCAACGTCCATATCCTTCTGACGCCCGGAGCCGGTCTATGACCCTTGGCCGACGGGCCGTTTTCCTTAGCCCGCGCACGCCTTTCGCGCAATGTGCACGGCAGGCAGGATAAGGGTTAGTTGACGGCTTTTATTGGGCTTTTTTCATGGGGTAGACATTTTCCACCCCCGGAAAGGCCCGGGACCGGACATCCGCCGCATAGGCCTTCACCGCCGTCTCGATGGCGGGGCCCAGGCTGGCATATTCGCGCACGAACTTGGGCGGATTGGGGCTGAGGCCCAGCATGTCTTCCATCACCAGGACCTGGCCGTCGCAGGTCGCGCTGGCGCCGATGCCGATGGTGGGGATGGCGATGTCCCGCGTGATCTTGGCGGCCAGCGGCTCGGCCATGCCTTCCAGCACGATGGCGAAGGCGCCCGCCTCGGCCAGCGCCTGCGCATCGGCTTCGATCTGCAGCCATTCTTCCTGGGTGCGGCCCACGGTCTTGAAGCCGCCGGCCACGTTGATGCCCTGCGGCGTCAGGCCGATATGGCCCATCACGGGAATGCCGCGCTGGGTGAGGTATTTCACGGTTTGCGCCATGCGGGTGCCGCCTTCCAGTTTCACGGCGGTGCAGCCGGTTTCCTGGATGACGCGGGCGGCGTTGCGAAAGGCGATCTCGGGCGATTCCTCGTAGGAACCGAAGGGCATGTCGACCACGACCAGGGCGCGCTCGGAGCCGCGCATCACGGCCTTGCCGTGAGTGATCATCATATCGAGCGTGACGCCCAGCGTGTTCTCCAGCCCATGCATCACCATGCCCAGGCTGTCACCGACCAGCATGAGATCGACATGGCTGTCGAGCAGGCGGGCGGTGTGCGCGTGATAGCAGGTGAGGCACACCACGGGTTCGCGGCCCTTATGGGCCCGAATCTCCGGAACGGTGACGCGGCGGATCTGGTAATGGACGGACATGGGAAGCCTCCCGTGACGAGCGCGGGGGTTATACCGCGCCCGCACAATTAAATAATGGACCAAGCCCTGCATTATGAGGGGGGCAGAAAATACTTAAGGGATTGCTTGACAATTACGGCGGCGCGTTGATACTTAAGTACATGATGAACCATTCGCTGGACCGCGCTTTTACTGCCCTGGGCGATCCCACCCGCCGCGCCATTGTCGAGCGCCTGGCCAGCGGTTCCGCCACGGTGAGCGAGCTGGCGGCGCCCCTGCCCATGTCGCTGCCTGCCGTGATGCTGCACCTGAAGGTGCTGGAAGAGAGCGGGCTGGTCGCCAGCGAAAAGAAGGGCCGCGTCCGCACCTGCCGGATCGAGCCGGCGGCGCTGTCGCTGGCCGAGCAGTGGGTATCGGACCGCCGCCGCCTGTGGGAGGCCCGGCTCGACCGCCTGGACGCCTTCCTGGATTCTGCCGCAGAGGAAACACCATGACTGTTCGCTGCGTCACCCATGCCAGCTTCACCATCACGCGGCAGTGGAAAGCCTCGCCCGCGCGCGTCTTTGCCGCCTTCGCCGACGAGAACAAGAAGAAGCTCTGGTTCGGCGGCGGCGATGCCTGGGAGCCGCTCGGCCACAGCTTCGACTTCCGCGTCGGCGGCCGGGAGCAGGAATCGGGCCGTTTCAAGCAGAGCGGCGTCGTCTCCAGCTTCGACTGTGTTTATCTCGACATCGTGGAGAATGAACGCATCATCTACAGCTACACCATGCACCTGGATGACCGGAAAATCTCGGTCAGCCAGGCCTGCATCGAGCTGCGGCCCGAAGGCAGCGGCACCAAATTCGTGCTGACGGAATATGGCGATTATCTCGATGGCTATGACGATGCCGGGTCCCGCGAGCATGGCACCAATTTCCTGATGGACACACTCGCCAGGACGCTGGAGGCCTGATGCGGCTTGGCGCGCTCACCTATCTGGTTCGCGATTATGACGAGGCGATTGCCTGGTTCACCGGCAGGTTGGGCTTTGTTCTCACGGCGGACACGGATCTGGGCGCTGGAAAGCGTTGGGTGACGGTGACACCGCCTGATTCTGGAAATGGGGGTGGCGGCATGGCGCTGCTGCTGGCGCAGGCTGTCGGCGCACAGGCCGAGATGATTGGCAGGCAGGGCGGTGGGCGCGTCTTCCTTTTCCTGCATAGCGCCGATTTTGCGGCAGACCATGCGGCGATGCGGGCGAAGGGCGTTGTCTTCCTGGAGGAGCCGCGCACCGAAGCCTATGGCACCGTGGCGGTGTTTGAAGACCTGTATGGCAACAAGTGGGACTTGATCGAACATGCCAGATGACCTGACGCAGTTGGTGCGTGATTATTTCCATGCCTATGAAACCGGTGACCGCAGCGTGATCGATCGGACGATGGCGGACGGTTTCACCTTCACCAGCCCGTTCGATGACGCCATCGACCGTGACGCCTATTTCCGCCGCTGCTGGCCCAACAACACCAACCATCGCCGCTTTGACATCGAAGCCATCGCCCAGGACGGCGACAAGGTGGTGGTTGTGTATTGCGCTAACATGGAAACCGGCAATCCTGTGCACCCCACCGCCACCTTCCACAATGCCGAGTGCCACGCCTTCGAGAAGGGCCGGCTGAAATCCGTTACCGTCTTCTTTGGTGACCCGCCCGGTGGGCTGACGCGGGCGCAATTTTCCCAGCAGAGCGGCGCCGGGTGAGCGTATAGGCCCTTCGCCCAATCCCTGCTAAGCTAAGAATCTCCAAGGATTTTCCCGCAAAGCCATGCTGTTCCTCGAATTGTCGGCGGTTGTTTTTCTGATCGTCGTCAACGGCCTTCTTGCCCTGTCCGAAATGGCCATCGTCTCCTCGCGCATCAGCCGCCTGAAGACGATGGCAGAGCGCGACGTGGTCGGTTCGCGCCGCGCCCTGGCGCTGGCTGCCGAGCCGGGCCGCTTTCTCTCCGCCGTGCAGATCGGCATCACCCTGGTCGGCATCCTGTCGGGCGCCTTTTCCGGCGCCACGCTGGGTCTGCGGCTGGGTCACTGGCTGACGGCGCAGGGCCTCAGCGTCGACTATGCCGAGCCGGCCGGTGTCGGCATCGTGGTGGTGCTGATCACCTATGCGTCGCTGATCATCGGTGAGCTGGTGCCCAAGCAGATCGCGCTGCGCGATCCCGAAGCCGTGGCGGTGCGCGTCGCCCCCGCCATGACGGTGGTGGCGAAGGTCACGTCGCCGATGGTGTGGCTGCTCGACATGTCGGGGCGGCTGGTGCTGGCGCTGCTGGGCCAGAAGGAAGCCGTTGAAGGCAGTGTCACGGAAGAGGAAATCCGCGCCCTGGTGGCGGAGGCCGAAAGCTCCGGCGTGCTGGAGCCGGGCGAAAAGGAAATGATCGCGGGCGTGATGCGGCTGGGCGACCGCAGCGTCAAGGTGGTGATGACGCCGCGCCACGATGTCGATGCCATCAACCTGCATGACGATGACGCGGCGATCCGCGCCGCGCTGCTGGACAGTTCGCATTCGCGCCTGCCGGTCTATGACCGCGATCTCGACCAGGTGGTGGGCGTGGTGCAGGCCAAGCAGTTGCTCGATGCCTATCTCAAGGGCGGCATACCCGATGTGCGCACCTTCGTGCGCCAGGCGCCGGTGATCCCGGACAGCGCCGATGCCCGCGACGTCATCATCGCCCTGCGCGACTCGCCCATCCATGTCGGGCTGGTGCATGACGAGTATGGCCATTTCCGCGGCATGGTCACCACCGCCGATATTCTCGGTTCCATCGTGGGCGAGTTTGCCGACGAGCATGACGCGCCGGAGCCTGCCTTTGTGCGGCGCGAGGACGGCTCGCTGCTGATCGCGGGCTGGATGCCGCTGGACGAGCTGGCCGAACTCACCGGCCTGAACCTGCCGGACGACAATCATTCCCACACGGCGGCGGGTTTCGTGGTGCAGGGCTTCGGGCGGCTGCCGGAAGTGGGCGAGCATTTCGACGCCCAAGGCTGGCGCTTCGAGGTGATGGACCTGGATGGCCGCCGGGTCGACAAGATCCTGGCCGAGAAATTATCGCGCCGCCGGGCGCGGTAACTTTGCGGGCGTTGTGAGCCGGCGCGATTTCCCCCACACTCGCGAAAAATCATAACAGGGGGAAACACATGAAACACTGGATCGCAGCCGCGTTCATCTGCGCGGTCATCATTGGCGCGGCGCAGGCCGCCGAACCGCGCCGCCCGGGCGAGTATCCGTCCACCATCGATTCCATCCCGCAACCGGATGTGAAGAAGGGCGAGCTGATTGGCCCCATCGAGTTCAAGAGCAAGATCATTCCCGGCAACACGGTGCGCCGCTACTGGATCTATGTGCCGGCCGGTTACGACCGCGCCCGCCCGCCCAACCTGCTGGTGTGGCAGGACGCGCAACGCGCGCTGCCGATCAGCCAGCCGCTGCGCATCAACGTGGTGCTGGACAATCTGATCGCCAAGAAGGAAATCCCGGCCACGCTCGGCGTCTTCATCACGCCGGGCCAGCGCGACGCCGACCGCTATCCCGACAATCTGGGCACCGGCAACCCCAACAACCGCGCCAACGAGTATGACGCGCTGAGCGACACCTATGCGCGCATGCTGATCGAGGAATTGCTGCCGGAAGTGGCGAAACGCTATGCCTTCAGCAGCGATCCGGCAAAGCGCGCCATCGGCGGCACCTCGTCGGGGGCGATCTGCGCCCTCACCGTGGCGTGGCACAGGCCGGAAGCCTTCGGCAACGTCATCAGCTTCATCGGCAGCTATACGTCCATCGGTTATCGCCCGGCGACCATGACGACGCCCTTCATTCCCGGTGGCGATACCTATCCCGGCCTGATCCGCAAAAGCCCGATCCGCAAGATGCGGATCTTCCTGCAGGACGGCGCCAACGACCTCAACAACGAGCATGGCAGCTGGTTCCTCGCCAACCAGTCCATGCTGTCGGCGCTGAACTGGGCCAATGCCACGGCGGATGCCAGCACCGATGCCGCGCGCAAGAGCGGGCCGCGCTATGATGTGAAGTTCGAGTGGGGCGACGGCGCCCATTCCGATGCGCATGGCGGCTGGCTGCTGCCGGGCATCCTGCGCTGGATGTTCGCACCGTAAAAGAAAAAGGCCCGGTCTCGCGACCGGGCCTTTGTCCTTGCGATGGCAGAAAGGCCTAGGCCTCTTCGCTCACTTCTTCCTCGGCGCCGGCCGGGGCCGCGCCTTCCTCGAACAGGTCCTCGGCGGCGATCTTGGCCTCCTCGGCGTCGGTCTTCTCGGCCAGGACGTCCTCGCCGCGCGCCTGGCGCTCGGCTTCGTCCTCGCTGCGGGCGACGTTGATGACGATGTTCACCTTCACTTCCGGGTGCAGAACAACCGGGAGGGTGACAAGGCCGATCGACTTGATCGCCACGCTGATCGAGACCTGATGACGGTCGACCTTGAAGCCGCCCTTTTCCATCACGTCCGCGACATCGCGCGGGGTGACAGAGCCGTAGAGCTGGCCACGATCACCCGCCTGGCGGATGATCGTGAACTTCTGGCCGTCCAGCTTCTTGGCGATCTTCTCGGCTTCGCCCTTGGCCGCGAGATTGCGGGCCTCGAGCTGGGCCTTCTGGCCCAGGAAGTATTCCCGGTTCGCCTTGGTGGCGCGCAGGGCCTTCTTCTTGGGCAGCAGGAAGTTGCGGGCGAAGCCGTCCTTCACCTTCACTTCATCGCCCATCTGGCCGAGCTTTTCGACCCGTTCCAACAGAATGACTTGCATGGTCAGCCTCTCACTTCACGACGTAAGGCAGCAGCGCCATGAAGCGCGCGCGCTTGATCGCGTTCGCCAGGATGCGTTGCTTCTTGTTGGAAACCGCAGTGATGCGGGCCGGAACGATCTTGCCGCGTTCGGAGATGAAGCGCTGCAGCAGCTTCACGTCCTTGTAGTCGATCTTCGGCGCGCTATCGCCGGAGAAGGGGCAGGTCTTCTTGCGGCGGAAGAAGGGACGGCGCGCGCCGTCACCACCGCGGTCACCACCGCGTCCGCCGCCTTCGCGGTCACCGCCGCGTCCGCCTTCGCGGCCGCCGCCGAAACCGCCTTCACGATTGCCGGAAAAGCTCATCAGACGGTCTCCTCGGTGGTGGTTTCGCCTTCGGGCTTGTCGTCACGGCGATTCTTGCTCGACGAGACGTCGAACGCATCGACCTTGACGGTGATGTAGCGCAGCACGTCTTCGTTGATCTTGAGCTGGCGTTCCAGCTCGACCACGGCCTTGGACGGGGCGTTGATGTTCAGGAGCACGTAATGCCCCTTGCGGTTCTTCTTGATGCGATAGGCGAGGCCGCGCAGGCCCCAATATTCCTGCTTCTCGACCTTGCCGTCCTGGCCTTCGACGATGGTCTTGAGGTGGGTCGCGAGTGCGTCCACCTGTTGCGCGCTGATATCCTGGCGCGCGATCAGGAGATGCTCATAGAGAGCCATGTCCAGTCCTTATCCTAGGTTGCGGAGCAGGAAGGGGTGGACACCCGATACCCGCTTTGGCTCGCCGGACCCGCGCCCAATGCGCATTCCCCCATCTTCCGGTTGGAAAAGTGGGGGCGTCCGACAACCGCAGCCGTCTTGAGGGGCGCGATATAGGCAAAAGCCCTTGGAGAAGCAAGGAAAAGTCCGCTTTTTCGGGAAAGCCAAGTGAAATCAAGGGCGGGGACTGGTTCCGGGCGGTTTTTCATCTAGGGTCGCGGCCAAAAGGGGCGGGGATCGTGGACAGGTCGGACGAGATACTGCGGAAGGCTGCCTGGCGGCTGATCCCGGTGATGATGCTGATGTATGTGGTCAGCTATCTGGACCGCACCAACATCAGCTTTGCCCGCCTGACGATGGGAGCGGACATCGCCGGCTTCACGCCGCAGGTCTATGGCTTCGGCGCTGGCATCTTCTTCTGGGGCTATTTCCTGTTCGAGGTGCCGTCCAACCTGGTGCTGGACAAGGTCGGCGCGCGGGTCTGGATGTGCCGCATCATGGTGACCTGGGGCCTGCTTTCCATGGCCACCGCCTTCGTCACCGGGCCAACCTCTTTCTATGTCGTGCGCTTCCTGCTGGGCGCGGCGGAAGCCGGGCTCTATCCCGGCATGATCCTCTACATGACCTACTGGTTCCCGCAGGCGACGCGCGGCCGTTTCATCGCGCTGTTCCTGGCGGCGGTGCCGCTGGCATCGGTGATCGGCGCGCCCCTGTCGGGATGGCTGCTGGATGTGCGTGGGCTCGGCCTGTCGGGCTGGCAATGGCTGCTGATCCTAGAAGGCATACCGTCGGTGATGCTGGGCATCGCGGTGCTCTGGCTGCTGCCCGACCGGCCCGCCACGGCGAACTGGCTGACGGCAGTTGAGAAAGACGCGGTGCTGACACGGCTGGCGGCGGAGCCCAAAGGCGAGATCCACGGCTTCTGGGAATTGCTCAAGGACAAGCGCATCTGGATTCTCATCATCCCGGATTTTTCCATCGTGATCGGGCTTTACGGCCTGGGCCTGTGGATGCCGCAGATGATCAGCAGCATGGGCTTCAGCCACCTGCAGACCGGCTTCCTGGTGGCGCTGCCCTATCTGCTGGCGATGGGCGCGATGGTGTTGGTGGGCGCGTCCAGCGACCGGCGCGGCGAGCGCGTCTTCCATGTCGCCGCCTCGGCGCTGGTGGCGGCGGCGGGGCTGGTGGGCGCGGCGCTGTTCCAGGGCCCGGTGCTGGTGGTGGCCAGCTTCTGCATCGCCTCGATGGGGATCTATTCGGCGCTGGCGGTGTTCTGGACCCTGCCCACGGCTATCCTGCGCGGCATGGCGGCGGCAGGCGGTCTGGCGCTGCTCAACAGCTTCGCCAATCTGGGCGGCTTTTTCGGGCCGGACCTGATGGGCCGCCTCTATGCCGCGACCGGCAACTACACGCTGGGACTGCTGCTGCTGGCCGGGATGGAGACGCTGGCCGCGATTTCCGTCGTCCTGATCGGGCGAGCCTTTTTCACCAAGCCGGTAGCTTGAGAAGCGCCGCGAAACCGGCAATCATCAGACAAAATAACGCCCAAGGGAGAATACCATGCGTAACCTCATGACCGCCGCCATCGTCCTGTCGCTGGCCGCGACGCCCGTCTTCGCCCAGGACAGCATCCAGACGGTGCTTGATCGCCACGAGAAGACCATCAAGGCGGGTGATCTCAATGGCGTGATGGCCGACTATGCCGACAATGCCGTGCTGGTGGCGCCGGCGGGCATCGTCAAGGGCGAGAAGGATGTCGTCGGCACCAACGTCTTTGACGGCAAGGCCAATATCCGCAAATTCTTCAGCGTGCTCACCAGCAAGGAAAGCAATCCGGCGGTGAAGAGCATGAAGGTCAGCTACGAGTTCAAGGGCAGCGACGTGGTGGTGATGAAGTGGGCGCAGTTTCCCGGCACGGCCAAGGAAGTGGCGGGCACCGACATCTGGGTCATTCGCGGCGGCAAGATCATCAGCCAGGTTGTGCTGGTGAACCCGCCCAAGAAGTAACGAGGCTGTCCTGAAGGTCGAGGATATCGAGGAACAGGTCCGTGCGGCGCAGCTTGGCAGGCGCTGGCGCAAGCTTGACCTGTGGCTCACCGCCGTGGGGACAGAAATCGCCGATCTCTTCGTCATCGCGCTGGCGCTGGCGATCCTCTGCGCGCCTATCGGCTTCGGATTGGGTGCGACCTGGGCCGCCGCCTATTACACCGGCCTCGCCACCGGTCATCCCTGGATGGGCTGGGTGGCGGGCGTGATCGTCTTTGCGCTTTTCTGCCGCTACATCTGGGGCTCGCGGCTGCAGCGCGCCTCGCGTCGTGCCTTGGCGGCACTGATCGCGGGCAAGTGAATTCGCAATACACTTTGGCGAGTTGCTGTCTCGCTTGACTCCATGAGGCCTGCTTGATTTGTCTGCCCCCAACATGAATCGCGCTTTTCTCTTTCCCGGTCAGGGTTCCCAGGCGGTCGGCATGGGCAAGGTGCTCGCCGAGGCGTTCACGTCTGCGCGCGAGGTCTTCGCCGAAGTCGATGATGCGCTGTCGCAGACGCTGTCCCGCCTGATGTGGGAAGGCCCCGAGAGCGATCTGGTCCTGACCGAAAACGCCCAGCCCGCCATCATGGCCGCGTCCATTGCCGTGGTGCGGGTGCTGGAAAAGGAGATGGGCCTCGACATCGCCAAACACGCCAAGCTGGTCGCCGGTCATTCGCTGGGCGAATATTCCGCGCTCTGCGCCGCCGGGGCCTTCACGCTGGCCGACACGGCGCGGCTGCTGAAAATTCGTGGCCAGGCGATGCAGTCCGCCGTGCCGGTGGGCGAGGGTGGCATGATTGCCCTGATCGGCGCCGAGATCGAACAGGCCGAAGAGGTCGCGCGCGAAGCCGCTGCGGCTGGCGGTGTCTGTGTCGTCGCCAATGACAATGCGCCGGGGCAGGTGGTGATTTCCGGAAGCAGCGATGCAATCGCCAAGGCCCCAGAAATTGCGAAAGCAAAAGGCATCAAGCGCGCCATCCCGCTGGCGGTGTCCGCACCCTTCCATTGCCCGCTGATGCAGCCCGCCGCCGACCGCATGGCCGAGGCGCTGGCCGCCGTGACCATCCGTCCGCTGCTTGTGCCGGTGGTCGCCAATGTCACCGCTGGCCCGATCAGTGAACCGGACACGGTGCGCCGTCTTCTTGTGGAGCAAGTGACCGGCAGGGTCAGGTGGCGCGAATCCATCCTTGAACTGCGCGGCCTGGGCATCGACACCACGGTCGAGTTCGGCGGCGGCAAGGTGCTGACCGGCATGGTCAAGCGTATTGATAAAGAGCTGCAGAGCATCACGCTGGATGCGTCTGCCGACCTCGAAGCCTTCGCGAAAAGTTTGTAACCTCACCCTTCGACAAGCTCAGGGTGAGGAGCGTATAAAACCTCATGCTGAGCTTGTCGAAGCATGAGGGAAGGAAGCCGAATGTTTGATCTCACAGGAAAAGTGGCTTTGGTAACGGGCGCGTCCGGCGGCATCGGCGGCGCCATTGCCCGCGCCCTGCACGCGCAGGGTGCGACGATTGTCCTTTCCGGCACGCGGCAGGAAGCCCTCGATGCCGTGAAGGCCGAACTGGGTTCGCGCGCCTTAACCGTCATCGCCAACCTCTCCGACATCGCCTCCATCGAGGCCTTGCCCAAGGCGGCGGAAGCAGCGGCGGGCGCGCCCATCGACATCCTGGTGAACAATGCCGGCATCACCAAGGACAACCTCTTCATGCGCATGAAGGACGAGGAGTGGGACGCCGTCATCGCCGTCAATCTCACCGCCTGCTTCCGCCTGTCGCGCGCCGTGCTGCGCGGCATGATGAAGAAGCGCTGGGGCCGCATCATCCAGATCACATCCATCGTGGGCGAGACCGGCAATCCCGGTCAGGGCAACTATGCCGCCGCCAAGGCGGGACTGGTGGGCATGAGCAAGAGCCTTGCCGCCGAGGTCGCCTCCCGCAACATCACGGTCAACTGCATCGCCCCGGGCTTCATCCAGACGGCGATGACCGAAGTGCTGACCGACCAGCAGAAGGAGATGATCTCCACCAAGATCCCGGCCGGACGCATGGGGTCGGCGGCGGAAATTGCCGCTGCGGCGGTCTATCTGGCGTCGGACGAAGCAGCCTATGTCACCGGCGAAACCCTGCAGGTCAATGGCGGAATGGCGATGATCTGATGGGTCATTACCCTGTTATTTCAATAACTTAACCCTGAATTTGGCGGCGGCTCGCCGATTGTGTTACCAAGCGCGCCTCACGCGACGTTTCCACCCCTGAAACACGTTATTGTGAGACGCCACCCGCTCTGGGCGGCGGGCAAAACTAAGAGAGGCTTACAGTCCATGAGCGATACCGCTGACCGCGTGAAGAAGATCGTCGTCGAACATCTCAATGTAGATGCCGAGAAGGTCACCGACACCGCGTCCTTCATCGAAGATCTGGGCGCCGACAGCCTCGACACCGTCGAGCTCGTGATGGCGTTTGAAGAAGAATTCGGCATCGAGATTCCCGATGACGCGGCCGAGTCGATCGTGACCGTCGGCGACGCCGTCAAGTACATCGACAAAGCCAACGCGGCCTGATTCCGGCGCCGTGATGCGCAGGGTCGTTGTCACCGGGCTTGGGCTTGTCACGCCGCTGGCTTGCGGCGTTGAGGAAAGCTGGGCCGGGCTGCTGGCCGGCAAACCCACGGCCAGCCTGATCTCTGCTTCCCGCTTCCGGGTCGACGACCTTGCCACCCGCTATGCCTGCCAGGTGCCGCGCGGCGACGGGTCGAACGGCACCTTCAACCCCGACGATTGGGTTGATGCCAAGGAACAGCGGCGCATGGATGATTTCATCATCTATGGCGTCGCCGCCGCCACCCAGGCGGTGCGCGATTCCGGCTGGATGCCCAACACCGAAGAAGCGCGCACCCGCACGGGCGTGCTGATCGGTTCGGGCATTGGCGGGCTGGACGGTATCGAGCGGGCCGCGCTGCTCATCGCCGAAAAGGGGCCGCGCAAGCTGTCGCCCTTCTTCATTCCCGGCCGCCTGATCAATCTGGTGTCCGGCTATGTCTCGATCGAGCATGGCTTCAAGGGCCCCAACCATTCCGTCGTTACCGCCTGCGCCACCGGCGCCCACGCCATCGGCGATGCGGCCCGGCTGATCGCTTTTGACGATGCCGATGTGATGGTGGCGGGCGGCACCGAAAGCGCCATCTGCCGTCTGGGCATTGCCGGCTTCAATGCCTGCCGCGCCCTGTCCACCGCCTTCAACGACAATCCGGAAAAAGCATCGCGGCCCTATGACAAGGACCGCGACGGCTTCGTGATGGGCGAGGGCGCGGGCATGGTGGTGCTGGAAGAATATGAGCACGCACGCGCGCGCGGCGCGAAGATCTATGGCGAGGTTCGCGGCTATGGCCTGTCGGGCGACGCCTATCATATCACCGCCCCGGCCGAGGATGGCGATGGCGGCTACCGCGCCATGGTGATGGCCGCCAAGCGCGCCGGTATCTCGCCGGGCGAAATCGATTATGTGAATGCCCACGGTACCTCGACCATGGCCGACGGCATCGAGCTGGGCGCGGTGGAACGGTTCCTGGGCAACGCGGCGGCTACGGCCGCCATGTCATCGACCAAGTCGTCCATCGGCCATCTGCTGGGCGCCGCTGGTTCGGTGGAGGCGATCTTCTGCCTGCTGGCCATGCGCGACAGCATCATGCCGGCCACCATCAACCTGGACAATCCGGATGTCACCACCGCGATCGACCTGGTGCCCAACGTGGCCAAGCCGCGCGAGATCAATGTCGCGATGTCGAACAGTTTCGGCTTTGGCGGCACCAATGCCGCGTTGATCCTCTCCAAGGTCTGACGCCATGAAGCGCGTCCTGCTGGTTCTCCTCGCACTGGCCGTGATGGCTGGGGGCGCGGCGGGCTGGTACGCCTGGTCCTGGAAGACCTATGGCCCCTCCACCGAAGACAGGGTGGTGCTGATCGAGCAGGGCAGCAGCCTGTCGCGCATCGCCCAGAAACTGGAAGAGGCCGGTACGCTTTCGTGGCGGCGGCTGTTCGAGCTGGAACTGCGCCTGCGCGGCCAGGCAGGCCAGCTCAAGGCCGGCGAATACGCGATCCCCGCCCATGCCGCGATGGCCGACATCGCCGCCATCCTGATCGAGGGCAAATCGATCCAGCATCGCGTCACCGTGGCCGAGGGCCTGACCTCGGACATGATCTGGAAGCTGGTGCGCGACAGCAACCTGCTGACCGGTGATCCCGGGCAGGTGCCGCAGGAAGGCACATTGCTGCCCGAAACCTATCTCTTTACCCGTGGCAAGCCGCGCCGCGAATTGCTGCGCGAGATGGCGGCGGCGCAGCGAAAATTCATTGCCGACAACTGGCCCAATCGCGCCCAGAACCTGCCCTATGGCACGCCGGAGCAGGCGGTGACGCTGGCCTCCATCGTCGAGAAGGAAACGGCGCACGCCGACGAGCGCCGCCGCGTTGCCGCCGTATTCGTCAATCGCCTGCGCCAGGGCATGCGGCTGCAATCTGATCCCACCATCATCTATGGCCTGACCAAGGGTTATCCGCTGGGCCGTGGCATCCGCCAGAGCGAGCTGGATGGCGTCACGCCCTATAACACCTACCAGGTCGATGGCCTGCCGCCCGGGCCCATCGCCAATCCGGGCAAGGATGCGCTGCTGGCGGTGATGAACCCGCCGGTGACCAGCGACCTGTATTTCGTCGCCGATGCCACCGGCAATGGCCGCAGCGTCTTCTCCTCCACCCTGACCGAGCATGGCCGCAACGTGCTGGCCCTGCGTGCGTCGGAGCGGCGGCGCCCGGCCCCGCCGACGCGCGTGCCGACCGAGGATATCGGCAGCCAGTTGCCGCGCTTCCGGCGCTGATCGCAGCCCCCTTTCAACATCAAGCGCGCCCGGGCTAAGTTCGGCGGCTTCGCGGAGTCGGGTATGCCTCTTTCCAGCATGACGGGATTTGCCGAAAGCGCCGGTGGCCATGCGGGCCTTGCCTGGCGCTGGGAGGTCAAGAGCGTCAATGGCCGCGGCCTGGATCTGCGCCTGCGCACGCCGCCAGGCCTGGACGGCATCGAGCAGCCCGCGCGCAAGCTGGCCGCCGCCCGTTTCAGCCGTGGTTCGTTTCAGGTCTCGCTGACGCTGGAGCCGCAGGACGGTGCGCGCGGCCTGAAGATTGATGCTGCGGCGCTGGCCAGTGCCGTCGCCATTGCGCGGCAGGTCGCCGCCGAGACCGGGCTGGAACCCGCCCGTGTCGATGGCCTGCTGGCGCTGAAAGGCGTGATCGTGGCCGACGATACCGCGCCGCTGGACGAGACGGTGCGGGCGCATCGCGACGCCGCCATCCTGGAAAGCCTGGCCACCGCCTTCGACGCGCTGGTCAAGGAACGCTGCAACGAGGGCGCCAAGCTGTCGGCGCTCTTGTCGGCGCAGCTGGACGACATTGCGCGCCTGACGGAGGAAGCGGGGGCGCTGGCCGCCACCCAGCCCGCCGCTTTGAAGGCGCGGCTGGAAGCGCAGCTACAGGAATTGCTGGCGGGCGGAACCGTGCCGCAGGAACGGCTGGCGCAGGAAGTGGCGCTGCTGGCGGCAAGGGCCGATGTGCGCGAGGAGCTGGACCGGCTCGCCGCCCATGTGCAGGACGCGCGCGCCATGCTGAAGGATGGCCCCAATATCGAGAAGGGGGGTGTCGGCCGCAAGCTCGATTTCCTGGCCCAGGAATTCAACCGCGAGGCCAACACACTGTGTTCCAAATCCGCCGACATCGCGCTCACCCGCACCGGGCTGGCGCTGAAGGCGGTGATCGACCAGTTGCGCGAGCAGAGCCAAAATGTCGAATGAGCGCGGCCAGGAAAAGTGGACTTCCGGTTTTCCGTCCGGCCGCGCGACCAAGAATAATGCCACCGAAAAGACTTTTGCATGAATCTTGAGATCAAGCGGCGCGGATTGATGCTGGTGCTGTCCTCGCCGTCCGGCGCGGGCAAGACCACGATCTCGCGGCGGCTGCTGGCGGCAGACGGCAATATCCGCTTGTCGGTCAGCGCCACCACGCGCGCCATGCGCCCCGGCGAGGAGCATGGCACGGATTATCATTTCATCGGCCATGACGAATTCGCCGCCTGGGTGAATGACGGCAAGTTTCTCGAACACGCCCAGGTCTTCGGCAATCGCTATGGCACGCCGGCGCATCTGGTGACTGACGCGCTGGGCGCGGGCCGCGACGTGCTGTTCGACATCGACTGGCAGGGCACTCAGCAGTTGAAAGAAAAGATGCGCGACGATCTGGTCAGCATCTTTATCCTGCCGCCCAGTCATGACGAGCTGGAGCGCCGCCTGCGCACCCGTGCGCAGGACAGCGAAGAGGTGGTTGCAGGCCGCATGGCCAAGGCTGCGGACGAGATCAGCCACTGGCCGGAATATGACTATGTCATCGTCAATACCGACATCGACAAGGCGCTGTTCGATGTCCAGGCCATCCTCAATGCCGAGCGCCTCAAGCGCACCCGCCAGATCGGCATCTCGGAATTTGCCACCCGCCTGATCTGAAATGCCCTCCCGCGAAAGTTCCGTGCGTGCAATACGGTACGCAATGGGCAGGGGGATCACATGACGCACAATCCGCAATCACGGCGTTTCTTCATCGGTGGGTCACTGGCGCTGGTGCCTATGGCCGCCTCGGCGCAAACCGCGAATGATTTTCTGCGGGCGCTGACTAGCCAGGGAGCGGCGCGTCCCGGCGCAACCGGCAGCGGCGCCAGCCTGAGCCAGGCCGATATCGGATTGGGCCTGAAAGATGCGCTCAAGGTTGCGACCCGCAAGGTGGTCGGCCAGGTCGGCCGGGCCGATGGCTATCTGGGCGATGCCGCCATTCGCATTCCCCTGCCGGGTCCGCTGGAACGCATCGCCGGTCCGATGCGCAATTTCGGCGCTGGCTTCCTTCTCGATGACCTTTCGACGCGCATGAACCGCGCCGCCGAGCAGGCGGCGCCCCGGGCGCTGAATATTTTCGTCAATGCCGTCACCAGCATGAGCTTCGACGATGCGCGGGGCATTCTCACCGGGGCCCAGGATTCGGCGACGCAGTATTTCCGCCGCACCACGTCGGGCGCGCTCACCAGCGAATTCCGCCCCGTCGTC
>CANHNJ010000016.1 GCA_947462105.1 Alphaproteobacteria bacterium
CTTGCCACAAGCATAGCGCGGCCGATCTTGCGGCGTGGGCAGGAGCGTCGCGCGCAGCGGGCTTATGGCCCGTGAGCACGCGCGACGAACCCACGACGCAAGAGAACCGCGCCTAGAAACCGAAGAGCCTGGCCGCGATACGCGGGATCAGCGCACCGAACTTCAGCGGCGCGGTGGTAACAGCCAGGTTGATGCAGGGCTCACCCGGGTCCGCGATGGGATTGTGCACCACATCCGGCGTCGCCACCGCAAAGTCGCCGGGCCCGTAGGAGCCGGTCTCGTCGGTAAAGCCGCCCTGCAGCACCAGCGTATATTCGCAGCCATGATGGCTGTGGCTGCCGGTATCGGCACCCGGCAGGCCCCTGAGCAACCGCACCCGGGTCTGGCCGCGCCGGAACAGGTTGAAGAAGCCCAGCTTCGGGCCCATCGCCCGCCAGCGCACGCCGGACAGGTCGCCGCCCAGCAAGGAACGCAGCGGCGATGGCGTGCCATCGCGCGACGGCACGGATGCTGCCACCGGGGCCGCGTCATCAAGCCGGGCCAAGGCCAGCGCCAGCGCATCGCCGCGCATGGGCGCGGCAGCATCCAGCAACGCGCCGCCCATCGCCTCGGCCATTATCACCGTCTGGTGGCAGGCCGGGCAGAAGCACAGATGCGTCGCAACGATCAGGGCGAGGCCCTCGTCCGCGGCGCCGCTGGCATAATCCAGCAGCAGTGCTTCCTCGGGATGGTGGCGGATCATGTGCCGCCCCCCATCACGGCGCGCAGCCGCGCCATTGCCAGCCGCAGCCGCGACTTCACCGTGCCCAGCGGAATCTGCAGCTTGTCGGCGATCTCGCTGTGCGGGCAGTCGCCAAAGAAAGAGAGTTCGATCACCTGCGCCTGCTCCGGCGGCAGCGCCGCCAGCGCCTGGCGCAATGGGGCTTCGTTCTGGCTCCAGGCCAGGCTGTCTTCGGCGCTGCGCGGCGCTTCGCAGAGCGGATCGTCGGCGTCGATTTCCGGGCGGCGCTCGCGCCGGATCTGGTCGATGCGCAGGTTGCGGGCGATGGTGAAGACCCAGGTGGACGCCGACGCCTTGGCGGGATCAAACAGGTGCGCCTTGCGCCACAGCGACAGCATCGCTTCCTGCGCCACATCCTCGGCCAGGTTGGGGGCCGCGCCCAGCCGGATCAGATAGGCTTTCACGCGCGGGGCGAAATGGGCGAACAGGGCGGCAAAGGCGGCGCGGTCGCGTTGCCCCGCCACCCGCGCCACCAGCAGCTCGAACTCGCCCCCCGCGCGCGACATCAGGCGCAGCACGGGCGCGCGCCGGGCCAGCGGTGGCGGCAGACGGCGTGAAAAGGCGGCGGCGGCATGAGCATGACCCATCATAACCGCTTTTACGCGGGCGGGAGAGGCGTGGATCATTGATCCGCCAGCGGTTTAAGGCCGTAATATGGAGGATGAAGCCGCCCGCTTCCCTTTGGTTGCCCCCTCCGGCCTTCGCACGCGGCGGGCGCCCTTGGTTCGGGCGCCCTGCGTGCTACGGCCACCTCCCCCGCCTGCGCGCTGACGCGCGCGCAGGGGAGGAAGGCACATGACTCGCGCGGCCCTTTACGAAGGCTGGGTGATGCACCGGCGGCTGCAGCCGAAGGTTCACCGCTTCAAATACCGCGTCTTTTCGCTGCTCGTGGACCTGGACGCGCTGCCGGCGCTGGACCGGCGCCTGCGCCTGTTCGCCTGGAACCGCTGGGGCCTGTTCAGCTTCCATGACCGCGACCACGGCCCCGCCGGAACCACAGACCTGCGCGGATGGGTCGATGCCCAACTGGAAGGGGCCGGGATCGCGCCGGGCGGCGCCAAGCGCGTGCTCTGCTATCCGCGCATCCTGGGCTACACCTTCAATCCGCTCAGCGTCTGGTTCTGCGACGACGCGGCCGGCGTGCTGAAGGCCATCATCTATGAAGTGCACAACACCTATGATGAAGGCCATTGCTATGTCTTCCCGGTGACGGATGACACGCTGGCGCGGCATGACTGTGCCAAGGATTTCTACGTCTCGCCCTTCCTGACCAAGGATCATCGCTATCATTTCCGGATTGCGCCGCCGGACGCCAGGGTCGCGGTGGCGATCAACGAAACCAAAAACGGCGAGACCATTCTCAATGCCAGCTTCGTGGGCAGCCGCCAGGCGCTGGACGATGCGGCGCTGCTGTCGGTGTTCTTCCGCTATCCGCTGATGACCCTGAAAGTGGTGGTGGCGATCCATTTCGAGGCCGTGCGGCTGATGCTGAAGGGCATCCGCCGCCAGCCCCACGCGCCGCTGGCGGAAAACGGCACCTGGAACCGGACCTGACGGCCCCGCCCCTGCCCAGCCGTGGCGGGCCTGCGCAGAAAACCAGGCGGAACTTTTTGTCACCGACTCGACTTATGCTCCGGTGGTCCCGCGGCAATTCCCGCCGCCCTTGAGCAATGCGATGACAACCCTTGAATCCGCTGGTCCGGAGGCCTGGTTCCGGCTGGAACGGGGGACCACCAGGTTGAGGGCGGAAAAGGCGGCATCACAACCGGCCAGGAACAGGGCAGACGCCGCCATCAGGGCGGTCTGGAGGAAATTGCGGCGCACCATAGGTTTGTTACGCGCACGGGGCAGGTTTGGTTCAAAAGCGCCCCCGGCTAGGCTATAGTCGGACAAAATCAACAAAGCAGGGGGAATTGCCGATGAAGCTTCGTCTCGGGGTGGCCGCAGCCGCCCTTCTCGCCACCGTAAGCGCCACAGAGGCCCAGGCCCCCGCGCCCGCCTCGGTCGATGCGCTGCTCGCGAGCGCCAAGCGGGCCTCAGGCCTGGATTATGCCGGCACCTTCCAGCGCATTTGCGTCGCGCCCGACAACCTCAACACTGGCCGGGGCGGCGGCGCCGGGCGCGGCGCAGCGGCGGCAACGCCTGCCGCCCGTGCCATTCCCGACCGCGCCACCTGGTATGCCGCACCCTACAAGGTGTTCGACAATCTCTATTTCATCGGCACCAAGATTCACTCCGCCTGGGCGCTGACCACCAGCCAGGGCATCATCGTCATCGACTCGCTCTACGACTACGCCATCGAGCCGGAGATGGTGGAAGGCCTGACCAAGCTGGGGCTCAATCCGCGCGATGTGAAATACATGCTGATCAGCCACGCCCATGGCGACCATGACCAAGGCGCGGCCCTGTTCCAGAGCCGCTTCGGCACAAAGATCGTGATGGGCGGGCCTGATTGGGATTCTACCGCCACCCGCCCCGCCACTGCCCCGGGCGGCGTTCCCAAGCGCGATATCTCGGTGGGACCGGACGGCACCAGGATCACGCTGGGCGACACCAGCGTGGATGTGATCTTCACTCCCGGCCACACGCCGGGCACCATCTCTTACATCTTCCCGGTGAAGGACAATGGCCGCACGCTCACCGTCGCCTATAATGGCGGCACGGCGTTCAACTTCCCGCGCACGACACAGGCTTTCGCCAACTATCGCGACGTCATGAAGAAGATGGGCGACGCGGTGGGAAAATCGGGCGCCAGCGTGCTGATGACTAATCACACCGAGTTCGACCGCGCCTATGACCGCGCCCGCCTGGCGCAGATACCGCGCGCCGCCGGCGAGAAGCATATCTACGAAACCGACGCCGCGACGGTGCGGCGTTATTTTGAGCTGACCGAGACCTGCGCCGAAGCGCAGCGCATCGTCTCGGCAGTGGAAACACGATGAAAAAACTGCTGCTGATTGGCCTGCTGTCCTGCGCCACGCCCGCTCTGGCGCAGGACATTCCGACACCCGAACAGGTTGTCGCCGAGAATGACAAGAATGGCGACAAGGCCGTGGATAAGACGGAGTGGGCCGCCTCGCCCGCGCCCATCCCGTTCCCGGAGGAGTTCGACGCCAACAAGGACGGCAAGGTCGATGTGGCAGAGATCACGGCCATGTTCGCCTCTTTCTTCGGCGGTGGCGCGCCGCCGCCAGCGCCTGCCCGGCAGGCGCCGTAGTAGCTTTTCATGCCCTTGGGAGAAAAAACGTGAAATCCAAATTGCTTCTGCTGGCTGCTGCCAGCACGCTTATCGGCACCATCGCCCCGGCCTTTGCCCAGCGCGGCCTTGACCCCGCCATCACCGCCCTGAAGCTGACGCCCAACATCACGCCGGGCTGCGGCGTGGCCGGGCGGCGCGTGCCCGACACCTTGCCGCCCGTGGGCAAGCCGCTGGAAATGCGCCCGCCGGTCAATCCGGCCGCCAAGCCCAACTTCCCCGGCCAGACCCGCGCCAATTACGTGAAAACGTCGGTCCCGATCACCGAAACCGTCATTGCAAAGGGCCTGGAGCGCGCCTGGAAGATCCAGTTCCTGCCTGACGGCCGCATGATGATCACCGAGCGGCCGGGCCGCATCCGCATCGTCACGCAACAGGGTGTGGTGGGCGAGCCCATCGCCGGCGTGCCGGTGTCGCGCAGCACCGCCAACCCGCAGGGGCCGGTGCTGAACTTCTCCGATGGCGGCTTCATGGATGTGGTGCTGGACCCGGATTATCGCACCAACCGCAAGGTCTACTGGTCCTTTGTCGAAATCCGCCCCAACGGCAACGGCACGACGCTGCAGAGCGCGGTGCTGTCGCCCGACGAGAAAAGCTTCAGCAACATCACCACCATCTTCACTTCGCCGTCCTGGGTGAATGCTGGTCATTATGGCGGCAAGCTGCTGATCACGCCGGATCGCAAGATCCTGCTGACGCTGGGCGAGCGCATCGACTGGGAGATGCGCATCCTGGCGCAGAGCATCCAGTCGCCGCTGGGCAAGATCCTGCGCATGAACCTGGACGGTTCGGCGCCGGCGGACAATCCGCTCGCCAAGCTGGCCGAATCCGAACCGCGCATCTATGCGATGGGCCTGCGCAACAATCTGGGCCTGGCCTATGACGCGCGGGGCCGTCTCTGGGGCTCGGAAATCGGGCCGCTGACCGCCGACGAGATCAACATCATCGTCCCGGGCGGCAATTATGGCTGGCCGCTGGCCAGCCACGGCCAGGATGCCTGCGGCCAGCACACCAATGGCGGCGCCAGCAGCTATCCGGGTACCATCCAGCCCATCTACTACTGGGATCCGACCATCGCGCCATCCGGCATCGCCTTCTACAATGGCAAGCTGGTCCCGGAATGGCAGGGCAACCTGTTCGTGGCGCATCTGGCGGGCGGGCATGTCTCGCGCCTGGTGCTCAAGAATGATCGCGTCGTTGGCGAGGAACGCTTCCTGCTTTCCCAGAACCAGCGCGTGCGCGATGTGCAGATGGGCCCGGACGGGGCGATCTGGGCGCTGACCGACAATATCGATGGGCGGCTGGTCCGGCTGGCGCCGACAGGCAAGTAATTCAAGGGCTTGGCGAAGCGCCGCGCGGTTTGCCCCGCGCGGCGCTTTGCTTCCAGCCACGAATTCGACAAAGATCGCACCGACAATCTTATGATTATTCAGGGGGACTTCATGAAACGCTTCACTTTCGCGCTCGCCGCGCTCGGACTGATGGCCGCGCCCGCGCTGGCCCAAACCTCGGTATCACCCGTCACGCCGCAATCCCGGCCCGAGAACATGGCCGTGGGCCCGGACGGCACGCTTTATATCGGCTCGCAGCTCGACGCCCGCGTCTATCGCGCCCGCGCCGGCCAGGCGACCGCCGAGCAGTTCCTCGACCTGCGCGCAGCGGCCAATCCGGCCGCCTTCATCCTGGGCGTCTATGCCGACGCCAGGAGCAGCACGCTCTATGTCTGCGAGATGCGCAGCCTGGGACGTGGCTCGCCGCTGCTGAAGGGCGATGGCGTGATGCGCAGCTATGAGCTGGCGACGGGCAAGCCCAAGCTCACCATCCCGCTGCCCGAGGCCGGCAATATCTGCAACGACTTCACCACCGGCCCGGATGGCTCGATCTATCTCGCCGATACCTCCAACGCGCAGATCTTCCGCCTGCGGCCCGGCGCCACGACGCTGGAGAAAGTGATCCAGCACTCCGCGCTGTATGGCGTGGACGGCATCACCTTCCTGGACGGCGTGCTGTATGTGAACACGGTGTGGGCGGGCAATCTCTACCGCGTGCCCCTGGACGCCACCGGCAAGGCCAGTGCTCCGGTGCAGATTCACACGCCGCGCGTGCTGCAGTCGCCCGACGGCATGCGCGCCCACAATGGCCGCATCTATCTGGCCGAAAGCGGCAACGGCACGGTGAGCTATTTCACGGTGAAGAATGACGTCGCCACCTTCACCACCGTCGCCACCGGGCTCAATGGCCCCTGCGCAGTGGAGCCGCATGGCAACGTGGTCTGGGCGGTGGAACGCCCCGCCGACCGCGTGACAGCTTTGAAGATTCCTTGATTCAACCCCTCCGCCCTTCGCTGGCTTAACCGCCGCTATGCGGCTGGCCAGCTACGGGCACCTCCCCTTCCTGCGTGCTTCGCACGCGAAGGGGAGGCGGACTAGCGATCCTGTAACAACAAAAAAGGCGCCGGGATTGCTCCCGGCGCCTTCTTTTTCAGGCTTCGTCCCTACTGCGCGGGAGCCGGAGCACCAGCGGCAGGCGCGGCGCCACGGGCGCCACGGCCACGACCGGCACCACGGCCACCGGGGGCCGGCGGACCACCCTGGAAGCAGGTGAAGTCGTTGCGGTCGTTCCAGGCCGACGGGCCGCAGAGACGGACCTTGGCCTTCACCGTTGCGTCATGAACGATGTTGATCAGGCGTTCATAGTCGGGATCGCCCTGGCCATAGCCCGAGAAGTTGCCCAGGTCGGACGAGGCGGCGAACACGCCGGTCACGCCCTTGGTCGCGGCGATCTGGTCGGCTTCGGAAATGCCTTCCAGGGTCTCGATCATCAGGATGAGCGTGACGTTGTCGTTGTAGGTGGCGCGATAGCCACCCGGCGCGGCGCCCCACCAGATCGGCTGGCCGGCGACGTTCGAACCGGCCGAACGGCGGCCCATCGGCGGGAAGTAGGTCCACTTGACGCCTTCGGCGGCTTCGGCGGCGCTGTCGATGGTCGGGATGACGATGACCATCGCGCCCATGTCGGTGGCATGCTGCACGTCCATTTCATTGGTCGTGGGAATGCGCGCGCCGGGCATGGCGTGCGCCTTGCCTTCGCCCATGCCGGCAAGACCCGGGCAGGCCGTCCACATCAGCGCGGCGTTCTGGTAGGTGCCGGGCGAATGCTGCATCTCGGTCCAGATGAAGTCATACTGGGGGTTCATGGCGGCGGCGCAATACTGCTCCGGCGTGCCATGCGCGTTGATGGTGGCGCTGTAGACCTTCTCGCCGGCGACCATCTTCTTCTTCACCGGGCTCCAGAGCGGCGTGCCGGGGGCAGGCGTCGAACGGGGACCGAACTTCCAGGTGTTCTTGTTGAAGGCACCGGTGTTGGTGCTGCCGGGAAGCGGCCGGGCCTTCGCGCCGGAATCCACGCCCTTGGCGGCCTGCAGCGGGAACGCCGCCGGAGCAGCGACACCGTCACCCGTCAGCGGAGCTTCGGAAAGCGCGGGGCCTCGGCCCGCCTGCTGCGCCAGGGCGACACCCGCCACCACCGGCAAGGCGACGCACATGGCGGCCGCCAGATAACGCAATTTCATAGTCTTTCCTCCCCTAGCGCGCGTCTTTTGACTCGCGTCGTTACAAGCACCGGAAATCTGTCAGGTTCGGCCCGGCAACACAATGTAATGCGTTTCGCAGGGACGCATTATATTTCGTATATTTCGTCATTTTCTGTCTCCGTTGCAGCGCAATAATGCCGGGCGCGGCGCGGCTTGCGGGCTTGGCAGGGTTGCCCTAAACGGAACACGGATTTTTTACACTCCCCCGCGATGCTCGAAATAGACAGCCTGACCAAGCGCTTCGACGCCGTGACCGCCGTGGCCGGGCTTTGCCTGACCGTGCGGCCGGGCGAAGTGCTGGGTTTCCTGGGCCCCAATGGCGCGGGCAAGACCACCACTATGAAAATGGTGACAGGATTCCTGGTTCCCGATGGCGGCGCGGCCCGCATCTGCGGCCACGACATCGTCACCGACACCCTCGCGGCGCAGAAGACGCTGGGCTACCTGCCCGAGGGCGCTCCCGCCTACGGGGAAATGACGCCGCGCGAATTCCTGGGCTTCATCGCCGATGTGCGTGGCCTCTCCGCCGTCGCCGCGTCCGCCGCCTGCGAACTGGCCGTGGCGCGTACCAGCCTGGAAAGCGTCTTCGACCGCCCGATCGAAACCCTGTCCAAGGGCTTTCGCCGCCGCGTCGGCCTGGCGCAGGCGATCCTGCACGATCCTGAAGTGCTGATCCTGGACGAACCCACCGACGGCCTCGATCCCAACCAGAAACATGCGGTGCGCGACCTGATCCGCCTGCTGTCGCCCGCCAAGACCATCGTGATCTCCACCCACCTGCTGGAAGAAGTGGAAGCGATCTGCAGCCGCGCCATCATCATCGATAAGGGCCGCATCGTCGCTGACGGCACCCCTGCCGAACTGGCGGCGCGCGGCCCCAATGGCAAGCTGGACGATCTTTTCCGCGGCCTCACCTCCAGCGATGTGAGCGGAGCCGCCGCATGAATGCCGTCAGCGCCGTCTTCCGCCGCGAATTCGCCGCCTATTTCGCCACGCCGATCGCCTTTGTCTTCCTGGTGATCTTCCTGGTGGCGATGGGCGTCTTCACTTTCTATGTCGGGCATTATTTCGACATGGGCGTCGCCGACCTCACCGTCTTCTTCAGCTACCATCCCTGGCTCTATCTCTTCCTGATGCCGGCGCTGGCGATGCGGCTCTGGGCCGAAGAGAAGCGCAGCGGCAGCATCGAGCTGCTGCTCACCCTGCCGCTGCCGGTCTGGGCCACGGTGCTGGGCAAGTTCCTCGCCGCCTGGGCCTTTGCCGGGCTGGCGCTGTTTCTCACCTTCCCGGTCTGGCTCACCACGCTCTATCTTGGCGCGCCCGACAATGGCGTGGTCCTGGCCTCCTATATCGGCAGTCTGCTGATGGCGGGCACGTACCTGGCCATCGGCGCGGCGGTGTCGGCCGCCACCACGAACCAGGTGATCGCCTTTGTCGCCGCCGTGGCGGTCTGTTTCCTCTTCACCGCTGCGGGCGCGCCCATCGTGATGGAATCGCTGTCGGGCTGGGCCCCGGCACCGCTGGTGGAGGCGGTCGCATCCTTCAGCTTCCTCACCCATTTTTCCGCCATCACCGAAGGCGTCATCGACCTGCGCGACGCGATCTTCTTCCTGTCGCTGACCAGCCTGTTCCTGTTCGCCAACATGCTGATCGTCGAAAGCGGCAAGGGCGGCTGACGATGAAGCTTTCCACCCGCAGCTATTTCTGGTCCGCCCTGGGGCTCGCCACCCTCGCCTTTCTGGGGCTGAACATCTTCGCCAACAATTTCTTCATCGACGCCCGGCTCGACCTCACCCAGAGCCGGCAATTCACGCTGTCATCGGGCACGCGCAGCATCATCGACCAGTTGCCGGAGCCGGTGACGCTGCGTTTCTATTTCTCGCGCAGCAACGCCGCCGACTATCCCGCCACCGCCGCCTATGCCAAGCGCGTGCGCGACCTGCTGGGCCATTACGCCGCCGTGAGCCACGGCAGGATCGTGCTGGAGGATATCGATCCCGCCCCGTTCACACCGGAAGAAGACCGCGCCACCGAGGCGGGCCTGCGCCCCATCCCGCTCGCCAACGGCACGGGCTCGATCTATTTCGGGCTGGAAGGCGTCAACACGGTCGACGACCGCAACACCATTCCCAACTTCGCGCCGGAACGGGAACCGTATCTGGAATACGACCTGACCTCGCTGCTGTTCCAGCTCTCGCATCCGGGCAAGCGCAAGATCGCGGTGCTGTCCTCGCTGCCTCTGACCCGCGCGCCGGACAGCGGCCAGCCGCTAGGCATCTATGCCGACCTGCAGCACGCTTATGATGTGCGGATGCTGCCCGACGAATTCCGCGAAATCCCGAAGGACACCAACCTGCTGCTGATCGCCCATCCGCAGGAAATCACGCCGTCCAAGATGCGCGCCATCCTGCGCTATGTGCTGGGCGGCGGCCGCGCGCTGATATTCCTCGATCCAATGTCGGAACTGGTGCAGCAGGAGCAGACGCCCAGCGCGCCGCCATCCTCCGACCTGAACCTGCTGCTGCAGGCCTGGGGCGTGGCCTATAACCCGCGCGAACTGGTGCTGGATCGCGGCAACGCCCAGCGCATCCGCAATCCTGCCGATCCGCAGCGCGCGCCCGTGCCCTATCCGATGTGGCAGCACCTGACGGCGGAGAATTTCAGCAAGACCGACCCGGTCACCGCCAGCCTGACCGGCGTCAACCTGGCCAGCCCCGGTGCCCTGTCGCAGCGGGCCGGGGCGACCACGAAGTTCGAGCCGCTGCTGGTCTCCAGCGCCGACGCGATGCTGTATCCGCGCGACCAGGCGCTGCAGTTGAAAGACCCGGGCGCGCTGATGAGCGCGATCAAGCCGGGGGCCGCGCCGCTCACCCTGGCCGCCCGCATCACTGGCCACGCCGCAGTTCCCGGCTTCGCATCGGGCAATATCAACATCGTGGTGGTGGCCGATACCGATGTGCTAGACGACCGCTTCTGGGCCCAGAACGATCCGCAGACCGGAACGCGCGCACCGTTCGCCGACAATGAAGGCCTGGTGCTGAACGCCATCGAGAGCCTGACAGGTTCGGACGAACTCATCACCCTGCGGGCACGCGGCAACACCGAGCGGCCTTTCACCGTGGTGCGCCGGATGCAGGCGGACGCGGAGGCGCGCTTCCGCGAAACCCTGGATTCACTGCGCACGCGCCTGACCAATGCGCAGCAGCAATTTTCCCAACTGCAGCAAGGCGGCAGCGCCGCCACCCTGTCGGCCGAACAGCAGGCGGCGATGGACAGCCTGCAGCGCGAGATCACCGGCACACGGGCGCAGTTGCGCGACGTGCAGGCCAATCTGCGCGCCGGCATCGACCGGCTGGGCCGCATCCTGGCCTTCATGAACATCCTTTTGGTGCCGCTGCTGGTGGCGGGTTTCGCGCTGGTCTTCGGCGCCATCCGCCGCGCCCGCGCCAAGGGCAACCGCAGGAAGGCACGTCTTGAAGCTGAAGGGGGCGCAGCATGACCAACGCCCGCCGCCGCACGCTGCTGCTCCTGGGAAGTGCCGCGCTGATTTTTGGCCTGCTGTCCGGCTATGCCGTCTGGCGCCGCGCCGCCGAAGGCCTGCCCCGCTACACGCCGGAAGTCTTCCTGCCCGGCTTCACCGAGGCGGCTGGCAACGCCGCGCGGATCGAAATCGCCGGGCCCGCCGGTACGTTCACGGTCATCCGGGAATCCGCCACCGGCTGGGTGCTGGACCGTGGCAACTTCCCCGCCGACTTCGATGAAATCCGCCGCACGCTGATCAGCCTGGCGCAGCTCACCACCATCGCGCCCAAGACCGAGCGCCCCGACTGGCTGACCCATTTGTCGCTGGGCACGCCGCCCGCCGGCAATGGCACGCTGGTGACGGTGAAGAACGCCCAGGGTGCGATCCTGGCGCAGTTGATCGTGGGCACCCAGATCGATCTTGGCGACGTCAACGGCGCCAAGGGCCTGTTCGTGCGCCATCCCGGCGAGAACAGGGCCTATCTTGCCCGCGCCGTCTTCCCGGTGCGCGGCGATATCGGCTCGTGGATGAGCAAGCAGATGGCGCTGATCGGGCCTGCCCGGCTGCAAGCGGTGGCGGTGACGCCGGCCACCGGCCCGGGCTTTACCGTCAGCCGCCCCACCGCCAACGACCCGGTGACGCTGCAGGGCCTGCCCGCCGGGGTGCAGCCCGATTTCCAGCTGGTCAACGAGATCGGCTTTGCCATCGCCACCTTTGCGCCGTCCGACGTCCGCGTGGCGAACGGCATGGACTTCACCGGCGCCGCCCGCATCGTGGCGCGCAGCTTTGACGGCCTGGCCGTGACTTTCGATATCGTGCGCCGCCCCGACGGCATCTGGTCGCGCCTGAGCGCCGCCGGGACCGCCCAGGCGGCTGACATCAATGCCCGCGCCGGTGGCTTCGTCTTCCGGCTGCCGGAAGAAAAGGGCCGCGTGCTGCTGGTGGACCGCCAGCGCATGCTGACGCCGCCGCCCCAGCGCGCCCGTGAAGGCGTCATGCCCGGATCGGCACCGGCCGCCGCGCCGTGATAGCGGCGCACGCCAGCGCCTGCTAGCCTTGTCCCATGTGGGAAGGCATGACATTGGTGCCCGGGCGGACTTGCGGCGATTGCACCGTCTGCTGCACCTGGCCCACCATCGACAAGCCGGAAATCCAGAAGGCATCCGGTACGGCCTGCAAGCATTGCACGTCGCAAGGCTGTGACATCTACGAGACCCGCTATCCCATCTGCCGTGACTATCATTGCGCCTGGCGGGCGATGGAAATGTTCGATGAAAGCTGGCGGCCCGACAAATCCGGCGTGCTGCCTTATGTCGAGACCGACGGCATCGGCGAAGGCTTCGACTTCTCCATCGGCATCGGCCTGATGCTGCTGGACAACCCGCTGAAGCTCGTGCGCCAGCGCTGGTTCCATGATTTCGTGGTGACCGGGGTGATGAACTCCATTCCGATTTTCCTCGCCATTCCCGGGCCGCGCGGCCATGAGGCCGCCACCACCTCCCTCAATACCGAAGAGATGGTGGAAGCGATCCGGCGCGGCATGGTGAAGGAGCAGCTGGAAGCGGCGGTGAAGCTGCTGCGGGGCTGGGACTTCCAGCCCCAGACGCTGACCCACACGGGCAATGACGTCAGCAGCTAGACCGTCAGATGCTTGCGCACATCGGGCTGGCGCAGGGCTTCCTGGTCGCCGGACGCCACCACCGAGCCACGATCCAGGATGACGAAATTGTCGGCCAGTTCGCAGGCAAAGTCGAAATACTGTTCCACCAGCAGGATGGCGATCTCGCCCTTGTCGCGCAGATAGGCGATGGCGCGGCCGATATCCTTGATGATGGATGGCTGGATGCCTTCGGTGGGCTCGTCCAGGATGATGAGCGAAGGCCGCATCACCAGCGCCCGGCCGATGGCGAGCTGCTGCTGCTGGCCGCCCGAAAGATCGCCGCCGCGACGGTGCAGCATGGATTTCAGCACCGGGAACAGCTCGAAAACCTCGTCGGGAATGCCCGTGGCCCGGCCCCGAATGGCAGAGAAGCCGGATTCCAGATTCTCGCGCACCGTAAATCTCGCGCCCCTGCGGCACGAAGGCGATGCCGCGCCGGGCCCGCTCAAAGGACGGCATCTTGGAGATGTCATCGCCATCCCACTTGATGCTGCCGCCCGCGATGGGCTGCTGGCCGCCAATGCCAGCGGCGCCGTGCTATGGGTGACGCCCAGGGGCGTCGAGCGGCTGGGCGGCGGCGATGACTGGCGCGCCGCAATCGCGCCAACGCTGGCACAGATCGTGGCCGGCAAGCTGGACGATGTGCAGTTGCCGGGCGCCAGCAGCCTCTTCGCCTCCTTCATCGGCGAAGCCCAGCCGGGCGAATATCTGCTGCGCCTGAAGGATGCGGGCGCGCCCAGCGAAAGCGCAGTGCTGAAAGAGGTCTTCGCGCTGACCGACCGCGAGGCCGAAGTGCTGGTCTGGATCGCCAAGGGAAAATCCAACCGCGACACTGCCGCGATCCTGGATTGCAGCCCACGCACCATCAACAAGCACCTGGAACAGATCTACCAGAAGCTGGATGTGTAGAACCGCACGGCCGCCGCCATGAAGGTGATCCAGGCGCTCTGCGAGCACTAACCGATCAGAGGCCCAGGGCGGTCCGCAGTTCCGCCGCCGTCTTCACGCCGGATGCCGGTCCGCGCAACTCGAACTTGGCCGACGCAGCGAGACCGCCCGGAACCGGCACGGCATCGAAACCGATATCCGTCACCAGCCGTGTCGCAATCGCCAGTGCCGCCGCGTCGCTGGCCGCCAGCGGAATGCCCATCCAGGGGACCGGGCGCGCCGCCTGCTTGGCGAAGTCGGTATAGCCGGTGGCATTGAAGACGCGCACCAGCCGCACGCCCGGCAGATGGGCCGCCACGGCGGCGCCGGTACTGCCCGCCGCCTTGATCTCGGCTTCCGCCGCCGCGCCATCGCGCTGCAGGTTGAGATTGGTGGGCTCCATCACGATCTTGCCGCGCAGCGCCGCGCCATACTGCTTGGCGACGGCAGGCCAGGCGCCATAGGGCACCGCGATGAAGATGGCTTCGCCATAGGCGATGGCCTCTTCACCCGTGCCAACGCGCGTGCCCGGCAGACGCTTGGCCTGGGCTTGTGCCAGGGCGGGATCACGATCCGAGAACATCACCTGGTGGCCGGCCTTGGCCCACAGCTCGCCCAGCGTGCCGCCGATATTGCCCGAACCGATGATGCCGATCCGCATGGGCGCAGCGGTCTTCGGGATGGGATGGACAATGGGCTCGGCCACGAAAGGCCGCGCCGGGATCACGGCGTCCTGGGCGAAAGCCGGGGCGGCGATGAAAAGCGCGCCTGCCGCCAGCCCGGCGGCAATGACATGGCGACGCAAAAGCATGAAGGGCATGGCGGTCTCCGTGGGTTGGGAATGCAACCGGAAGACCGCCAGCCTATCCCTACTCCTTGACCGGCACCAGACGCACCACCATGCCGACATTGCCGTTGGTCATGCCACTGGCGGGTGTATTGCCGGTGGGATTCTGCAGCAGGATGTAAAGCAGCCCGTCTGGCCCCTGCTTGATGTCGCGCACGCGGCCGACACGGTCGAGCAGCAATTCGCGCGACAGGATCTGGTCGTTCTTCACCACCATGCGGAACAGCTTCATGCCGGTCATGCCGGTGATGAAGAGGTTGTTCTTCCAGCCCTTGTAATGGTTGCTGGTCAGGAAGGTGATGCCGCCCGGGCCGATGGCGGGATTGAAGAAGGTCTTGGGCTGTTCCATGCCCGCCATCTCAACCTCGCTGATGCCCGGTTCCAGGCCACGGCTGATCTTGCCCCAGCCATAATTGGCGCCGCGCTTGATGACATTGACCTCGTCGCCACCGGTGGGGCCATGCTCGGTTTCCCACAGATGGCCATCAACCGGATTCCAGGCCAGGCCTTCGGGATTGCGGTGGCCATAGCTCCACACCGATTTCATCGCATCCGGCGTGTTGAGGAACGGATTGCCCGGCGCGGGCTTGCCCTCATCGGTGACGCGATGGATCTTGCCGAAAGGCTTGGAGAGATCCTGGGCGTCATAGAAGTAGTGACGGTCGCCCAGCGTCCAGTACAGGCGCTTCTGCTTGTCCCAAAGGAAGCGGATGCCGTAGTGATCGTTGGGCTGGGTGTATTGCTCGTTGGGAGCGCGGTAGATCTCCTGATTGTCCACCCACTCGCCGTCCTTGACGCGGCCGCGCACGATCACCGTCATGGTCGGCGGCGCCGGATTGGGCGCGATGTTGGAGTTCGGGGCCGGCGTCACGCCGGGCCGCACATCGACATAGCCGAGATAGATCCAGCCATTCTTCGCGTAATCTGGGTGCAGGATGATGTCGAGGTTGCCGGCATCCTGGCGGACAAAGACCTTGGGCGTGTTGCGGATCGGCTCGGACGCCGTGTTCTTGACGATATCGATGAAGCGGATCTTGCCGCCGCGCTCCGGCACGATGGCGGTCTTGCGGTCCGGCAGGAAGGCGATGCCCCAGGGCACATCCAGCCCCGCCGCCACGACTTCCATCTTGAAGCTGCCATTCTGGTGTTTCACCACCAGCCCGTTGGGATCGGGCATGACGGGCGCGGTGTTGTTCAGGCGGCCGCCGGTGATGCGCATGTAATAGACCAGCTGGTGCGCCAGGGCGTCGTTGATGCGGCCCTTGAAGGCGGGCATGCGCCCGGCCGGGAAGCCGGTCATGATCGAATTGACGATTTCGTTGTCGGTGCGGTTGGCCAGGAAGGTGGCATCAAACAGGCTGCGCGCCCGGGGGGTGCCGACCAGGTTGGTGCCGTGGCAACCGGCGCAGGTGCTGCCGAAAGTGGTCGCCGCCGTGGACGGCGCGAAGGGCGACAGGCGGATATCCGGGTTGGGCGTCACTGGGCCACGACCGGCCTGTGGGCCACGGCCCGCCTCCGGCGCGGCCTGCTGCGCCACAGCGGCACCCATGATGGAAACGCCAGCCAGAAAAGCGGCGGCAACCAGAACTTTGCGCATGCGTGTCCCCCCAGGACGGTTTTTGTTGGGCAAACCATAGACTTTCCGCCGGGGTAAAAAAGCCCCGGGCGCGGCCGGAAATCTAAAAAAACCGGACAGAATCCGCCAAGCCAGCTTGTAAACACTGGCCACAAAAAGCAAACGCCGCGCGGGCAGAGGGCCCGCGCGGCGTCTGTTTCTTGGCCTTGGCGACCCGGCGATTAGAGCCGAACGCGCATGCCCGCAGTGTAGAAGCGGCCGATTGTGTCATCAGTGCCGAAGGTTCCGGGGAACAGGCTTGGCACCGTGCCGCCGCCGCCAACCGAGGTGGGCTGACGATCAAACACGTTCTCGACCGCGACAAAGAACTGGGTGGTGGTGCCCAGCGGGGCATTTTCCCAGTTATAGGTCAGGTTGAGGTTGGTGTAGAGCGCCGTGCCCGGGTTGCGGAACGAGTTGGCGAAGATTGGCGAGATGACGGGGCAGCTGCCGACGACGATGGCAGGGCAATAGCGGTCCGAGCTCAGCTTGGTACCATTGCGGAAGCGCTCGCTAATCGCCAGCGTCCACTCGTTCCAGTTGTAGCGGGCGAACAGCGTGCCGCGGAAGCTCGCCAGGGGCGAAGCACCCGCTGCATTCAGCGTGTTGGCGCCGGGGAACTGGACCGTCTTCAACATGGGCTGATAGCTGGCCAGCATGCGCAGGTTCAGATTGCCGCCGAACAACGGCGCCGAGTAGTTCGTCTCAATATCGACGCCGTCAGTAATAACCGACTGCGCGTTGCGCGGCTGGGTGATAAAGGACGTCACCAGGTTGGCCAGCGAGCGGTCGGAGAAGGGCAGCGGGCGGATGATCAGGCCGCAATATTCCGACGTCCCGTTACTGACTTCGCAGATATCCTGAACGGTGGAATTTTGACCCGAGATGTTGGTAATCGCGTTGCCGATGTTGATGTGATAATAGTCAACCGACAGCGAGAATTCCGACAGCCATGACGGGCGATACACACCGCCGACTGTGGTGGTGTGCGCCACTTCCGGCTTCAGGGACGGGTTTGAGATCGTCACGAACGGCGCCTGCAGCTGGGTCGGTAGGCCGTTAGTCAGCACATGGCGGTCGGTGGTCCCCGCTGGATTAACCAGCCTCGGCGAGTACAGCTCGTTCAGGTTTGGGGCACGAATGTCGCGGGACATGACGCCGCGCAGCGTCCACTCGTCGCTCAACATCCAGACCAGACCTGCCTTCCAGGTCATCACAGTGCCGCTGTTGTTGTAGTTGGTGTAGCGCACCGCGCCGTTGAAATCGACGGATTCGGCCAGGGGTGCGTCGCGGAACAGCGGGAACTGGACTTCCAGCGCGCCTTCGCCCACCGACTGGCTGAGCCCGCTGGCACTGTTCAAGATATTGGAGATGTGGCTCAGTGTATTGACGGTGCAGTTGTAGCGCAGGCCCGTGCAGTTGACGCGATTGCTCGGCTGCGCGTTGCTGACCACGTCCAGGTTGGTCTTGCGCCATTCGCCGGACAGGGCGAAGCCGACCGGGCCGGCCCAGTTGTCAAAGGGCGAGCCGGTGATGCTGGCGCCGATATCGTCCATGACGGTAGCAGCGGTGAACTTGGTCTCTTCCAGGACGTAATTCAGCATCGCCGTGGTCTCGGAGCCCGGGCCGAACGGGTTCAGCGGCACGCAGCCTGGCAGCACGGTCGGGTCGGTGGTGGTAATACGACAAACGATATTGTTGGAACCGTCTCGCACCGCATCAAGAGCAGCATAAAGCTTCTGGTTGTTGATGTTGGCTTCATTGCGGGTTAGCTGGGTGTTCTCGTTGTGGGTGTACGAGACTTCCCAATTATAGCCGCCGACCGAGCCGGTCAGGCCGGTATTGATCAGGTAGGCCGTAGTCCAGCTGTTGGACGACAGCGGCGGCGCCTGCTCCATCGTCTTGCTCATGGTGAAGGTTCCGAGACCGCCGGTCGTAGTGGTCGCGGGCGCCAGAGCGGTATTCTGCGCAGCGGATAGGTACGGGTTGGCCGAGTTCATCACCAAGTTGCGGAACTCGTTGGTCTGGTGATTGTTGCGGTTCTGCCCCTTGGTGTAGGTCGCATCGATATAGGCAGCGATCTCGTCGGTGAAGTTGTAGTCGAAGCGGCCATTGCCCTGGATCTGGTTGGTCGTGGCGACCAGCGAGGCTTCCTTGTAGTAGATGCCGTCGCCGCCGGTTTCGACGTTGCCGCTGCCGGTGGCCGCGCCATGAACAAAGGACCGCAGCGATCCATCCGCGTTGAACGTCATGTCGCGGAACGGATTGGAGGCGGAATTGCCGGCCGTGGTGATTAAGCCGCCATAGCTGGAGGACGCCAGGCGGGTGTCCAGGACCAACTTGTTCGGGTTGGTCGCGGTGCCAGCGCCTTGCGAGGTCTTAACCGCAGCGGCCCAGGGACGCTGCAGCTTGTCGGCGCCAAGAATGCCGTCATTTTTGTAGTATTCGATGCTGCCCTGGATGTGGCCATAGCCGCCCAGGATGGTCATGCCGCCGGCAACGCCGATGCGCTTGGTCATGCCGTCGCCATAGTCGGAGGCACCGAAGCTGGCTTCACCCTTGATGCCTTCCAGGCTGTGGTCGGAAATGAAGTTGACCACGCCGGCCACGGCATCGGAGCCGTACACGGCCGAAACGCCGCCGGTGACGACGTCGACGCGCTGCAGCAGCATGTTGGGAATGATGTCGGCATTGACTTCGCCCGTGGGAGACGTCGGGGCGATGCGGCGGCCGTTATACAGCACCAGGGTACGGGTGATGCCGACATTGCGGATGTTGAACTGGTGCGAGGCGTTGTTCTGCGAGCTGTTGCCGACATTGGTGGTGGGGCTACGTCCGCCAGCAAAGATGGGGAGCTGCTGAAGGCCGTCCATCACGCTCTTCGGGACGTTGTCGGTGATTTCCTGGGTGGAAATCACGGTCACCGGGGTCGGCATGTTGTTGCCGTTGGCGATGATGCGCGAACCGGTAATCACCACTTCTTCCGGCGCCTCGGTGGCCGGGGTCTGCGCCTGGACGGCGGAGGCGATGGCCAGAACGCTCACGCCAGCAAGAAGATTGGCGATCCGATATCTACGATTCATAAGCACAGCCCCTCTGAATAGGATATTTTATTCTACTGAAACATCAGTTTATGGATGACACACTCGCTCCACGCGGCGGTGTTTTGGCAAGTACGAGACAATTACGCAATGATCCATTCTCATAGAATGAGAGAATGTCGAAAATTAACCTTACGTAAGGAAATTTTCAAACGTTTGCAGAAGCGGAAATTTCAATGTACGTGACAAAAAAGCAGCAAATACTCTTCGGACGACGCATCTCCAGCATCATTTTTTGCATGGAGGGTTTCATGAAGCGATTTTTCCTGATGATCAGCATCATGCTCGTGGCAAATGCCGCGCAGGCGCAGGTGATAACTTCGCATGGCACGCTGCTGGGTGCGGACTGTTACCGCCAGGCGCGCTTCGACACAGACCTGTTGCGCGGTCTGGAAGTCTGCAATCTGGCGCTGGAACGCGACGTGATGGGCCACAACGACCGCGCCACCACCTTCGACAATCGCGGCGTCATCCTGTATCGGATGCAGCGCATCGACGAGGCCGAGGCCAATTTCAACAAGGCCATCGCGCTGCGCCCCGACCTGGGCGACGCCTATGTCAATCGCGGCGCCATCCTCATCAAGAAAAAGCGCTATGACGAAGCCCTGGAGCAGATCGAACACGGCATCGCGCTGGACCCCAGCTTTCCGCCCATCGCCGAATATAACCGTGCCGTGGCGCTGGAATTGCTGGGCCGCACCCGCAAGGCCTATGAGGGCTATCGCAAGGTGCTCCTGATGGATGGCAGCTTCGCCCAGGCGTCGGAGCGGTTGCGCAATTTCACCGTGCTCCGCCGGACGACAACCCCTCCGGCGAATTAATCTTCACCTTTCAAAGCGTGAGAGCAGCGTCCCGGCCGCGTGAAAACGCCTGCCGCGCGTGTGGCGGGACCGTGCATTTCGTGTAAAAGCTGCAGCAACAATCGCCGGTACAACCGGCTTCACACGCACAAGGGGCGGAACATGAAGGCAAGGCATAAAGTGTCGATCCTCGCGCTGGGCGCGGTCGCCTCGCTGGCGATCGCGGCGGCGCAGGGCCAGCCCAGCAGCAACGCCAATCTGGACTGGGGCTTCCATGGCGGCAGCGCGTCCGACCGCTATTCGCCCGCGACCCAGATCACGCCTGCCAATGTCAGCGGCCTGAGCGAAGCCTGGCGCTTCACGATGGAAGCGGGCGGCCTGGAAAGCCAGCCGATCAAGATCGGCAGCAGCGTCTATGTCGTCACCACCAGCCGCACCGTCGTGGCGCTGGATGCCGAGACCGGCAAGCCGAAATGGACCTTTGATCCGAAGCTGGAGGGCACCCAGCCCATTCGCGGCCTGGCCACCTGGAACGACAAGGGCAAGCTGCGGGTCGTCTTCGGGCGCGAACAATATGTCTACATGATCGACGCGGAGACGGGCCAGCTTGTGCCGGGCTTCGGCGGCAATGGCCGCATCGATGCGCGCGAGAATCTGCGCGGGGCCGCCGAGGACAACAAGATCTACATCACCTCGCCGGTCTCGGTTTACCAGAACCTCGTCATCGTCAATGGCCGTCTGGCAGAGAACACGCCGGCCTCGCCCGGCGATGTGCGCGCGTTCGACGCCCGCAGCGGCAAGCTGGTCTGGACCTTCCACACCGTTCCGCATCCGGGCGAAGCCGGTGCCAATACCTGGCCCAAGGACGCGCACCTGACCCAGGGCGGCGCCAACGCCTGGTCGGGCGCGAGCGTCGACCAGGCTCGCGGTATCGTCTTCGTCAATACCGGTTCGGCCGCCGACGATTTCTATGGCGCCAGGCGCCTGGGCGACAACCGCTTCGCCAGTTCGACGATTGCGCTGAACGCCAAGACCGGCAAGCGCATCTGGGACTTCCAGCTCGTGCATCACGACATCTGGGACGTGGACCCGATCAACGTGCCGGTGCTGACCACGATCACGCGCGGCGGTGCCAAGGTCGATATCGCCGTGGCCACCAACAAGACGGCGCAGATCTACGTCTTCAACCGCACCACCGGCAAACCGATCTTCCCGATTCCGGAAGTGCCGGTGCCGCCCAGCACCGTGCCGGGCGAAGTCGCAGCCAAGACCCAGCCGATTCCGACCCTGCCCCGCCCGATGGCGCGCAAGTGCTTCACCGAGAAGGACCTTACCAACGTCTCGCCCGCCGCCAATGCCGAGGCCAAGAAGCTTCTCGCCGGTGTTCTGGGCAACTGTGTGCCCTATACGCCGCTGGCGCTGGGCCAGGACACGCTGGTGGCGCCGGGCTTCGCCGGCACCTGGGGCGGCATGGCGGCCGACCGCAGGGGCGTTCTCTATGCCAGCGCCCCCAATGGTTCGGGCATGACGCGCATGCTGGACAACAGCAAGGTGCGCGACATGATCGGCAAGCCGGGCGGGCCCACCGCCATCGGCGGGGCACAGAACGGCATTGGCGCGCTCGACTACAACTTTGCGGGCTATGGCCAGTTCCGGCTGCCTTCGGGCGGCTCGGCGCTGGACGAAGCCACGTCGCAGGGCACGCTGAATGCCATCGATCTCAACACCGGCTTCTACAAGTGGAGCATCTACCTGCCGGGCCGCGCCAACAGCAGCGGACCGCTGGTGACGGCGACCGGCCTGCTGTTCATCGCGGCAGGCAACGAGCTGCAGGCCTACAGCACCGAGAATGGCAAGCAGTTGTGGAAGACCACGCTGTCGGCCACGGGCGGAAACAGCGCTGGCTCCTACACGGTGAATGGCCGCCAGTTTGTGATGCTGGCCACCGGTGGCCGTGGCCAGGCGGCCTATGTCGCCTACGCCCTGCCGCGCTAACGCCTTCGCAGCTGCAACGACAAGCGCTTCCAGTCCTGAAAAGGGCTGGAAGCGTTTTTGTTGCGGTTGACCGGCTGGTGACGGGCGATCTCAGCCTGCTGCGCGACGGCGCCCGGGTGACGGTAGAAGAATAAGGACCGTCAGCCCGCATTCCGGCTTTTGATGTAACGCCGCCACCCGCCCAGATGGGTGACTTCCTCCGCGCCTTCGGTGGCATAGGCCTCGCACAGGAAACCGCTCACCATCTCGCCATCGGACAGCATCACCTTGCCGATGCCCAGCGGCGCGGGAATACGCGCGACGAATCGGCGGGATCGAGCAGCCAGACTTCGCCCGCGATGCCAAGGCCATTGAAGCCCGGCTTGCGCAGCAACCCGGGCTTGGGCGGCGTGGTATCGGGCAGCACGAACAGCCGATAGTCATGCGCGGTCTGCACCGAGCCGCGCAGCTCGGCCTTCACATCGGTCAGTTCGCGGTTCAACGGCATGCCGCTCAAATGCGAGCCGACGACGAAAAGGGGTATGCGTTCGCTCATATCAGGTCTCCGTTGCAAATTGGCCGGCCAGCTTGCCCAGCGCAGCATCGTGAAAGGCGGGCGCGATCAACGTCGCGCCGAAGGCGCAGGCCATCATCCTTGAACCCGGCAGGCACGGCGATGGCGCAGCAATCGAGGAAATTGACGAAGTTTGTATAAAGGCCGTTGCGGGTGTTGGCCCCGATGGGGTCGGCGGCGACCTGCGCCACGGTGGGATGACCGGGCGTGGTCGGCACCAGCAGGATATCCATTGCGGCCCAGCCCGCAGTTGTGCCAGATCTGGCCGGCAGGGAAATCAAGCACATAGCAAAAGCGCAGCGAGTCGCTGCCGATTTGGCAGGCGCAGGTTCCGCTTTTGCGCGCGGCGAAAGAAGCTTCACCGCCGCGCGGAATACCGGTTCGGGGCCCCCGGCGTCGGCAGATCGGTGGTGACCTGCGCCCCCGCCCCATGCGCCCTGGTCAGCGGCGCCTGCAACGTGATGCCGCTGCCAGCGATCGGCACACCGGCCGGATGGGCAAAGCGTGTCGGCGCCGCGATGGTGATGCGCGCGCCGCCACGCCCGCCCTGTGCCGCCAGCAGGTTCACCGTCTCGGCATTGGCACCACTGTCGATGATGATGGCCTGCCCAGCGGTGAAGCCGGCCGCCGGCGCGGCCAGCGGGATGACGGTTTCGCCGGCCGCAACGGCGGCGCCGCTGGTCGTGGCGCCCGGGGTGCCCACCGCCGCGATGGTGGCGATTTCCGCGTTGGCGCCCGCATTGATGGTCACGCTCTGGCCGGCAGCGAAATCTGCCACGCTCGTCACTTTGATATTGCCGGCACCGGCCGCTGCCGCCACCGACAAGGTCGTTGCCGGCTGGGCCATGAAGTCGTTGCAGTTGCTGTCGCTGTCACGGCCATCCGGCAGGCGTCCGGCGCTGCTGTTGACGGTGATGACCGCGCCACGGCCACCACGGCCACCGGCCGCTGGGGCGCGGCAGCCCGCCTGCCCCGTGCCGGAAACGCCGTGATAGCCTTCTGCGGCCCAGGGATCGACGACCAGGCCGTAATTCAGACTGTCAACGACACGGTTGCCGGCATCGCGCAGCACCATGCTGCCACCGGCGGCGGACAATGCCGGACCGCCGAACCATTGCTGCGGCGCCGGGCCCTGATAGCCCACCACCGTGATGCCATCGCGCCGCACCACCGCGTTGATGGCGTGGTTCTGCACCAGCGGACGGTCCAGCGTGATGCCGGTGCCGAGCGGCAGCACCGGCTCGTTGGTGGCACGGGCAAAGGCCGTGGCCGGCATGAAGCGGATGCCGGTGCCGCGATTGGAGAAGGGCAGGTTGCCTGCATGGGTGAATTTCAGCGGCGCAGCCAGCTCCAGGCCCGTACCCGGTCCGACCACCGCTTCGGCGGCCACATGCGCCCGGGTCAGCCCGGGCGTGACCGTCACGCTGGCGCCGTTAACGGCGGTGATGGTGACCGTCTGCGTCTTGCCGGGGTTGCCGACCACCAGCTTCTGCCCCACCGCCAGTGCGGCCAGGCCGGGACCGGCATTGACGGCAGCGTTGTTGAACACGCCGGTGCCGGGCCGCACCTGGATGCTCGTCGTGCCCGCAGCCGCGTCGGCCTGGAGCGCCAGCAGGATCGCTTGCGTGCCGACCGACTTGACCCTGACGGTCTCGATGCCGTGACCGACACTGTCGATATCAAGCCGGATCCTGTCGCCCACCGAGATGTCGATGACATTGGTCACCGAGATGTTGGTGGCGCCGGCGGCGGCATCCGTCGCCAGATAGGGATAGGCGCCGGGCTTGCCGACACTGGTGACGGTGGCGATCTCGAAGCGTTCGGTCTCGCGATAGGTGGCGGGATAGGTGGCGCCATGACCCAGCGCGATCTTGTCGCCCACGGCGAAACCGACGACGCTGGCGACCGGCACATTGGTCGCGCCTTTTTCAACGGTCAGCATCGAGCGCCCGCCTTCGGGCATGGGCTGCCAGACGGTGGTCTCCGGGCCTGCTGCGGTGCCAAGCCGTGTGATGCGGCGGCTTTCACCATCGACCAGGATGGTGTCGCCCAGCTTGAGGCCCTCGACGCTGCGGACATGGATGGTGCTGTCGCCCGCGCGCGCCGGAATCGCCAGGCCCGAATTGGCAAGCCCCAGCAGGTAGAAGCTGCGCGGCGCCAGCCTTGTGTTCGCCGGAATGCGGATGGCGGAGTTTACTGTCTGCCAGACCTGGTGCTGGGTCAGGCTCCAGTTGGAGACATCCACCGTGTTGGTGCCGGCATTGTAGAGTTCGATGAAGCTGTTGCTGGCATTGGTGGCGTCGGCAATGCGGAATTCGTTGAGCTTGACCGGCGCGGCGTTGCGCAGGCCCTGCACCGCCTTCCAGCTTCCGCCAGTCCAGTTGGCGGTAGCGACCATGTCGCCATTGAAGCCGCTGGCACCGGCGGTGACGCGGAAGGTGGCGTTGACGCTGGCGCCCGGCGCGACCGGGCCGGCAATCGTCACGGCGGTCTGCATGGTGCCGGGCACAAGCGCCGTCCATCCCGGCGGCAACGACAGGCTGAGCCGCACGCCGCGCACGGGGGCGCCCGTGCTGTTGGTGAAGGCCACCATCGTGTCCTGCGACAGGCCCGGAACAAAGGTCTGCAGGCCCGTCGGCATGGCGATGGCCGCAGCCGGCGCCACTGTCAGCATCGGCACCGCATAGCGCGCGGCCACGACATTGGCCTGCACGCGCTGGTCGGCTTCGTGCGACGGATAGGTGTTGGCCGCCGTCATCGCGCCTTCATAGAAGGTGCCCTGGCTGGCGATGCTGTTGTCGCCGCCATTGCCCAGCAGGATGGCGCCCTGCTTGCGCATCGGGTCATAGGTGACATCGACGCGCGGACCATCGAACTGCAGATGCAATTGTCCGTTCTGGGCATCGCCGACCTGCGAAGCCCAGCTTCCCGGCTTGCCCTTGGCGATGGCGGTGACGAAACGGTAGCTGATGCTGGGCAGGTTGGAGCAGAACTTGGACTCGCTGCCGGGATTGACGCAGCCGACCAGGTTGTTTTCCTGGTCGGTCATCGCCCAGGGACCGGGCGGCTGGCCGTGATACCAGGCCGTGGCGTTGCCGAAATGGGTACTCTCCATTGTCCCGTTGCCGTCATCGCGGCTGGTGATCTCGGCATTGCCATAATTGAAGCAGCAGCCGGAATTAAAGTGCTGGCCGTTGAGCACCCAGTATTGGCCCTGCGCCTGATCATCGACGGCAGTGCCGCGCGGATCGTTCAGGCGCAGGCCCATGCCCGGCACGATATAGACGCCATAGACCTTGTGACCCATCAGCATCACCGGCGCGGCATCGGCCAGTGGCAGAGTGTTGTAGCCGCCCATGCCCTGCCCCAGGAACGCGCCGCGCGGCGCCTGGTAGAGGTGATTTCGCTTCGGCGACTGGTCGTAGATGATGCTGATCCAGCATGTGGTGCCGGCGCAGAAGACATCCTGCATGGCGGCATTGGCATAGCCGCCGGCGTCGCCCATCGCGGGACGTGCCACGCCGATGTTCAGCGTGCGCCCGTCGGACTTGCGCAACACCTGGTAGAGCGGGCCGCTGTAAGAGGCATAGAGCGCGCGCGTCGTGCTGTGCGCGGCGGCGCAAGGCGCCCCGGCTGCCGCGTAGATATCGCAGGGGCCTTCCGGCCGGGACGGCAGCCTGGCGTCCTGCGCCATCGCCAGGGGCAGCGTGAGCGCGCCGCCCGCCAGCGCCATGCCCAACATGAGAAACGCGAGCTTCAGCGCGATGGACTTCTGCATGACATCTCTCCCGGCGGGCGGGACCTGGCCCGCTTGTCTTTATTTGTCTGACAATTTAGCGGGGGCGGCGGGAGAGGCAAGCCCCGCCAGGCCTGTCCCTAATGCGGCGTTCGCCTGTAGCGCGCCACCTGGCCGAAAGGCGCCACCTGCGAGACGAAGATGTTGCCTTGCGCATCGGCCACCACGCCCTCGGGCCCGGTCGTGCCCTTCAGCGGAAACCAGGGCGTGGGATTGCCCAGCACATCGGGGATGAAGCCTGTGACTGCGCCGGTGCGGGCGCTGCCGATATGCACGCCGCGGATAAAGGCATTGCCTTCCTGCACGCTGGAAACGGAGTCACCCGCATAGAGAACATCATTCTTGTCTATGTAGAGGCCGCTGGGCTTGCCGAACTGCTTCCATTCGGCGAGGCGCTTGCCGTCCTGGTCGTAAACCAGGACCAGGCTGTTGCCGCGATCGGCGACGAAGATGCGGCCCCGGCTGTCCATCGCCAGGCTGTGGCTGCAATCGAAGGGAACAACGCTCTTGCTGCACAGGTCCCAAGCCTTGAGGAACTTGCCCGTCTTGTCGAACTTCATGATGCGCGGCGGCAGGTTCGTCAGTTCATGGCCGTCAGCGACGAAGATGTCGCCATTGGGCGCCGTGATGACATCCGAAGGCTGGTTGAAGCGGCTGTCGTCGGCGCCGTACTGGCCGGTCGTGCCAAGCTGCAGCAGCAGCTTGCCTGCCGGGCTGAACTTCAGGACGCGGTTGCCCGCAGGCCTGGCGCCCGCCGCCGCCGGATTCGGCGTGCCGTCATTGCGCTGGATGTTGGACTGGGTATCGGCCACCCAGACATTGCCGTCGCGATCCACCCACATGCCATGCGGATAGACCAGCAGCCCCGCGCCGAAGGAGCGGACAAGCTTGCCGTTGGCGTCAAACTTCATGATCGGGTCGGTTTTCACGGCGGTGCAGCCACCCACGCCCGCGCAACGCTCCACCAGCCAGACCGACTTGCCGTCCCGGTCTATGTCCAGGGCACTGGTGGCACCGAGCACCCGCCCCTTGGGAAACTTCAGCCAGGTTTCGTCGCGTTCGAAATTGTTCGGCAGCGCCATGTCTTCGGCAGAGCGCAGCGTCTTGCCGTAATCGCCCGGCGGAACGCCGGTGGAATTGAACTCGTTGCGGCGCGGCTGGGCCAGCGCAGCGGTGGCAACCAGGCATGTGACAGCCAGCAACAATCCTGCGCGACGCGAAACCATGACATGTCCCTCCCAGGGTGCGGCCGGATCGTTGCGAAACCCGCCAGGGGTTCGACCGCAACTGCGAAGACGGCAGGCACATTCTTGTTGTTGCGGCGAGTAGAATAGGCCTGTCCGCGCGGGTCAAGATCGGGCGCAGCAGGCAGGCTCGCCGCAGCTTGCCTTTGGCCCGCGCTGCCGCATACTTCGCAAAACAAAAACAGCATCCGGGGGATTTGATGCGCGTCGCGCGCCTTGCCGTCATTGCTCTGGTCACGGCAACAGCCGCCACGGCGCAGCCCGCCAGCGGCCCCGCTGCGGATGGATCGCCCGCCTGGTTCGTCACGCATGACGCCAACCTGCCGTCACGCAACTACGCCATGATGTGCAGGGAGGATATTCCGAAATTCTGCGGCGGGCAGAGCGGCCAGGCGCTGCGCATCTGTCTTTCAACGAACAAGTCGAAAGTCAACCAGGCCTGCCAGGACTCGCTCAACTCGCCCGGACAGACGGCGGGGACCGATACCTCCAATACGACCAATTGCGAACGCTCGGTGATCTGCGCCACGGCCGCCAACAATGCGGGTGGCGTGCGCCAGACGGGCGGCGTGCCGCGCGTGCAGTGGCGGTCAGAGCCGCTCAACATGGGATATAGGCCGGCTTATCCCTATGAGCTTCCGCCGGGCGGTGACGGCGCCACATCGGTGGGCATGGATTCGCGCGACAATCTCTGGGTGCTGCAGCGCGTGATGCCGGGCATGCCGCAACTGTTCAAGTTCGGTCCCGACCGCAAGCTGATCCTGTCGCTGGGCGTAAAAGAACTGGGCCATCACCTCGACAAGCCGCACGGCCTTGCCGTCGATGCGGACAACAATGTCTGGATCTGCGACACATCGGGCGCCACGGTGCAGAAGATCAGCGCCGAGGGAAAGCTGCTCTTCACCCTGGGCCAGCATGGCCGTCCCGGCGACTGGGATGAAGCCAAGGGCCAGCGCCTGTTGTGGCAGCCCATCTCCATCGCATTCGCGAAGGACGGATCGGCCTATATCGCCGAGGGCCACGCCAATGAAAGCCCCAACGATACCGGCAGCAGCGATGCCGCCAACCGTTCCGGCGCGGCACGCATCATCCATGTCGCAAAGGACGGCAAGTTCATCGCCCAGTGGTATGGCAACACCTTCGGACCGGGAAAATTCTTCCAGGCCCATGACGTCGCCGTGGACCCGCGCAATGGCGATGTCTGGATCGGCGACCGCGAGGAATACCGCCTTGTCGTCTACACGGCGGATGGGCAGTTCATCAAAACCATCCAGACGCGCAACCTGACCTGCAACATCGCCTTCGACAAGGCCGGCGAGCTGTGGCTGGGCACGGGACAGGACGGCCAGATCGTGAAGATCGACCGCAGCGGCAAGGTGCTTGGCGCACTCGGCAACGGGCGCGGCGCGGGCATCGGCCAGGTCGGCGAGACCGGCTACATCACCTGGGACAGCAAGGGCAATATCTATACCGGCTCCACCGGCCAGGACCGCGTCACCATGTGGGTGAAGCCGTAAGAACGATCATCTGCAAAAACAGAAAACAATGGGGGAAATTTCATGCGTGTTGCATCACTGACGGTTATGGCTCTTTTGGCGGCGTCTGCCGTCGCGGCGCAACCCACCAGCGGCCCCGCCGCCAACGGTTCGCCCGGCTGGTTCCTGCAGGTGCCGCCGCCGCCGCGCATCGCCAATCCGCTGGCCTACCGGACGCAACCGGCGACCACGCCCAACAACAAGGCCAATGTGCCGCTATGCGTGAAAGCCACGGTCTGCGATTCGATTTTTGTCGGCCTGGCCAATCGCAACATGGTGCCGCGCGTGCAGTGGCGCCAGACCCTGGGCTACACCTTCTCCTACCCCATCAAGCTTTCCATCACTGACGACAACGGCCCCTATCACAGCGGCGTGCCGGCCGTCGGCATCGACTCCAAGGGCAATCTCTGGGTCTTCCAGCGCCACCTGCCCGGCAGCGCCCAGCTCACCAAGTTCGACTCCAGCTACAAGCAAATCCTGACCGTGGGTGACGATGTGATCGGCCACCAGGAAAAGCCACACGGCCTGGCCGTGGATGGCGAAGACAATGTCTGGATCGTCGATGCCGATGCCGCCACCGTCATGAAGCTGTCGCCGGACGGCAAGCTACTGAAGACCTTCGGCAGCAAGCTGAAGCGCGGCGACTGGAACGAAGCCAAGGGCCAGCGCCTGCTGTGGCAGCCCATGGATATCGCCTTCGCGCCCAATGGCGATTTCTACATCGGCGAAGGCCATGCCAATGAAAGCCCCAACGATGTGGAGTCTGGCGATCCCGCCAATATGGTGGGCGCAGCCCGCGTGCTGCATTTCAACAGGAATGGCGATTTCATCAACCAGTGGCACGGAAACAGCGTCGGCCAGGGCAAGTTCAGCATGGCGCATGGCGTGGCGGTGGACCCGCGCAATGGCGATGTCTGGATCGGTGACCGCGAGCAGTATCGCATCGTGGTCTATACCAAGGACGGCCACTTCGTGAAGACGCTGCAGATGCGCAACCTGATCTGCGCCATCGACTTTGACGCCGCCGGAAACCCCTGGATCGCCAGTGGCCAGGACGGACAGATCCTGCGCATTGACCGCAACGGCAAGGTGCTGGGCGCGATGGGCAACGGTTATGGCCGCGAGCCCGGCCAGGCGATCGAGACCACCTACATGGCCTTCGACAAGCAGGGCAACATCTTCACCGGCGACACCAGCGTCGGGCGCGTCACCAAATGGACCAAGCCCAAGCCGTAACGCCAAGCAGCGGCGGTAATGGGAGTTCCAAGACAGCCAACATCATGATCGCGGAAAATGCCGCGATCATGATTCTACCTGACGCCAAGGCGCTCTGGGGTTGGTAGCAATATAATCTTCCAGACTCTTGTCGAGCCTGGGGCCGAACTTCAGCTGCACAGGATCGTCTGGGCCAAAGTAATTCTTCGGCCCCTGCGCCTTGGCATACAGATCAGGCCGGAACACTGCCGCCGCGGCTTGCATCTCCGGTGCCGTCGCAGGCTGGCCCAGCATCTGCTTGATCTCCGAATAGAGCCAACAGGCGCGGCGCGGATCGGGGCAGTTCACCTGATGGTCGTCCAGCATCATGAACGCAGCATCCCTGCGCGTCTCGGTACGGTTGACCGGCAGCACGCCACCGAGCGCATTCAGGATCGTCTTTGGCGAGACATTGATATATTCGGATCGCGACAGGATATTGGCGAGATTGCCATGGTTGGCCGGGTCGCCACACCAGACCGCCGCTGACTTGTAGGCGCGCAGCAACCGCATGACCACGTCCGGATCATCCTCCACGGGGCCTTCCCGCAGCGCCAGCACCTTGTCCGGCGCGAAACGGTTCAGGTCCGAACCAAAGACCGCGATGCTGCCGGCGCTTTATGGCGTTCCCGTTGCCTTCTTCCTATTTGCCAATATGTTTCTGGCGCATTCTAACCTTGACGAGCACTCAACTGGTCTCGTTACTGCTTACTACTATGCACCATTTATCATGGCCGCCGGCATTGGCTTCTTTCCACTCACGCTCATAGAAAGTGGAATGGTCCTATTTCTGCTTTCTTTTGGCGCCGCTATCATTGGAGTGGTAGATGTAACGCACGGAAGTTTCTTCTCTTCAATTTCACATTTCTGGCTGCTCGTCCTGGTTGGTATCGTAGGGACATTCTCAGCCATGAGCCAACTGCAATTCCATGTGCAGACGATTGAGAAATCGACTCGCGACGCGCTCACAGGGCTGACAACACGGGGCACCGGCGCTGAAATTCTTGGGTCTCAGATTCAAATAGCGCGCCGAAAATGCGCCCCCTAACGGTATTTTTTGTCGATCTGGACCATTTCAAGCACGTGAATGATGACTTTGGTCACGATTGCGGTGATTCCGTATTGGCTACTGCGGCACGAAAACTTCGTGCCGCGTTCCGAAAGCAAGACGTTCTTATCCGATGGGGCGGTGAGGAATTTCTAATTATCTGTCCAGATACAGACGAGGCGGCTGTGATCCCGGCAATTGAGCGGTTGGCAAGTCTTGGTCTCGGCTCCCTGCCCGATGGATCTCTGCAAACGGCAAGCATCGGAATCGCTGAGTTGGATTTATCGAGTTCATCTCCTGACCCAATTGCACTGGTCGCGTCAGCCGACGCGCGCATGTATCAGGCAAAGCAGGCGGGTCGGAACCGCATTGCCATGTCAAATGGAGAACTGAGAGGATTTCTGGAACTGAAAAATGGAGTCACTAGGCGGCATATTGATAAGTCAGCTGAAAAACGCTGACTGCTTAAATATGGTTTTCCAGCCACTCATCGACCGTGCCAAGATTTGTGGAACATCGAGTGTTCCAGGTCCTTGAGTCTAGTGTCTTATGCGGGCAAGTGTGGCGAGGCCATCTACCGGGTTGGTGCGCCGGTCGCGTAGACCTCGAATGACCGCTTTTGACCCGAAGCGGACATGACTAGATGGGGCCTGCCCGGCATGTTGCCAGCAGTGCTGCCGTCTGGCTCAATGGTACCGATAACGACTTGGGGGCCTGATCATGACGAGTTTCCTGTCCCGTCGGACATTATTGGATGGCTTGGCTGCGTGCGCTGTCACGTCTGGCACCGCCATAGCGCAGGGCGCGTGCCGTGATGGTTATGGCCAGGGCCGGTGCCCGCTGCCGGCGGCGCAGGCAACCGCTCCGATAAAAGAAGTGTTCGATCCCACCGGCTGGAATACGCTCGCCCTGGAGAGCTTCACCATGGATGTGGTGGATTACCGGAAAGAAGCAGCCTTCTACGAAGCCCTGATGGGCTGGAAGCTCCGGGAGGATGACGGCAAACAAGCCGTGATGGATATCGGCGACTGGGGCAATTGCATTTTCCGCGGCGCCGCCTCGGAGTCTTTCGGCCCTGGCGCTCCCGGGAGGCCTGCTCCACGCGCGGTGGTCCGCAGTTTCGCGTGGGTAATCGACAAATGGGATGCCCGCAATGTGGAAGCGGCCCTTAAACAGCGCGGCATGGCTCCGACTGCGGAAAATAAGGGCGCGTTCGAAAGCTTCCGGGTCAAGGATCCAGATGGCTGGGACTTGCAGATATGCAACGGCAAGGGACTTTCAAGCGCCCGCAAAAGACCGTCTTCCGCCCAAACGCTTGCGCCGGCTCCGTTCGCTCCTACGGGGTGGAAAACCGTTTGGCTGGACCATGTGTCTTTCCGCGTGAGCGATTACAAACGCAGCGTATCCTTTTATGCCAACCTCCTCGGCTGGCAGCCAAGCTATGATGAAGGCAGCCAGAACGAGCTGATGGTGGCCGACATTGGCGATGTGTTGTGCCGCGGCGGCAACCCCTTCATTCCCGAACAGGCGCGCGGACCGGCTGGCGCCAGCATCGACCATATCTCGTTCGGCATCGCCCCTTGGGACGTGGAAGACGTGCGCGGGGTGCTGGAAGCGCGCGGTTTACGAGCACAGATCGACACATCCAGCGCGCATATGGGCCCTGACAGTAAAATCATCCAGGACGATATCTACCAGGCGGCATTTCAGAGCTATCACACCGACACGCCCAATGGCTTCAACTTGCAGATCAGCTGGAACACGATCGACAAGCGGCTGGCGCTGGCCAATGCCGTCAAGCCTCACGCCTTGCGCACCTTCCCCGCTCAGGCGAAATAGCGGCGGCCGCTCCTATTTCGGGGCGGATTGTTTCGCATGCTTTCCACGCGCTGAATGGAGTTGGTGCGCTACGAATGACAGCTTTTGGCGGCGGGTTCAACGGGTCGGCGCAACACCTTCTAGTGTGAGCAGATGAGGAGGTGTGGCGCATGGAACAAGTATCGCGGGTCTGGTTTACGCCGCAGCAGAAGGCCGAGCTCTGGGAGCGCTGGAAGAGCGGGCAGTGCATTGCGGCGATTGCGCGGACGCTAGGAAGGCGAAACAAGAGCGGGGTTTATCGGGTTCTGGCGTGCAGTGGCGGCATCATGCCGACGCCGCGACGCCGGGCTCGGCCGACACTAAGGCTCGATGAACGCGAGGAAATCTCACGCGAGCGCGCGCATCCGGTCTGCAATCAGTCTTTCCGCCTTCGCTGCATCCTCGATCAGGCCACCCAAAGTGAAGAAGGGATGGATCATGCCGGCGAAGCAGACATACTGCGTCGCCACGCCGGCCTCGTTGAGTCTTTTGGCATAGGCCTCGTTCTCGTCCACCAGCGGATCGAACTCCGCGCTGATGATCAGCGCGGGCGGCAGGCCTTCCAGGCTTTCGCGCAGCATGGGCGAAGCGCGCGGATCCAGCCGGTCGCGATGGTCGGGAATGTAGGCGTCCATAAACCAATGCAGCGCCTTGCGCGTCAGCATGTAGCCGCTCGCGTTGCGTTCATAGGACGGATATTCGCGGCTCTGGTCGGTCATGGGATAAATGAGCAGCTGCAGCGCGACCTTGAACTCTCCCGAATCCTGCGCCAACTGCGCCACCACCGCCGACAGATTGCCGCCGGCGCTGTCGCCGCCCACGGCGATGCGTTTTGGATCGATGTTCAGCAGCCCGGCGTTGTCGGACGCCCAGCGCGTGGCGGCATAGGCATCCAGCACGGCGCCGGGAAAGATGGTCTCTGGCGCCATCCGGTAATCCACCGACAGCACAGCGCAATTGCCGGCAAGCGCCAGCCGCCGGCAGGTGGTGTCGTACAGGGCCAGCGTTCCCAGCATGAAGCCGCCGCCATGGAAATAGACCAGCAACGCTGGGGGCGCCGTCCCGCGCGTGCCGCGATAGAAGCGCGCCGGAATGGGGCCATAGTCGCTGGGAATGGAAAGCTGATAGGTGACCGCGACCTGCGGCTTCTCGGGCAGCAGGATCAGCCTCTGCCGCTCATAGGCGACGCGGAGGTCGGCGGGGGACAGGTCGGTCGGCAAATCGCCGGCGCGCTGGATGGCCTGGGCGGCCTGGGGGTGAAGCGACATGGGCTCAGTCTAGTCCAGTCCGGTGGCGCCTGGACAGGGCACGGGGCAAGCGCTTCTTGAACAGGAGCCAGGTCAGGGCATGGACGGCGCAGGATGCCGTCAGCGCCAGGGCGAAGGCCGGCCAGATGTCCACTTGGCCCAGCAGCACATAGACAGTGAGGCAGAAGACGGCAACCGAGGGCAGGCCCGTCGACATGCCGGCGACCGTTTCGCGCACGGCATGGTGCCCATACTGGACATGGGTGGATATGGCGATGATTGATCCCATCACCGGGAAGGTGGTGAAGACGCCCGACCAGCGCGTGCCCATCAGGCTGGCAAACTGGGTGATCAGTAAGGTGAGGCCGGCGCCCGCCAGCATGCGCGCCGGCAGGCCCCACCAGACATGCTCGCGTTCCTCGTCCGACGGCTCGCCGCGCGGATAGAAGACGATGGCGCCGATCAGGACCAGAAAGGGAAGCGCTTCCAGCCAGCGGGGCCCGCTCTGGAGCCAGAGGGCGACGAAAGCCATCGCAACCCACAGCGCCAAGCTCGCCAGCAGCGAAAGCAGCCAGTTCCAGGAATGGCTGCACCAGGCATAGCAGGCGGTGAAGGCGAGCCACGGCACCAGGCCGAAATAGGCCCCGAGGGCGGAGGCGGCAGTGAAGTCCGCGCCATGATCCATAGCAAGAAAGACCAGGATCGGACCCGCCACAATGGGAAAGCCAGCCATCCAGCCAGCCACGCGCGGTCCGTGCAGCCTTTCGACTATGCCGAATACCAGAAGGGCAAGCGGCACCAAGGTCAATTTCAGGATCAGCAAGCGAGTCCCCCGCTGCTTTTAAGCGCAAAGCCGCCCGCTTGCCAGTTCCGCCAAAAACGCGGAAAGTTGTTGGAAGGGGGCGCCATGACTAGGATTTTCGTCGCAGGGATTTTCCACGAGACCCATTCATTCTCGGGCGAGAAGACCGGGCTCGGGGGCTTCGCGATCCACCGCGGCAACGAGATTACCGGACGCCGGGGCGATGCCTCCCAGATCGACGGCTTTCTCAGCATCGCGGAGCGCCAGGGCTGGGAAGTGGTGCCGGGCGTGCTCTATACCGGCGGCGCATCGGGTACCGTCGATCATGCCGTGTTCGAACAATTCTGGGGCGAAGTGAAGCCGGCGCTCGAAAAGGCCCTGGCGCTGGGACTGGACGGCATTCACCTGTCGCTGCACGGCGCCATGGTGACCGATGCCTGCGACGATCCTGAAGGCGAATTGATGGCGCGTATCCGCGCGCTGCCGGGCGCGGAAAATCTGCCCATGTATGCCGTGGGCGATCTCCACGCCACGCTGACGCCGCGCATGGGCGAGCTCAGCGACGCCATGATCTTCTACCAGGAATGTCCGCACACGGACCAGTTCGCCAGCGCCGCCCTCACCGCCGAGCTGCTGGCGCGCCGGCTCAAATCCGGCGTCAAGCCCAGGCACCTCGTCATGGTCACGCCCATCGTCTGGCCGCCCACCGGCACCGGCACCCGGGACGGACCGATGCGGGCGCTGGAAGATGCGGCGCGGCGGATGGAAAAGGACATCCCGGGCGTGCTGGCGGTCAACATTGTCGGCGGCTACGCATTCTCCGACGTGCCCCATGCCGGCGTCGCCTTCAGCATCATCACCGAGGGCAGCGAGGCTGACGCAAATGCGGGCCTGCGCAAATTGGCCCAAATCGCTTGGGACATGCGCCATGAAGGCATCCCGCCCGAAGACGATCTGGACGCGGTGGTGCGCAACTTCCAACCCGGCGGCAAGGGCCCCGTGTTGCTGGTCGAGCCTGCCGACAATATCGGCGGCGGCGCCCCCGGCGACGGCACCGAGGTGATGCGCGCCCTGCTGAAATACGACATCAGGGGCGCGGGCGTGGCGATTGCCGATCCGGAGGCGGTGGCGGCGTTGCAGTGCATCGCCATCGGCCAGACGATGACCCTGCCTATCGGCGGCAAGGGCAGTCCGCTCGATCCGGGACCGGTGACGCTGGAGGTCGAGCTGGTCTCGCGCAGCGATGGCGTGTTCGAACTGGAGGACCACAACTCGCACCTGGTGGGTTCACTGGGCAAAATCATCAACATGGGCCCCACGGCGGTGGTAAAGCATCGCGGCCTCAAGATCCTTCTCACCAGCGCGAAATTGCCGCCCTTTGATCTCGGCCAATGGCGCAGCCAGGGTATCAATCCCGAAGAGCTCTCCATGGTGGGCATCAAGGCGGCGGTAGGTCATCGCGTCGCCTGGGACCCGATTGCATCGGCCAGTCACACCGTCTCCACCGCCGGGCCCTGCATGTCCGACGTAACGCGCCTGCCCTACACAAGGCTGCGCCGGCCGGTCTATCCACTGGACCGGCTGGAGGGCTGATGTTCGACCGCCGGACCGCAATGGGCGCAATGGCGGGATTCCTGTCGGCCCCCGCTGCGGCCCAGGGCCGCCGGATCATCAACGCCATGATGACGGACGAGCCGCCGACGCTCTGCTATCCGCTCAACAACACGCGGGTGATCCAGCAGATATGTGGCAACATCAACGAATCCCTCCTGCGGTTCGATTGGCAGTTCCGCCCGCATCCCAACTTGGCGCGGTCCTTCACCATGTCGCCGGATGGGCTGACCTACAATTTCCGACTGCGTGACGATGTGCTCTGGCATGACGGCGCGCCCTTCACCGCGCGCGACGTGGTCTTTTCCTGCGCCACCATGCTGCCGCAGCTCAATCCGCGCAGCCGCAATGCCTTCAGCCAGATCGACCGCATGGATGTGCCCGATCGCCACACGGTGGTGTTCCGCCTCAAGCGGCCCTTCAATGCCTTCCTTTTGTCCTTGATGGCCTCCAGCGCACCGATGATGCCGGCGCATGTCTATGAAGGCACCGACTTCCGTACCAATCCTTTCAACTTCAAGCCCATCGGAACCGGCCCTTACCGCTTCGCCGAGTGGAAGCGCGGCCAGTACATCCAGTTGGCCCGCAATGAACGCTACTGGAAGCCCGGCCAGCCGGGCATGGACGCGATCTATTTCCGGCTATGTCCTACGCCCGAGCAGCGCATGGTGGCGATGGAGACCGGGGCGGTGGATATCGCCATGGCAGATGACATCGACACGGTGGTGAATTCCCGCCTGGCAGCCAATCCCCGCTTGGTCGCCCGCACCGACGCCTATAACGGCACCGGCGAAATCGCGGTGATGGAGCTGAATCAGCGCCGCTGGCCCTTCAGCGACCGCCGCTTCCGCGCCGCCTTTATGCATGCGGTGGACCGGGAATTTCTGGTCAAGGCGATCAATTTCGGGCTGGGCAAGGTGGCGCACAGCCCCATTCCGTCCACCGCGCCCTATCATGACGACAAGGTGCTCACGAAATATCCCTATGATCCGAACCGGGCGCGGGCCCTTCTGGACGAAATGGGACTCAAGCCGAAAGCAGGCGGCATGCGCCACCGTTTCGGCATTATGCTGATACCAGACGGCGGCGGCACCTGGACGCGCGTCGGGCAATACGTCAAACAGGCGCTGTCGGATGTGGGGCTCGATGCCTATCTGGAAGCCCCCGACTGGCCGACCCAGTTGCGGCGCAGCGGCAACTGGGAATTTGACTGCGACTGCAACATCTATGGCGCCTATGGCGATCCAGCCATCGGGACCTCGCGCTTCTTCCTGACCTCCAATATCCGCAAGGGTGTGCCGCTGACCAACCTGCAGGGCTATAGTAATCCGGAAGTCGACGCCCTGTTCCCCCGCGCCGCCTCTGCCGTCAGCCCGGCGGAGGCACAGGTCTGCTACAGCCGGCTGCAGCAAATCCTGACCCATGATGTGGCGATGCTGTGGCTGTATGAACGCAAGCCGGCGCTGTTCCACAACAGGCGTCTCACCGATGTGGTGATGGGCCCCAACGGGCCGGCGGACGGCCTCGGCGCGGTAAGACCGGCATGAACCGCCTGCAGTATATTGGCAAGCGGCTGGTGATGACGGCGCTGGTCACGCTGGCGGTGGTCTTGCTCAGCTTCTTAATGATCCGGATGGCGCCGGGCGATGCCGCCACCGTGATGGCGGGCCAGGCCGGTTACGCCGACGAGACCTTCATGAAAAACTTGCGCGCGGAATATGGCCTGGATCAGCCATTGCGGGTGCAGCTGTGGAAATATCTTAGCGCGGTGGCGCAGGGCGATCTGGGCACCTCCTATGTACGGCGCCAGCCGGTGCTGTCGGTGATCCTGGAACGGCTGCCCAATACCCTGATGTTGGATGCCTTTGCGCTTGCCGTGGCGATAGCGGGCGGCATCTGGCTTGGCAGCATTGCGGCGCGGCGGCCGGGATCGGCCGGCGATGGGGCGGTGACGACGCTCTCCATGCTGTTTTACGCCATTCCGCAATTCTGGCTGGGCATGATGGTGATGCTTGTTTTTGCGGTATGGCTGAACTGGTTGCCGCCTTTCGGGATCGAGACGATGGGAGCCGACTATACCGGCCTGGCGCGCGCCGGCGATGTGGCGCTGCATATGATCCTGCCGGGCCTGACGCTCGCACTCTATTATATGGCCAGTTATGCGCGGTTGACGAGGATCGCGATGATCGAGGTGGCGGAGCAGGAGTTCGTCAAGACCGCCCGCGCCAAGGGCATAACTGAGCGGCAGGTGGCGCGGCGTCACATACTGCGCAATGCGCTGATCCCGCTGGTGACCTATGCCGGGCTGCAAGCCTCGATCCTGGTCGGCGGCAGCGTGCTGGTGGAGAATGTCTTTTCCTGGCCGGGCGTCGGCACCCTGGCCTATGAGGCGGTGATAGGGCGCGACAATCCGTTGCTGCTGGGCATCTTCATTGTCACCTCCATCCTGGTCAGCCTATTCAACCTGGCGACGGACATTGCCTATTCCCTGGTCGATCCGCGGGTGGAGCTGGGATGATGCGATCCGTCCGACTCTTCTTCGCAAAGCCCGCAACCATCGTGGCGTTTGCCGTCTTCGTCGCCATTGTCGTGATAGCCCTGGCGGCGCCGCTGCTTTTTGCGCGCGGTCCCTTCACCATTGTGGGGATGCCATTGTTGCCGCCCGGTGCGCCGGGACTTCTGGCCGGCAGCGATGTTCTGGGCCGCGACATGGCGGTCGGACTGGCCTATGGCGCGCGCATCTCTCTTCTGGTGGGCATCGCTTCCTCCATCGGGGCGGTTGGGATCGGCATCCTTTTTGGCGCCGTGGCCGGCTATTATGGCGGCCTGGTGGATGAACTGCTCATGCGGGTGACGGAGTTCTTCCAGATCATTCCTAGTTTTGTGCTTCTGATGGTGCTGGTGGCGTTTCTGCAGCCCAGCCTGGGCGCGACCGTGATCGGCATTGCGCTGGTTTCCTGGCCGCAAGTGGCGCGGGTAGTGCGCGGGGAATTCCTGTCACTCAAGGCGCGTGAATTCGTCCAGGCGGCGCGGACGTTGGGAATGCGTGACAGCCGGATAATCCTTACCCAGATACTGCCCAATGCGCTGCCGCCCATCCTGGTGGTGGGCTCGATGATGGTGGGCAGCGCCATTCTGACTGAATCCGCGCTGAGCTTCCTTGGCCTGGGCGACCCCAATCTTCTCAGCTGGGGCAGCATGATCGGCGGGTCGCGCTCGGCCATGTGGGTGGCGTGGTGGACGACGGTGCTGCCGGGACTGGCCATCATGGCCACAGTTCTGTCGCTGAATTTCATCAGCGACAGGTTGAACGATGCCCTTAATCCCCGGCGGCAACGCTAATGCTGGTCTCCATCCAGGGGCTCACCGCAGCTTTGCCGCCGGGCGCCGACCGGCCGCTGGCGATCGAAGATCTCAGCCTGGACATCGCGCACAACGAGATTGTCTGCATCGTGGGGGAATCCGGATCCGGAAAATCGATGACGGCGCATGCGGTAATGGGTCTTTTGCCGCGCGGGGTGGGGGTGACAGGCGGGCGCATTCTGTTCGACGGCGTGGACCTGCTGCAGGAGCCACCGGAGGCGATGCGCAAGCGGCGTGGCCGTGAAATCGCCATGATTTTCCAAGACCCGATGGCGGCGCTGAACCCGGTGGTGGTCATCGGCAGGCAGGTCACCGAGCAGATCCGGGCTCATCGCGCCATTTCGGAACGCGAAGCGCTGCAACAGGCCGTGGATCTGCTCGGCCAGGTGGGCCTGAAGGACCCGGCGGCGCTGTTGGGCGCCTATCCGCATCAATTGTCGGGTGGCCAGCGCCAACGCGTGATGATAGCGATGGCCCTGTCGCTGTCGCCCAGGCTGCTGATCGCCGACGAACCGACGACGGCGCTGGATGTCACCACCCAGGCGCAGATTTTGAAGCTGATCAAGAAAATCCAGGCCCAGCGCCAGATGAGTGTGCTGTTCATAACCCATGACTTCGGCGTGGTGGCCGACATGGCGGACCGGGTGGCGGTGATGCGTCTGGGTCAAGTGGTGGAAAACGGCACGGTGGCCCAGATTCTGGACCGGCCGGCCCATCCCTATACGCTGGCGCTGATCGCGGCGGTACCGAAGGGTGCGTCCGCGCCCCTGGATCCGGCAGAGGGCACGCCGCTGCTGGAGGTCCGGGGGCTTTCCAAGACATTCCGCCGTGGAGGTCTGTTCTCATCGCGCGGGGCGGTGACCGCGGTGGATGATGTTTCGCTGACCCTCAACCGGGGCGAGACGTTGGGCATTGTCGGGGAGTCCGGTTCCGGCAAATCGACCTTGGCACGTTGCGTGATCCGGCTGCTGGAGCCAGACAGCGGCGCCGTGCTGCTCGACGGCACCGATGTCGCCAAAATGAAATCCGGCCGGCTGCGTCCCTTGCGCCGGCGCATCCAGATGGTGTTCCAGGACCCTTATTCCTCACTTAATCCTCGCCAGCGAATTGGCGACATCATCACCGCCGGTCCGCGCGCTTATGGCGAGGATACTGCAGCGGCGCTCGCCCGCGCCACGGAAATCCTCAGGCTGGTCGGCCTCAATCCCGAAATCCTGGATCGGTTCCCGCATGAATTCTCCGGCGGCCAGCGCCAGCGCATCGGTCTCGCCCGCGCTCTGATGCTGCAGCCGGATGTCCTGATCGCCGACGAACCAGTCTCGGCGCTGGATGTGACCGTGCAGGCCCAGGTCCTTAAGCTGCTTGATGAAGTGCGCCGCACGATGAACCTCGCCATGCTCTTTATTACGCATGACATGCGTGTTGCGGCCGAGGTCTGCCACCGCGTAATGGTGATGCGCAACGGCAAGGTGGTGGAATCAGGACCCACACACGCGCTCTTTTCCGCACCGGCTAGCGGCTATACGAAATCGCTATTAGCGGCCATTCCCGGCCGGGGTCGGCTTTAGCGGGCAATGTCCGCTTTTGGCGCAAAGCGGACGTTGGTCATAACGCCGATCCACCCTTAGTCATCTTGACGCGAACGGCTGCCTTTTAAGCTTATAAACTTCGAGCAGCGAAAATTCGGAACCGGGGTCCGCTTCTTACTTCCGCGTATGCCGCAGGCATTGTTATTGCTGCATCGGTGGGGTTGCTAGGCGCAAGCCTCACCCCTGCTGCTCGCTGCAGTCGGCTGCTCATCACAAGACGTGATAGTTCCGCTACGCCAAACTCCTGCGCATGACCGCGACGAACCTAACAGTTCGTTCGGCCGCCCCGCGCCATCAACCGCAAGCTGATCTGCCCCCTTCCAAGGTTCCAATATGATAGTCTCTGGACCACTTGGAAGGTGGCAGATCGAGTTCGTCTTTCCACTCGGCAGTTTCAGGCAGAGGACAACCCGCCAGCAACGTCACCAAGCACTCAAACTTGGATGACAAACCTGTGACGCTGTTCCAGAAGAAGACAGTCATGTTGCGGCAGCGAAAAAAATTGCTCAACTGAAAGAAAATCCATCCGGATTTTCCCTCGTGTCTTGTTGCCCGCCATGCTAGAATGGTGTGGGGTTTTTGATGATTCTGCAAATTCGGCGCGCAATCCTTGTCGCAGTCTGCTGTATCGTCACGGGCTGCGGCGACAGCAACAATTCCTCGTCGAAGTCCTCTTCGTCAGGTTCCTCCGGCACGACAACGACCACAACCCCAAGCTTGACGTCAGCAGAGACCGGCCGGTTTCTGACCCAGGCAACATTTGGCCCCACGCAAGCGGACATCACCGCGCTGCAATCCTCAACCTTCGCCGCCTGGCTCACCTCCCAGACGGCGGCGCCGGTTTCGTCCCCCACCCACCGGGCCTGGGCTGAACAGAGGGTTGTGCAGCTCCAGGCCGCCTCTTCCACCGCAACCCTGAGCTCAAGCCAGTTCTACGAATCCTTCTGGATGCAGGCCGCGACAAGCCCCGATCAGCTGCGGCAGCGCGTGAAATATGCTTTGTCCCAGATTTTCGTCATTTCGCTAATCGACCCCGGCGTGGATGTCCGGGGCGCTGCGTCCTATTACGACATGCTGGGGGCAGATGCGTTCGGAAATTTCCGCACCATGATGAACGATGTCACCTATCACCCCATGATGGGGGTGTATTTGACCTATATGTCCAACCAGAAAGAGTCGGGAACCCGGACGCCAGACCAGAATTATGCGCGCGAGCTCATGCAGCTCATGTCAATCGGTCTGTTCAAGCTGAACACTGATGGTACTCGGCAGCTCGATTCCACAGGTAATCCGATACCGACCTATTCGGAGACTGACATTCTAGGGCTGGCAAAGGTCTTCACCGGACTGGGATGGTATTCACCAACCCCGACGTCCACGACCTATACCGGCGGTAACAAGGATCCGAATGCGACCGTCATCCCCATGACGATTTACAACCAGTTTCACAGCATATCCCAGAAGGACTTTCTGGGCGTATCGATACCGGCCTCGACCATCGCGGACACAGCTGCAGACGTCAAGTTCGCACTTGATACAATCTTCAACCACCCCAATGTGGGACCCTTCATTGCCTATCGGCTGATCCAGCAGCTTGTCACGTCAAATCCCACCCCCGCATATGTTCAGCGGGTAGCGACCGTTTTCAACAACAACGGCAAGGGTGTTCGTGGTGACATGGCCGCCGTAATCACGGCAGTCCTGACCGATACCGAGGCCCGTGACATGACAAGCGTGTCTTCGCCAAGTTTTGGCAAGCTGCGTGAACCGATCTTGCGGCTGGCGCACTGGATGCGCGCTTTTTCGGCGACTTCCCAGTCGGGAAACTGGCTGATGGGTTCAACATCGGCCAATACCTCCCTTGGGCAATCACCCTTGACCTCACCTTCGGTGTTCAACTTCTGGCCACCGGGATATGCACCGCCCAACACCCAGCTGGCGTCACACAATCTGCTGGCGCCTGAATTCCAGGGTGTCGGTGAAATTTCCGTCTCCGGCTATCTCAATACGATGCAGTCCACCATTGGTTCTGGGATTGGATCGGTCCCAACCGGCGGAACCGGAACCGACATACAATCAGCCTACGCGCAGGAAGTTGCGATAGCCAATGATGCAAACGCGCTGGCTGATCGCATGAATCTGCTACTGCTCTATGGGCAGATGACCGCGACACTTCGACAGCGGCTAGTAGATGCAATCAATGGCGTGACGATACCCGGGGGCACTGCGACACAGGCCCAGATCAATGCCGCATTGCTGAACCGCGCAAAAATTGCAGTCTTTTTGACAATGGCGTCGCCAGATTATCTAGCGCAACGTTGAGAGAAACTTTGTGATAAAAGGCAAGCACTCTCGCCGTGAATTTTCCCGATACCTGGCAGGAGTGGCCATGGGGGCTGGGACAGCGTCGCCATTTGCCATGCAACTGGCAGCCATGAGTGCCGCATCAGCCCAGACGGCGGGTTCCTACAAGGCACTGGTGTGCATATTCCTGTTCGGCGGCAATGATGCGCACAACACAGTGCTCGCAACAGATGCCGACACCTTCGGGCGGTATTTCGTGGCCCGGAATGTGGGAACGGACCAGATTGCGCTCATGCCCGTCGGAACGGCTCCCCAGGCTGTGGGCGCTGTCTCGCCCTTCAATGGGCGGACGGTGACGCGCGCCACACCTGAATTTTGGGGTGGCGTCCTGCCGATCGTGCCCTCAACGGCCCAGGCCATTCCGGCAGGCACCAATGCGACGACCCGAACCTTTGCATTGCATCCGATGCTTTCGCCCCTTGTCCCGCTTTTCAATTCCAAGAGACTGGGAATACTGGCAAACGTCGGCACCCTTAACCAGCCGACCACAAAGGCGCAATACAACGCCAAATCAGTTTCCCTACCTGTCAATCTTTATTCCCACAATGACCAGCAGTCGGAATGGCAATCCGGCGGCCCGCTCGGTACGCGATATGGTTATGGCGGCTTGATGGCCGACTTGATCCTCTCGGGCAATACCAACAGCTTATTCACCGCGATTTCGGCAGCCGGCAACGCGGTTTTCATGTCCGGTCACACCGCGGTTCAGTATCAGGTTTCCACCGGCACCACGCCGGCTGTTGCTATTCCGGGCGCGGTTGCCAGCAGCCTGTTTGGCTCAAGTGTCGCGAGCACAAGTCTGGCCGCCATCATTCGAGATACCTCGTCTACAAGTTATTTCGCAAGTGACCATGCCACGGTTGTCAAGAGGTCGATGGATTCGGCCGCCATGTTGAATGCATCGTTCACAACCACGACGGTTCAGGGTGTGGCAACCGTTCCTGCCTATACCAACCCCATCACAAATGCCCTGCAAACCAACAGCCTTGCAGTACAGCTGCAAACCGTGGCCCGCCTGATCGCAGCTAGTTCGCAGCTAGGCGCAAAGCGCCAGATATTCTTTGTCAGCCTCGGCGGGTTCGATACGCATCAGTTCGAAAACACCACCCAACCCAACCTTCTTGCACAACTGGCCCAGGGGCTCAGCTATTTCGACACCGCTCTATCCAATGTCGGCGGCGTAGACATGCGGCCCTCCGTGACAGCCTTCACCGCTTCAGATTTCAGTCGCACCTTCACATCAAATGGAAGCGGTACAGATCACGCTTGGGGCTCTCACCACTTCATCTGGGGTGGTGCGGTCAGGGGTGGGACGATCTACGGCCAGTATCCAACGCTTGGAGTCGATGCCGGAACGTTCAACAATCCCTACATGGTCGGCAATGCGCTCATCCCGACAACTTCGGTTGATCAGTATATTGCTACGATCGGCGCATGGTTCGGAACTTCAAACACTGATCTCGCGACGATCTTTCCGAACTTGGCAAATTTCTCGGTCAAGAATATCGGGTTTGTGTAATTTTGGTATAGTCGCTGGAGCGCACTGATCTCAATCGATATCGAGCGAGTGATCAATGTCCGCTTTCGGTGGTAAAGCAGCTGTAGAACTGACCAGGATTGACCTAGCGCAGAAAAATCACAATCTGCTCGCGCTAAAACGCTTCTTCGGCATAGCCAGGTTCCTTTCCAAGTCAGTTTCTCTCAAACCGCTTGGTACAAAAAGACCCGGTCAGGTCAGTCTCAGATTCAAAAGCTTGAGTCGGGCGAGAGAAGGCTAACTTTGGCCTGGATGATCAGACTGGCTAGAGCATTAGATGTGCCGTTGGTGGACTTGTTGCCTCAAGACCCGAATGGAAAGTCTCACAATGCCTTTGATCAGGAGATCATCACTGTCATCTCCCTTTTGGACGACAGAGATAATAAAATCCTTTTTGATTTTGCTTCTAGTTTTCTAAAGAAACGTAACGAATCTTCTTCATAGATTTTTTTTTCCTAGCATAATTACTAGCTTTTCGATCATGTACTTCGAGGCATGGTCTAGCTCTGCTATCGACATTGCCAGGTTCATCGTCGCATTGTTCGGGCTGGCAATTAAGTTCCATTCTTCCCAGCTGGCTCCGCCATAGAACCAGCCCGGATGGACTCCCAGCGCCCCTGCGATCTCTGCTAATTCAATAGAATCTACAGCAAGCAAGCCGTTTTCAATTTCCCACATCCTTTTGGGAAAGATCTGAAGCTGACTCGCCAATAGGTCCATGCTTATGGGGCCTTGCTTCCGCATACCTGCGTTTTCACGTGCCAATGTGATCCGGCGCGCTATACGCCTCTTCACACTCGAATATCTCCTTTGGCGCGCAGACTGAGGGAAGGGTTGCATTGAATGCTCCGTGTATCCAATATGGGTACATCGGTAATAGTTTACAAAACTTTACCATATACAAAACAATTACATATGGGGTGTCTGCGTGTTCAAAACGTATACATTTAGTGGCAATTTTCATGTGCTACGCAAAAGGATGGGCTGGCTGCCAATCGCCCTTATGGCTTCAGGATGTGTCCCCTCATCGCCCATTACCTATCTGGATTGGGGGCTCGATCGGCAGCCAGAGCAGGGGAGAATTGAAGTGGAAAAAGTGGAAAGGCCTGTTGGCGATTTACCCAAGGAGCGGTCGGCCAGCTGCATGCGAAATGCTAACTTTGAGTGGCCCGTAAAAGGCGCGTTGGTTCGGCGTTTTTCGCAGGGCTCAAAAGAAACATCCAACCCGGGTATTGATATTCTTGGTAGCGAAGAAGCCCAGGTAGTTTCCGCCTGGGATGGTCGAGTTACATATGCTGGTGATCTGCGAGGTTATGGGAAGGTAGTTTTTATCGAGCATTGCGATAATCTGACCGGCGTGTATGCAAACTTGTTAGTCTTGTCAGTACAACGCGGTGACAGCGTTCTGAAAGGACAAAATCTTGGAGTTCTTGCTGTCCTGGAGGGGCGGTCTGAAGCAGTACTTCACTTTGAGCTCAGGGAGGGGACGCTTCCAATCGACCCAATGCGACACCTAAGAGCCGATAACTTTGGCGGAAGCTAGGGTGATATTTAATTGCAAATTGGCTTGATTTGTCCGCCGTCAGCGCCTATGGCCCAGAATTGAGGTTGTGATTTAAGGAGGGTTTTGGTCTCGTCGTAGTGACGAAGGAACGCAGATGAGACCAAAACACTTAATCGCGAAGAAGCCTGCGGAGCAGGTTGTGAAGGATATCCGCCGGGCGATCCGGCGGCACTTCTCAGCGGAAGACAAGATCCGGATTGTGCTGGATGGCCTTCGTGGAGAAGACAGCATAGCGGAGCTGTGCCGCAAAGAAGGCATAGCCCAGAGCCTTTATTACACGTGGTCGAAGGAGTTCATGGAGGCTGGCAAGCGCCGGCTGGCTGGCGACACGGCCCGTGCCGCCACTACAGGCGATGTGCAGGATCTGCGCCGCGAGACCTGTGCCCTGAAGGAGTGTGTGGCGGACCTGACCCTGGAAAACCGCCTGCTTAAAAAAGCATGCTGGCGGATGGGGGCGACGAGGCATGAGGTATCCCCCTTCTCAAAAGCTTGAGATCATCAGGCTCGTGGAGCAGTCGCACCTGCCTGCCGGGCGCACGCTGGAACATCTGGGCATCCCGCGGCGAACCTTCTGCCGCTGGTATGACCGTTATTGCAAAGGAGGTCCCGAGGCTCTGGAGGACCGGCCTTCGGTTCCGGGCCGGGTTTGGAATCGTATCCTGGCGGCTATCCATGACCAGATCATCGAGCTGGCTCTGGATCAGTGCGAACTGTCACCCCGGGAACTGGCTGTGCGCTTCACCGATGAGAAGCCCTATTTTGTGTCTGAAGCCACGGTTTACCGGCTGTTAAAGGCCCACGACCTGATCACCACCCCTGCCTTCATCGTGATGAAGGCAGCCAACGAGTTCCATACCAAGACGGCGCGGCCGAACGAGATGTGGCAGACCGACTTCACCTACTTCAAGATCATCGGCTGGGGCTGGATGTACCTGTCGACCGTCCTTGATGACTTCTCGCGCTACATCATCGCCTGGAAGCTTTGCACGACCATGCGAGCCGGGGACGTCACCGACACGCTGGGCATGGCGCTCACGGCGTCGGGCTGCGATCAGGCCACTGTGCTGCATAAACCAAGGCTGCTCAGTGACAATGGCCCCAGCTACATCGCTGGTGAACTGGCCGAGTGGATCGAGGCGCATGGCATGAGCCATGTACGCGGCGCACCACTCCATCCCCAGACACAAGGCAAGATTGAGCGCTGGCACCAGACCCTGAAGAACCGCGTCCTCCTGGAGAATTACTTCCTGCCCGGTGACCTGGAGCAGCAGATCGAGGCGTTCATCGAGTACTATAACCACCGGCGCTATCACGAGAGCCTGGAAAATGTAACGCCCGCCGATGCTTACTTCGGCAGAGCCACAGCCATCATCCAACGACGAGAAAGGATCAAGCGACAGACCATCGAACATCGACGCTTGCAACACCGCAAGCGCGCCGCTTAACATCAACCCCAAGACGAGGCCTATGCTCCACTAATCCAGCCCAGATGCTGTGCCAAATGTTCTGACGACGGACAGGCTAGGAAGTCTCTGCTGCCTGCAAGAAGACTTGCCAGTAGTGATGAGACATCGTTCAGGTGCCGAGCCTCATTCATCACCCAGCGACCAGATGCGGTGTGCATCGATCATCAGCTGCAGCACGGCGCTATGGGCCGAAGCCCGCGCGCGCAGCTCGGTGCGCCGCACCTCGAAATCCTGCCGCTGCGCCAGCAGCAGTTCGGTCAGACCAATTTCGCCCAACTCCACCGCACGCTGCATCCGCATCAGCATCTGCCGGCTGCTTTCGGCCGCCAGACGGCTTTGCTGCCAGCCTACCAGCCCCTGCTGTGCCGCGATTACGTCACGGTCGGCGGCGATCTCGACATCCCGCAGCGCCTTGCGCGCGGCAATACCGGCGGCAGAGGCCTCCGCTACCGCCTGGTCGGCCGCAGCGCTGCGCAAGGCGCCTCCAAGGGGCATCGAGAAGCCGATACCAAATCCTGTCTCATGGCCGGAGCGTTCCTGAAAGGTGCGCATTTCTAACGTGGGATCGGCAAAACGGTCCATGGCGGCACGCTTAGCCAGCCAGTCGCGTCGTTCGGCCTCGCTCTGCGCCATCTTGATCTCGTGATTATCGTCCAGCACAGCGGCGCGCCACTCCTCCCACGCGCCCGGGGGTGCCTGCGGATCGGGCATGGGCTGAAACCTCAACGGCAGCACAAGACTGGGAAAAGTCCGCTGCAACGACACTTTGCTGCTTTGCTGCACCTGGCGCGCCTGGGCGGCCAGCGCGCGGGCCTGCGCCAGCGCGGCCTGCACCTGCTCGACCTGCAGGATGGCAGCCTGGCCCAGTTCGCGGCTGCGCGTGGTGGCGGCCAGCTGGCGTTCATAGCCTGCGACTTCTTCGGTGGCGAAAGTCGCCTCGGCCTCCGCCACCACCCATTCGATATAAAACGTCTTCAGAAGGGTCGCCGTCTCGTGTCGGGCGTCGCCGAAGCCATTCTCGGCCACCGCAACACCTGATGCCCCGATACGTTCATCAGCATTGGCCTTGCCCGGCAGGCGGAAACCGCGCGCTACGCCGATGCTCCATTCGTTCAGGCGACCCTCAATGTTGGTGGCGCGGCTGACATACTCGCCGCGCAAGGTGAACTCATGCGGTCCCGCCGCGCGCGCACGCGCCTCCGCCTCGGCGGCCTGCACCCGGGCGCGGGCCTGCAGCACGTCCGGGTCTTCCGCCATGATGCGGTCCACCATGTCGTGCGGCGGCATGAAATCCAGGCTTGGGGAATGCACATCGGTGTGCGCGACGGGTACGGCCGTCTGCGCCAACGCCATGGAGGAAAACGCTAGTAAGCTGGCCGCGATTAGCGGAGGCTTGATCTTCATGCGAAATCTCCGGCGTCATGGACCGGTTCGGTCCAGTAATGCATCTGTGGCGTGCGAAAGCGCTTCCGCAGTTCCGCCAGCAGCGGCGCTACATGCGCCGCCGGCAGGATCAGCATCATCAGCACGGTATCGACGCTGCCGCGCACTTTCTCCCGCAAGGTTGCGTTGATGAAATCCGCCCCGTGTCCGGCGGCCTGAACCGTGGTAAAGCCGTGCGCGTCCCATTCGCTTTCCAGCAGGAACTCCACCACCGTGTCGGCCATGGCGCCGGGACAGGACAGGACAAGCTTGGTCAAGATCATACCATATCCTCCTTCACGCGGGCCACGCCAAAGCGCTGGAACAGAATCGGCAGGAGGAAAAGCGTCAGCACAGTGGAAGTGATTAGCCCGCCGATCACGACGATGGCCAGCGGCTTCTGGATCTCCGATCCGGGACCGGTCGCGAATAGCAGCGGCACCAGGCCCAATGCCGCGATCGCGGCCGTCATCACCACGGGGCGCAGGCGCCGCCGCGCGCCGTCATAGACCACCTCGCGCATGGGCAACCCCTGCGCCAGCAACTGGTTGAAATAGACGATCAGCACCAGGCCGTTCAGGACCGCGATCCCCAGCAGCGCGATGAAACCTACCGAGGCCGGCACAGACAGGTATTCGCCTGACAGCCACAGCAGCAGGATGCCACCAATCAGCGCCAGCGGAATGTTGGCCAGGATCAGCAGCGACTGGCGCACCGAGCCCAACGTGGCGAAAAGAACCAGGAAAATAAGCCCCAGCGCCAATGGCACCACGATCATCAGACGCTGCGCCGCGCGTCGCTGGTTCTCGAACTGGCCGCCCCATTCCAGCCGGTACCCAGAGGGCAGCTTGACATCCTGGGTTACCACTGCCTGCGCGGCTTCCACGAAGCTGACAAGATCGCGGCCCGACACGTTGGCCTGAACGGTGGCGAAACGCGAGGCGTTCTCGCGGTTGATCCGCACCGGGCCTTCGGGCTGTGTGATCTTTGCCACGTCAGCGACATGCACTACCCTACCCTCATCGCCTACCATGGCAACATTGCCCAGCAGTTCGGGACGGCTGCGCAGGTCCGCGGCGCCCTTGATGACGATGGGCACGCGGCGCCCCTGCTGGATGACGACGCCGGCATCCAGCCCTTCCAGCCGGGCACGCATTTCTTCCTGAAGAACCTCGGCGGAAACTCCGGCATCGCCGGCCGCCATGCGATCGATGTCGGTCTGCAGATAACGCACGGAATCGCCGGCCATGGTGAAAACCTCCGATGCGCCCTGAACCTTGGCCACCGCCGCGCGAATTTCTTCCGAAAGGCGGCCCAACGCCTGCAAGTCCGGTCCGAAGACCTTTATAGCAAGGTCGCCACGACTGCCGGTAAGCATTTCAGAGGTGCGCATCTCGATCGGCTGGGTGAAGACGTAGTCCACGCCTGGGAATTCCTGCATGACTACGCGTAGGGCTTCGACGATGTCCTCCTTGCTACCTGTTCGCCACTCCGAACGGGGTTTGAGCGTTAGGAAGAGGTCCGTTTCGTTAAGGCCCATCGGATCAAGGCCAATCTCATCGCTGCCCACCCGCGCCACGGCGCCACTGATTTCGGGAACCTGGGCCAGCACGGCCTGCTGCACTGCACGATCCACGGCAACAGACCGCTCCAGCGTGATCGAGGGCAGCTTCGCCAGCTGGATAATGATGGAGCCTTCATCCATGGTCGGCATGAAAGTCTTGCCGACCGAGATATAGGCCAACGCTGCTACGGCGAATGCCAAGCCAACGCCGATATAGAGCCGTATAGGCTTTCGCAGGGCAGCCGCCAACGCCCCGGAGTAGAGCGGCATCAGCTTGCGCATCAGCCATGGTTCGCCATGGACGCCCGGCTTCAGCACCAGCGAGGCGATAACGGGAATGAGCGTAAGCGACAGCAGCAGCGACCCCGACAAGGCAAAGATGATGGTCAACGCCACCGGCGCGAACAGCTTGCCTTCCAGCCCCTGCAGCGACAGCAGCGGCAGAAAGACCAGGCAGATAATGACGATGCCCGACGCCACGGGCACGGCCACTTCCGACGCGGCGCGGTAGATAACATGAAGATAGGGCACCTTGCCGTCCTGGCGATGATGGCCCAGCCGCTCCACCGTGTTCTCGACCACCACCACGGCGGCATCCACCAGCATCCCGACGGCGATGGCCAGGCCGCCCAGACTCATCAGGTTGGCAGTCAGGCCGAACAGCATCATCATCAGGAAAGTAATCAGCGCGGCAAAGGGCAGCGTCAGCGCCACCACGATGGCGGCACGCAGGTTGCCCAGGAACAGCAGCAGCAGCACGACGATCAGCACGGTTGCTTCCAGCAGGGCATGCTCCACGGTGCTGACCGCACGGCTGATGAGATCGGCGCGATCATAGAAAACGTTGATGTGAACGCCCTCGGGCAGGTTTGCTTCCAGTTCCTGCAGGCGGGCGCGTACCCCAGCCACCACCGCGCCGGTATCAGCGCCGCGCAGGCCCAGCACCAGGCCCTGCACCGCCTCGCCCACGCCATCGCGGGTCACCGCGCCATAGCGGGTCAGAGTGCCAGTGCGTATCTGCGCCACGTCACCCAGCCGTACGCTGCCGCCACCGCGCGTTGGCACGATGACCTGCCGCAAATCTTCCAGCGTCTGGATTGCGCCCACGGCACGCACGATCAGGGCCTCTTCGCCTTCATTGACGCGGCCTGCGCCGTCATTGCGATTGGCAGCGGCGATGGCGTCGCGGATATCGGAGACGCGCAAGCCCGCCGAGATCAGCGCCGCATCATCGGGCACCACCTCGAAGCTGCTGACAAAACCACCCAGTGCGTTCACATCGGCGACACCGGCAATGGTGCGCAAGGCGGGACGGATGGTCCAGTCCAGCAGGGTGCGCCGCTCTGCCAGACTCAGCGTGCCACCCTCGATGGTGAACATGAAGATTTCCGACAAGGGCGTGGCAATGGGGGCAAGCCCGCCACTCACCGTATCTGGCAGACTGTCCATGGCCTGCGACAGCCGTTCGCCCACCTGCTGGCGCGCCCAATAGACATCTGTGCTGTCGGTGAAATCTATGGTGATGTCGGCGATGGCATATTTCGCCATGGACCGTAGGATCACCTGATCGGGGATACCCAGCAGCTCCAATTCGAGGGGCGCGATCACGCGCTGCTCGACCTCCTCCGGCGTCATCCCCGGAGCCTTCAGGATGATCTTCACCTGGGTGGTGGAAATGTCGGGATATGCGTCGATCGGCAGGCGCGAGAAGGCATAGCCGCCCGCCGCCAGCAGCAAACCCGCAAGCACCAGCATCAGCATCCGCTGGCTCAGGGAAAGTTCGATGATTCGGCGCAGCATGGCTATTCCCGCACGCTCGCCGCTTTCAGTTCGCTCAGGCCAGATACCGCGACGCGGTCGCCGGCAGCAAGCCTGCCGCTAACGGTGGCATCCGCCGGCCCGCGCGCCAGTACCTTCACCGGCACCGCCTCGAAGCCGCCACTGCGCACCACAAACACCGCTGGGCCGCTCGACATTTCCATCACTGCATCACGCGGCACGGTCAGGCTGCCGGAGGCCGCCCGTTGCATCAGCGTCAGGCGTACCGTTTGCCCCCCAACCAGCCCGCCCGGCGATGTCAGCCGGGCGCGCATCGTCGCGGAACGGGTCTTGGGATCAATGAAGGTGCCCGCAGCAACCACTTCGCCAGCGACACCGGCCATCCCATCCACGCGCACACCATCGCCCGGCGCAATGCGGCCTACGGCGCTGGCGGGCAGCGCTCCTTCGACCCAAAGCTCAGAACGGGTATCGATGGTCATCAGTGTCTGCATGGCGGCCACCTGGTCACCCACATGCGCCTGCACAGACGTGATGCGACCACTCTGTGGCGCGGTCAGGCGATAGCCGCCTTCCGGCGTCCGGGTGGCGCGCGCCATAGCGCTGCGGCTGGCGGCAAGTTCGGCTGCGGCCGCCTGTTCGGCCGCCATCGCTTCCTCTGCGCGCGACGGGGGTGCGATGCCTTCCTTCACAAGGGCGCGTGCCCTGTCAGCAGCGGCCTTCGTGCTGCGATACTGCGCTTCCTGACCCTGCAGGCGCCCCAGCGCCGCGCCCGCGTCGCTGCTGGCGATCACGGCCAAGGCTTCGCCCTTCTTAACGTTCTCACCTTCGAGCCGGATCAAGCTCTGCACCGACCCTGCAAATGGAGCGGATACGGGAATGCGCGAGTCCGGTGCCGGCGTGACCCGCCCCAGCACGGAAACCGCGGGCTGGGATGTCGCAGGCTGTGCCGGCGCGGTGCGAATGCCCAGGCGCTGCATCTGCTGCTGCGTGACCGTAATGATGGCGGCCTGCGCCCCGTTGGTAAGCAGCAGCATTAGCGCCAAGAGAGCCATAATTTTATACATGGGCGAGGTTTCTCTGCTGAAGGGAAAGTTCTACGCCTACGACGAAGCCGCCGCCCGCGTGATAGGAAATATGTAGTGCATGCCAAGAAGGTGCTCAAGGCAGGTTGGGCAAGTCTTCAGCCGACCTTCTGACAGAGGGGCAGATTGATATTAGCGACCCAAATGCCAGCCTGTGACTGCAAGCAGCGGTAGTTTCGGACGCGCTCAGCCAACGGCGCAGGGTTGCAGCATCGACAGCTTTTAACAGGCATGAGCCAATTCCAGAATTTTACGACTGAATTATGGAGAATTGACCTGGACCACATTGCACTGGATCAAGTCGCTATCGATGGGCAGGCAGGATACCTTACTCAATGTCCGCTTTGGGTCATAGGCTGCCATGCCCGCTTTGCGCCAAAAGCAGACGTTCGCTTGCGCTATCTTTTGGGCCTTTCATCGCGGATGAACCATCCGTTCATGCCTGGGTTGCCCGGAATTTTTCCGCATACCAATGATCACTACCCACGTCACTGCCTACCAGTATGGGGGCCGGACACGCGACTCGCTCTCACTAGCGTACTGCTACTCACTCTTGGCTTGAGGCCCGAATGCAGCTGGCCTGCCGGATATTTTGTACCAGCGTAATTGAGACAGCTGCATAGCTGGCGCTCCATCCAGATGGGTTGGCACGGAAAAGCCTGTGGCGCTGGGATAGATTGTAGGAATAATGAATACTTCCTCAACATCTTACCCCCACCTCATTCTAGCCTTCGCCTTGCTATCAGCTTGCACAGCCGTCGAACCGGCACCCGTACCGTCAGCCATCCACCGCGATGCCCGCGGGCGCATAGAGCGTAGCGAAGCCGCCAGAGCAGCCTTCAAGCGTGAGCATCCCTGCCCGGCCACGCATCTGCCGACAGGCCCATGCCCCGGCTACATCATCGACCATGTGATCGCCCTGAAGCGCGGCGGGCCGGATACCCCGGCTAATATGCAGTGGCAGACCGTCGACGAGGCTAAGGCGAAGGATCGCGTGGAGTAGCCCGCCACAGACTCTACGGACTCCGCTGACAGCCATTCGCCCTGGCTGAGTCCCTGCCTAGCCGGGCGGGCGGATGGCGCTGGGCGAGTCTGGGAATGGCTGTGGTGGGGCCGGCGCCCGCGGTCGGTGCCTATGCTTTCGGGTTGGCGGCGGGTGCGCGCCGGACGAAACCTGCCTAGCAGGTCGAGCTTATCGTGCGATGGGCGAGGCAGTGAGGCGGGGTCATCTTAAAACTTCGTTGCTAGAAATTGTTGCGCGGTGGCGGACGGCCAGCCAGCCTAGTGCTCCGTTACAAAACCCGTAAGGCGATTTTTCCACCACCGACACTCCAAGCGCCTAACCAGCCGCCGCCCCACTAGGGGCCTTATTGAGCGCCTGAAAATGGACTATGCGGCGCCATCCCCTCCGGATGCGAGCCTGGCCCCAATATACCCGCCTAAGCGCGTGACTTAAACTTAATCTCGGCACTGATTCGAAATCCGTGGAGTGATATGGCTGCCTTGAGTTCCCGCACGGCGCGCCAGCGCCTCGTCTGCTGTTTTGCGGCCTTACAGCTTCTCGGCCTGACGCCTGCCGCGGCCCAGTTGCTTCCGTCTCACACCCTCAGCATTCCCCGTACCTCCCCCAGTCATTTCGATTGGGGCCTTTCGACCGGGTTGAACGTCAGCGCCGGCAATTACGGCGCCAAATGTGAGGTGAAAATCAAGTCGGTCACCTGCAATACCACCGGCACCACTTTGATCGAGCTGCCGATGACGGTTATGCTGCAGGCGGGTCGCCTGCGGATGGAAGTGACAGCGAGCTTTATAAATATCCAGGGACCGGGGAAAATTTCCGACAATTACTTCTTTCCGGTAGTGATGGCGCCATCCGCCACCGAACCAAAGCACCGCTCGGGGCTGGGCGACTTCACCATCGGCGGGGCCTGGCTCCTGCACCGTGAGGACGCATTTGTTCCGGCCATTGAAATCGGTGGCATCGCGAAACTGCCGACCGCGAGCAGCGGCTTAGGGACCGGCAAAGGCGATTTCGGCGCCCAGTTGAATCTCTATCGCACCCTGACGCCCTGGCTCACTGCCTATGGCTCGCTGGGCTATTTGTGGATTGGCGATATCAATACGGTCAAGTTGCACAGCGGCGCCCACGCTACCGCCGGCGTCGATGTCAGGATTGCCAGTTTCGGCGGCGGCGCCATGCTCGATCTCCAGCAAAGCACCTGGCAGGGAGCACCAGACTATGCATCGCTCAATCCCTATTTCACCTGGCATTTTCTTGGTGGCGTAGGTGTCACGCTCTACACCACCATCGGTCTGACCCGCGCCAGCCCCAGCCATGGCTTTGGCGTTCGTCTATCGCTGTGAAGACGGCAGCGGCAGGGCCGCGCTGAGTGGCCTGCCCCCTTTGAAGTGGCCCGACCTGAAGTATGGTTTTGACCACGGAGGAGAAGAGGAATGGCTAGGAAACGGCATAGTGCTGAAGAGATAGTTGGGAAGCTACGGCAGGTTGATGTGCTGCTGGCACAGGGCAAGCCTGTTGC